>CABUOA010000012.1 GCA_902493145.1 uncultured Collinsella sp. | reverse complement strand
CTGCCAGCCCCTCCTGACGTACTCGCTCCTTATCGCGCCGCTGCGGACGGAGACGAACCCGTATTCATTAGTCCAATGTAAAGACCCATTTTGAAAATCCTGGGCAGAGCCCGATCCATTGGAAGAGCTAGACGTTTCATCGCCAACCGGAAGACCTAGCTCAGAAGATTCCATCCCCAAATCGCACCATTTTTGGAAAAATAAACCGTAAATAGAATGGGCACCGGACTTCTTAGTCCAATACACTCTTCCAAGTTCACATTTTAAATAGGAATAAGTGCCCTCGTGGACAATCCCTCCGTCTTTATTGCCCAGCTGAGCAGAGTGCACTTCGTAATAGGAATTAATTTCCCAGGCCGCTTTATCCTGATCAGACATTACTCCAATGGCACCATACGCATAGTTCATATCAACGGAACCGCTGATTCCATCAACGCTTCCATCACTCGCATACTGCCAAAAGCTATACTTGCCCGCGTAATCACACTGATAATTATATTGTGCGATCCAATGGTCCCATGAAGGCGAATTAAACACGGGGTCGGTCAGGATATTGTTAAACCAATTTAAGTTGGCATAAATGCCGACCTTATAGCCAGCATTTATAATCCGATTGCAAAAAACCGAAGCCCTTGAGGCGATACCTCCTTGGCGACCGTCAGCAATAATTGAATTATCCTCGAGGTCGTAGTAGATAGGCAGCTGTGGGCTGTGGCCCGCAATATTGTTAATAACAAATGCCGCTTCATCTGCCGCCTGTTCATCATCCCACGCATACGAATAAAGATAGATACCGTACGGAATCCCCAAGCGCTCACACTCAGAGATATTACGCTGGAACTGATGATCAGTTCTTCCCCCGAAAGACGGCGCACCAAAGCCAACACGGAGAATAGCGAAATCAACACCGCTCGCCTTAACGGCATCCCAATTGATATTGCCCTGGTGCTCGCTCACATCGATACCCTGAGCAGTGACACCGTCAGGTAGCCTGCTGAGCGAATACGCTGAAATTCCAGCATCTTCGGAGTCTTCTTCAAGAGTAATTGACTGACCATCTTGAAAGCGCCAAGAATTTTCAACAAGAACTCTCGAAGATTCGTCAGCAAAAGAAGGTGTCGCTACGACAACCAATGACACGCCCATCGCAATGATAAAGACAAACGCCCTTTTAAACCGACCCATAGCTATTCCAAATCCTCGTAACAAGCCAAAGTTAATCAAAAGTGCATTTTAGCGAATACGCGTTGACGCAGACAACGCATCTGCTTAATAACAGATTTAATAGGAGGCCGAATTCAGGAGTCAAAATACATCAACTCCCGCAACATACAAAGGAATACGTCATCCATTGCGTCAAGACTAGATTTACCAAGGAAAGGAGTGCAACAAGATATGGTTTATGGCGGCGCCTAGATACATTGTCTATTCATTGGCATGCCCCCATGAAATACTATTTTTATCATGCCCGTTTCTCTTTTTATCCCAAGAGTCAAATAAGAAACAATCGAACTCATAGAACTCTGTTTCCTGAAAGGAAAACTGTCTATCTTCATTGTTCGTGGAGATATTCACGATGAACGGGTTATTAACCGATCGCAATTCATGTTGACTAGCTCTTTCAGTTGAATTCTCCGAATATTCTTCGATATTCCGAGCGTTTCTTGTCGACTTTCTTGTCGCTGATCTTTCGAGCAATGCGAGAGATGCACTGTTTGATGAGGCCATGTTTGGAAACGAAAAAATCAAGTGTCCCTGCACCAGCGAGGAAAGCCAAGAAGATTGTTTGCGGAGAAATCGTTTCGGTTGAAAAGTTATCGCAGATTGACAGTGCCGCCGCGACGATACAAAGCGGTATGAATATGAAGCCCGCGACAATAGAAAGTCTTCGTTCATACTTAACCTTGGTTTCAGCTTGAACACGCTTAATTTCGATAAATGCCCTGTTTCTCTCTTCTTCCCGCTTGTGGGCCAATTGTTCAAGAGCCTTCTTGTTGGCAGAGATGGCCTCTTTTGTACTTGCGTCATACTGCTCCTGGAGTCGATTTCTGATGGATAGCACTGTATCCGAATCAACTTGTTCAGAGTCCCCGTTCGTTAAAGACATGAGTTCTCGCATGTTGAACATATGGGCTTTCATAGCGGCAGCTTCTTCTTCGGTAATACCGTCGCTTTTTTCCATCAGCTCGACCTGATGGAAAAAAGCCTGCATAACTTCTTCCGTTACACCAGTTGAGGACAATGCATCCTGAATTAGTTTTATTTTTGAATAATTAGTATGAGTCTGATAACACTTTAGCCATAATAGGGCCGTGAACTGTGGTTCACCAATGATATAAGGGACATTCCGTAAATCATTGTTTCCTTGCAAGTATTGTTCTGATAAATGGGCAAGACGCGTGTTGTGTGTTATGAAGATGTGCCCACAGGATTCAATTGATTTGGGCACAAGCTGTCTCCGGAGAGCAGCTATGGTGCTGATGCTGTCAACGTCCCTGTCTAGGGCAATCGGACGAGAATAGGATATGTTCTGATCGAGATAATTGCGTAGTCCCGCTTCGTCAATAACTGGTGGATTGGCTTCGTCGTAGTGCTCCTTTTTCATCACGGCTATTCCAAGGTTACTCACCTTTAACTGCACGGTGCTGCGGAATAGGTTGACATCTTTCCAGCTGACGTGATTTAGGTCAAACCCTTCAAGGGTGTGGACCCTCTGATAGCCGTTTGGATTGTGAATGGATCTTTCATAAGCATAAAGAATCTCATCAACCTCATCTAAGGTATGTTCGAAAACGCAGACTCTAGCTCCCTGCTCTTTGAGCATTTTGATTAACTCGAGAGATGCCTCGTTGCTTTCCTTCGCGTTACACCTCAGAGCATCAAGAATGATTCTAATGTCGAGATAGCAACAAGTTTGCTTGAAACGTTCCTTTCCATTGCCCCCGCTCTGGGTGTGCAGTGAGATTGCGAGGGAAAGAAAGAATCCTTGAAGCATCTCAAGGATGAATCCAAATGTTGATGAATCCTTCTCCATCTCATCAAGGATGAACTGACCAACCTGATACTCATAGCTCTTTTTCTTATTTGAGGGGAGAAGAGCAATTGATTTTGGACTTTTCGCGAGGCTAAATCCGTGTGACTCAAAAAAGAAGAGTAAGTAATCAAGCGCTTTAGCAGAATCCACGTTTAAATTTCCCGTGCAATCACGTAGATATGACGCCAAATCATTTCCGACTTGCTCACAGTGTTGTTTGTATTTGTTTTCATTCTTAGCAAATCGCGCTATATCGGCCTCTAGCTCCGTATTGAGATAAAACGTATCAAATCTTTTTTTAAGGAAAGTGGGCGATAGGCGGTTAAGCAAGGTTCTTGTCACGGAAAGGGGAATGGTCGCAAATCCAAACGTCGTGTTGAGATAGCTAGTTACGGCCTCGAGCTTTACCTCATCTCCGATTTTAGTGGTCTTATGTATTGCTGTTTTTACAAACGGAATAAGAGAATCGAGAAGATCGCGATTTTTAATATTGAAAATGGAGTTTAGCATGGCGACGCTTGCCAAGGTGTAATTAAATGAAGTGGAAGTAGCTGATTTTGAATCCATCTTGATTGCGCTTTCTTCTTCTTGGTGCCGCCTTTCCGGCTTGGAAACGGTCGGCAGCGTTAACGCCTTCCTATCTTTGGTTCTCTATTGTACTCAGCCATTTGATATTGAGGCGCTGATTGCCCGGATTAATTCGGACCGGCAAGTTTTCTCTTTGAATTTGGGGTTTCAGAAAGATACTGATTAACATATGTTCTTAATTTTGCATGGTTGATTTCCAATTTCAGCCGAACACATTGAACGGATCGAAATCGTCGGGCGAAAACGACGAGACGAGCCCGCGATACGGGTTCGCTTGCGTCATGGATGATCACCCCAACCACCCAAGCGCCCACCCGACAGGATCGTCGCCAAACAAAGAATCAGGTGGGCGCCCGGGCGCATTCCTTGTTGGCTGAGACCATCATGGCAGCTGGCGAAAGGTATCATCGAAGGAGTGCGCAAGAAAGCACCCGTCTCCTTAACTGCCCAGAGCCAAGGAGGCGAACCATTCGCTTCTCCGGCAGACAGCAAAGTAACGCATCTATAGGAGCATGATGAAAAAGGGATCGCACGATGAGTTCAAGGATGGCGCCAAGACGATTGTAGCCATGGCTTATCCGCCAAATTCCACTATCGGAATCGCAATCTAAAATCATTGATTTCGATACTTTTCCGATTATTTGCCCATAATTCGCTATAAAACGACTCAGGGGCATTCCGCCAATACGGCGAGCCAAATACGTGATCTGGGAAACAGAATGCCGATGAGCAATACGGAATCGTTCTGTCGTTGGGTTTCCAGACCGAAGACGACATAAATGCGTTTACGCTAAAGACAGAGCGGGGATCTACACTGTGTAGTATTCCTTATGATCGCTAATGAAGACTTTCGAGAAAGAGAATGCGTACTCATAGAATTCGTCGTCGCTTTCCCATTCTTCCACATCTTCCGTCGTTGCTGGCCGCATGATGTATTGATCGCCCACAAACAAACGCGCAACAGTCATAAATTCCTCAAAGCTTGTAGTGGCGCCTCTAGCGTCAATGTAGTAGGATTTCCGATTCCGGCTCACTTTGCAAAATGCATGGAACCCTATTTTGTTTTCTGTTTCCATTATGTAGAGAGGATATCCAAAGATATCTCGAAGGGCCAATGCAAAGCAATTACACTCTCCTTGTAACAAGAAGCCGGCACAAGACCAAATAAAGGAAGCTATTTCTTCTTCGTCATCCTCGTCTTTTGGGCATTCTGGCCTATCGGAGTAATCTATCCCAAATAAAATGTCTTGGCAATCTTCTTCGTTGTAATAGCCTTTGTGGCAGCCCCAACAATGAAATGACTTGTAATGACTATTCTCGTCCATCAGCTTTTCCGATTCCCAAATGATCAATAGCTTTCGCTGGCGTCTGTATTTTCAGATGCACAGCCACTGCTCAACTATACCAATCGCAAACCCCATACCCCGAAAACACTATTACTCGACACGGCTGTGCCAAGCATCATATTCACTACGAGCAATCTACTCATCTTTAAGCCGGCGCCTCATGTCTGCTCATCTTCAATAGAGGTGACCAGTTTCGAGGCATGACCGTACATGCGGTCGACATCAAGCTTGCCGTCCTCCAACGGAATGAGCCCGTATGCATCTTCGAACCTGAAGAGAATCTCGAGGATATTCAGAACGCTGCCGAGCTCCACCTCGATAAATGCCTGGGGGTCAACTCCGATGACCTCGGCGATGTGCCCGAGCATCTCATCGCTGGCTGCCGTCTATCCAGCTCGTACAGGCGGATAGATGGCTCGCTGACCCCAATCTAGGGCAGATTCACGTATTCTAATGCCAACGCTCGCATCGATTTCCTCGCATCGATCCGAAACTTGCCAAGGAGCAAGAAATCCCCTGTCCAGCCTGCGGCAAGCCCTGCGATGAGAAACGATCGTCCAACACGCTGCATCCGCATATCCTTCTGGAATTACAAGACGTTGTCGAGCGTCTCACCACCGGCTGCCAGAACGAGTCGCTAGCATCCATTCTGCGCTCCAGAGTTCGCCAAGGACGCCCCTTTCGGCCAGAACCCCCTGCACCATCTTCAGTCACGTCAGTAACGCAGAGAGCCCGCCACCAGCGCAAAGTCCGCGACACTTTTCGAAAACTCTTCTCCACGATGTTTGGATCAAAGGTTGGAAAACTTTTCGAAAACTGGCCTCGGCGATCGCTTTCCACGTCGATTTCGCTTTCTCCCTTGCGCGATGACGGATCCCCTGCGCCCCTCGTGCCACAAGGCGTTGGGCAGAGGGCCCAACCCGAAACCGAAATGGGGCGATCATGACTAGCAAATTGCAGGAACGCGCAATCGAGGCAGCAGCCGTATTCGTCGAGCGTCGCAGGTACGATGTCTTCGACAAGGCCTGGTCCCCCGAGGAGGGAATCTCGATCGATCTGGTTACCAGGGACGGAGACGACGTGGTGCTCACCGACGTCGCCGCCTGCGAGGGAATCGACAAGGGCCTTCCCGAAGAGGATCCCGCCGGCTCCCGCCAGTGCATGGAGATCGCGGCCGCAAGATGGCTCGCGGAATGCTCCGACGACTTCGGAAACGTCGTCATCCGGTGTATTCGCTACGATAAAACTCGACACAAGTGTTCACTTTTACGCTACCACTGACAAGTGCCCTCCGCCGTTTTTAGCTAATTGGCGCACGCGCGCCGTGCGACAGCCGCCTCGGCAGGAGCGGCTGTCGTCATATTACGGGCCTAGAGCCCGCTATTTGCTCAGGATGACCAGGAAGGTCAAGAGAAGTAGGAGAAGGATGATCCTATCCATCAGACTACCCCCTGCCTTGTAGAACCGCGGCCCGGAATACAGCTGGCTTCGGAGAGCAAGGCAGAGGACGACACACCGCCGCGTCCAGCTAAAATTAAAACAGAAATACGTACGCATGTTCGTGTTTTGTGGTACACTATCTTTACCAAGACAGGGTGAAAGTCGCTTCGGAGGCCCCCAATGGTACGAAGCGCCGACGCCGCGGATCCCCGCTGCCCCGACCCTGGCTTAGCCGGTGCACGCGACGCCGGCTGACCGGCGGGATGCTGGTTGATGCTACGTAATACCGGCATGTTGAAACCACTCGTCCTCCGGCGTGCGGATCATAGCATGTCGACTAAACCGAAGGGGCATACATCATGGACAATTCCAACGCAAGCCAGCAGATCGCTTTGTACGAGGACCCCGACCACGCAGTCCACCTTGACGTGCGCGTCGACGGCGATACGGTCTGGCTAACCCAGCAGCAGATGGCGACGTTGTTCGGGCGCGGAGTGCCGACTATCTCCAAGCACATTCATTCCGCAGCAAAGGAAGAGCTTGCCGGAATTCGAACTATTTCATTTTTTGAAATAGTTCGCTTAGAGGGAACAAGAACGGTCAAACGTCAGGTCGAGCACTACAACCTCGACATGATCATCTCGGTTGGCTACCGCGTGAAGTCTCAGCAGGGCGTGTACTTCCGCCGGTGGGCAAATGGCGTGCTCAAGCAGCATCTACTCCAGGGATACTCCATCAACCAAAAGAGACTCGAGGCGCTCGGAACGGTCTTCAAGGTCCTCGAGAGGTCGAGTACTCCGGAACTCTCCGGTGCGGCAGAAATTCTACAGAAGTACCTTCCGAGCCTGACTCTGCTCGATGAATACGACACGGGAAGGATGAAGGCGCCCCAGGGCAACGAGCCCAACTGGGAGCTCGGTTACACCGAAGCCCTCGAAGTCGTCCGCAGCCTACCGTTCTACTCGTCGTCCACTCTGTTCGGACGAGAGCGGGACAACCAGTTCGCCGGAATCATCAGCGCCCTCTATCAGGGCTTTGGCGACCAAGACCTATATCCCTCCGTTCAAGCAAAGGCCGCCAACCTTCTCTACCTCGTAGTGAAGGACCATCCATTCTTGGATGGCAACAAGCGCTCTGCAGCGGCGCTCTTCATTCACTTCCTCGATAAGAACGGAGTTCTCAGAGACGGAGAGAGACTCCGCGTGGAGGGCAACGCGCTCGCGGCCATGACGCTCATGATTGCCCTCTCTGACCCAAGCGAGAAAGACTCCATGGTTACGCTGGTGGAGAATTTCATCGCGTAGCGCCTTCGCCCGAGCACCAGAATCGACGTTCCTTCATATAGCAGATGCAAACGAGGAAAGGGTCATCAAAGTAAGGCACCGTCATGGCGAGGGAGGTGCCGCAATGAGTCGTTCCATGAAAAGCCATATAAGCCTACAATTGTCATCAGATGTAGGCTTATATGGCTTTCGAGGGGAGGTCGGCATGGTGATCACCTACCGGGAGGCGCTGGCTGAACTCGGGAGCAGGTACCGCGTTCGCAAGGCGGTGTCGGAAGGGACGCTCCACCCCGTCGGCCGAGGGATGTACTCGACCAACCGGGACGAGGACGCCCTCGCCGTGATCGCGAAGCGCTACCCGGGGGCATCCTGACCGGGCAGACCGCGCTCTACGCCCACGGGCTCGTGACCGCGCCCCCCGACCGGATCGACCTGGCCACGAAGCGCGGTGGGACCAAGATACGCGACGCCGCCGTGCGCCAGCACTTCATCCCGGAGGGATGGCTGGGCGTCGGGAGGTCGACCGTCTCGGTGGACGGGACCGAGCTTGCCGCTTACGACCCCGAGCGCATGCTCCTCGAGCTCATGCGCTCGCGCAACAAGCTGCCCTACGACCTCTACCGGGAGGCCGTCGCCTCGTTCCGCAGGCGGTCGGAGCGGCTGGACATATACAGGCTGCAGGACTACGCGGAGGCAATCCCGCACGGCGAGGCACACCTCGAGCGCGCCATGGAGGAGGTATTCTGATGGACCTGAACGAGATGAGGGCGCGCTACGAGCGCGAGGAGGGCTACTCCTGCCTCAACGCGACCGCGCGCGTCTGCCAGGACGTGATCCTCTCGAAGCTGGCGGCATCCGGCATGCGCGACCGAGTGACGGTCAAGGGAGGGGTCCTGATGTGCGCGCTGTCGGGGAGCGGGCGCCGCGCAACCCAGGACATAGACCTCGACTTCGTGCGGTACCCGATGACCGACGCCTCCATTCGCTCCTTTGTGTCCGCCCTCTCGAACCTCGGCGACGGCGTAACCGTCCGCATCGCCGGCGAGATAGAGGAGCTGTCGCAGCAGGACTACAAGGGCAGGCGCGTCAACCTCAAGGTCAGCGACGGGCGCAGCACGTTCGACACGAAGCTCGACCTGGGGGTCCACGCGAGCGCCGCGATGGAGCAGGACGAGCTGTGGTTCGACGTGGCACACCGGCAGGAGGGCGTCTGCCTGCTTGCGAACTCGAAAGAGCAGGTGTTCGCCGAGAAGCTCAAGTCCCTGCTGCGCCACGGCATCCGAACGGCCCCGGAAACTCGTTTCATGGAGCGTTTCATGGAAAATCCCCCTAATCTAGCAACGGTTCAGAGTCTACTAGATTGGGGGACGCGAGCCAAGTCGACAAGGGCAGTTAACCGGCGGCTATTCATGCCTCGATTTAGAACCGCTCGAGAATCTCCGCAGCGTTCTCTCGCAGATAGATATCTAGGTCTGGCACGGCAAACTGCACGTAGCCCCTCTGCGGAGCTTGAATAACCTCTCTTTGAAGCAGCTTAGCCCTAATAGAGCTGACCTCATTGGTCTTTTTACCCATGCGTTTAGCAATCTCAGATGATTTGGACTGCTGCTTATCCTCGCACATGGCCAAAAGGTATTTGATATCGTTGAGTCCCAGTCCAGAAATCGCGGGCTCGTGAACAACATCGTGAAAACGAGCCTCTGCCAGCGCAATGCCCTCGATAACATCGCGCTCGCTCACGTTGGCACTTTTGACGCGATGCAAGTTGGCGCGCTGCCAAATGGAGTAACCGACCAGTTGCACCAGATAGGCATAGCCCTTAGTGGCCTTAGCGGCTCTCGACAGCAGATCGTCCTCTATGGTCAAACCAGTCGCGACAAAGCTATCGCCCATAGAGAGAGCCGCCTCTACTTGTTTACCTTTCTAGGGATCGATTAACAGTCAATCATCGTTTCAATAATTGTCGCAGACTATATCGAATAATATCGAGCTGTATAAGCTTGTATAAACTTATCGCGAAAGTATCGATCTTTCGTAATTTGTCTTAATAAGTAGTCCAACATTGTTTTCTTCCAAGCTCATAGCGAAAGAAAGTTAGGGACTCCTAAAAACCATTGACTTAGACCGAGAAATACTCGCTCTCAGCGGATAAGTTCGGCCCCAACCATGGATCGCCCGTCAAGAAGAACTCAGGCCAGCGCTGCATGAACAGTGCTTGCTCGCGTTTCCAGCGGCGCAGCTTTTCCTCGTTGGCCTCTTCCCTGCCGCGCGAGGTGAACTCGTAGTGGTACAGCTCGGCATAGGGCGTAAAGATGGTGCGGTAGCCCGCCTCCCACACGCGCAGGCAAAAGTCTGCGTCGTTAAAACCTACGGCGAATTCCTCATTATAGCCGCCGACCTGCTCAAATACGTCGCGACGGACCATCTGGCAGGCACCCGTTACGGCGCTAAAGTTGCCGGGACGCACAGCACGGGCAAGATAGCCCTCACGCTTCGCCGAGAAGTCCTGGTTGGCATGGGCAAGTGCGCCACGCACGCCAACCAAAATGCCGGCATGCTGCACCATATGATCGGCAAAGTAGAGCTTGGCGCCCACCACGCCCGCATCGGAACGCTGCAGATAGCCCATCATCTCTTCGATAAAGCCGGGGCTTATGACCTCGGTATCGTTATTCAGCAGCAGCAGGTAATCGCCCTCGGCATGCTCAACGCCAAAGTTGATGATCTGGGAGTAATTGAACTCGCCCGGCCAGTACACAACGCGCGCGATGCCCTTGCCTTCGGATGCTGCAGCCACGCGCTCTGGCAGGGTTTCGTAATACGCAAACGTCTCCGGGGCTTCGCTGTTGTTCTCCACCAAGACGATCTCGTAGTTGGCATACGTGGCTTTCTGGGCGATCGACATTACACAGGCATCGAGCGTCTCAACGTGATCCTTGGTGGGAATCACTATGCTCACCAGCGGCGCAGACTCCGGCAGCGCATAGCGCATGCGATAGATAAACGGCGTCTCGGTCTCCTCGACCGTTCCGCAAATGCCCAGCGCGTTAAAGTGGCGCTGAAGCGCAAGGCGCCCGGCTTCAATAGCATACGGCTTGCTATCGGCAGAGCCATTGGCGGTCGATCCAGGATGCACGCGCCAGTGATACAGCACATGCGCAACGTGCTCAAAGCGCGCGCCGACTGCAAGGCAGCGGAGCGTCAGGTCGTAATCCTGGGCGCCCGCGACGTCTTCCGGCGACATGCCAATACGGTCGATGAGCGCCTTCTCCACCATAAGGAAATGCGTCACGCAGTTATGGCTATAGAGCAGATCGACGTTGAGTTTGGTCTTAAAGACCGGCTGGCCCCACTCCCCCGTTTTCTGGAACATGTCCTCGTCGCAGAACAGGACCTGGGGACGCTCATCCTCGGCAGCCTTATTCAACGCGGCAACATAGCGGAATAACGCGTCCGGTTCCAGGATGTCATCGTGGTCCAAGAACGCGATGTAGACGCCCGTCGCCTGCTCGATACCTGCGTTGGTGTTGACCACAATGCCGCCATTGCCGGAAAGCTCGATGCGACGGATACGCCCATCATTGGCATCCGCCGCAAGATTGGCCACCGCATCCCATTCAGGCGAGGCGTCCATAAGGAGCAGTTCCCAGTTGTCATAGCTCTGGGCTAGCACCGAGTCCAGCAGCTCGCGCAGGTAGACCCGATCAGTCTTGTAGCACGGCACCACAATGCTCACGAGCGGCCTATAGGCAAAGGTCGCCGAAGCGACACGCTGGCACGCCAAATCGCCCGGCTTTGCGCGATGCTGCTCAAACCAACGTCGATAAGCTGCGTCGTCTGCACGCGCGTCCTTCATGCGGTTCCAACTGTCGTCGACCATGCCGTTGTACAGGCGACCATCCATGGCGCAAAAACCGCTCTGAATCTGCTCTGTGGGATCACTCGCAATCGCGACATAATCCCGTATATCCTGAGGCATCTCAACGCTCAGATACGTTTTATTGACACGGCAACCGTTGCGCTGCGGCACATTGACCTGCGATTCGAACACATGCACGGTAACATCGATGGCATTCATATGCGTATCGAAGATCTGGAACTCAGGTGCGCACTGGGGGTCTCCCGCCCAGGTGACCTCATAGCGCCACACCGCGCCGGCGTCTGCCGGTAAATAGCGAATGGCATCGATCTCGTAGCGGCCGCAGTGTTCGCCACGCTGCGCATCGCGGATAAGCGCACACAGCGCAGGCTTTGCTTTGTAGTTAGTCTTGGATTCCAGCTTGGCCACGCGGCTATCGAGGCGAATGGAGCCCAACCTTTGGCAACCGGATGCAAAAACGACATCCATCGACGAGCCATCCAAAAACGGAAGCACCAAGACGGCGAGCTCGCGCTCGTAATCGGAAACGGAAGGGCAAAGCGCCAGCACACGGCCATGATCGACCGGGAGCACCAGCGACGGCACACAAGAACCACTCGTCGTCGCATGGGCAAACGATTGAGAACCCTCCCGCTCAATAAGCGCGGCGACATCCTGACCGGCAAAACGAAGCAGCACAAACAGACGGCCCTGGCTGCGGCAAAGCGCCAAACGCTTGATACTCATTTACACTTCTCGCTTTCCCAGGGCGTTCGCTGCCATGCGTTTGCAGGCACCCAGGCGCCCAAACCTCAAGACGTCGTAATCGAACATGAGCTTTTTGCATGCACGGGCATTGGGAGCCTTGCCAGTAAGCGCCGTACGCACCATAGCAGCAACAGAAGGAGCGCATTGTGCGAGCGCAGCATCGCTGCCCACGGCAGAACCGGCAAGTACCGTGGCAACGGCAGCAAACACCTTGCCACAGTCCGAACCCAGCAACCTGAGCGCATCGTACAGCACCAGATCGCACAGGAAATATGCCAGGTCATCGGCATGTTGGGCATCGAGACCGTCGCGCTGCCAGTCAGCCAGCACCGCAGAGTAAATCTTCACATGCTCCAGCAGTCGCGTCTCGTCATCGTAGCGCATGGTGTCCATGAGCGAACCCTTGCGCGCCACGCGGTAGTCATACAGCTTGTTCGAGATAAGTGCGGTCTTGCGCGAACGACCGTACACGGCAAAATCAAAGACCTGGTCCTCGCCATACTTAACGGTTTCGTCGAACACGATCCCGTTGCCCAGCAAAAACTCACGTTTGCAGGCGGTGCGCCATGCAAAGGGGCGAGACGCCTCCTTAAACAGTAAGTCGGAGCTAAAGCCCTCAAACGACACATCGCGTGGGCTCAGCACATAGTTAAGCCACGGATACCCCGCCTCCAGCGGATACGGATTCGCGCCAAAGGTCAACACGTCGCAATCCTCGCGTTCAAAGGCATCGACGATCACGCGGCACGCATCGGGCGTAAAGCGGTCGTCGGAATCCAAGAACGCGACGATAGGCGCCGTGGACGCAGCAATGCCCGCATTACGCGCACTCGACAGGCCGCCGTTCTCCTTATCGACCAGCGTAAAGCGTGCATCCTTTTCGCAATAGGCAGCAGCGATATCGCGCGAGCCGTCCGGCGAGCCATCGTTGACCAGCACGCCTTCCCAATCGGGCATGTCCTGCGCAAGCAGGGAGTCCAGGCACCAGGCTAGGCACTCCTCCACGTTATAGATGGGAACGACAACGGAAATCTTGGGGGTAGCCATAGTCACTCGCTCCTACTGTGCGGCCGGCACGTCGTCGGGATGCGGGTTGTCGCCGTAGGTGCGCTGATACGTCAGCACGCGCCAGACAAGCGGCAGGCCGCCGATCTTAAAGTAGTGCTTAAACGTATTGAGCTTGCCCGGCTTTTTAAAGCCAAAGCGCGAATCGATATAGGCGCGGGGCGACTTGACCATCAGGCGCAAGTCGGTCTCGCCACGCGGATCGAACAGCGACAGGTCAAAGCGACCGGCATCCCAGTCGGCCTTGAGCTCGGGAGAGGCCTTCTCCCAAAACTGCTCACGCAGTTCATCGACCAGGCGTTCATCATTCCAACGGTACGTATCGACCTTCATGCGCATTAAAATGCCCTGAAGCTGAGCCTTAAGCTCGGGACGCTCGTCCAAAAAGCGCTGCATCTCGGCATATTCGTCGCACACGCAAAACACCTTGTTGGGCGAATTAACGGAGCTCTTCTCGTTGTCTTGGCGATAGCACAAAATGGGGTCCGCGATAAACGCGGCACGCTCGGCGCATGCCCAGACCTTAAAGTTAAAACCCGCGTCCTGATACGAAGCACCCGGCGTGGGAAGGAACCGAATCTGATTGTCGTTGAGGAACTCGCGCCGATAGATAGCCGACCAAATGGAGGGCTTGCGGTAGAAGATGCCCGGGCGATCGACAGGGCGATACGCGGCGCCCGTCATATGCTCGTCGATGATCCCAAACAGCTCACGGCGCTCGTTGGGCGTGGACCAATACAGGTAAAAGTCGCCCTTTACCACATCGGCATGTTCAGCATCGGCCTTGGCGACCAGTTTTTGGAGCGAATACTCAAACATAAAGTCATCGGACTCAAGGATGCCCACGTACTCGCCGCGCGCCATCTCCAGGCCGCGGTTCATCGAGTCGCCGTAGCCGCTGTTGGCCTTGTCGATCATCTTTACACGGGGGTCGCGCTCCATGTACTCGCGGATGATATCCGGCGAGCTATCGGTGGAGCCGTCATTGATGCAGATGATCTCGATGTCCTTGAGCGTCTGCGCCACGGCGGAATCGAGGCACTCGCGCAGGTAGCGCTCGACATTGCAAATGGGGACAAGCAGTGAAACTTTAGGGGTATCAGAGTTCTGCAAGAGAACCTCCTGTTGAATAGCGTGTAACAGGGTTATTTTAGCAGCCGAGTTGCGGCGGGCGGCAGCGCTTGGAATTAGAGAAAGCGCTCCAGGCAGGCTTTGAGACCGCGAGTCGAAAGATAGAACAGCGTGGCGTCTGCCATCGAAACGCCCGCGGTCGCCGCAACGAGCTTGTGGGCAACACGGCGAACGGCGCCCTTAGCAGGCATATCCGCCCACTCCGTTCCCAAAAACGTCATGAGGTCCATGCTGACGCGAGCCGCCACGCGATGGAAGTCATCGGCATCCAAGCGCGCCAGGTCGAACACAATGAGGTCCAAAAACCAAGTTATCAGCTCACCGGGACACAGGTCCAAAAGACCGTAGGTCGCCCAGTCCTCCAAGACCTCCTCGAGCATTCTCATGTGGGCGTCAAGCTTTTTGGCGCGAGCCTCGGCACTGTTGAACTCGTGCGTCGCCGATTCGCTCTCCATCACGTAGTGGTAGAACTTGTCCGACATGACGACGGTCTTGCGGGCAAGCGCATAAGCCGCGAATTGGAAGACGACGTCCTCGCCCAAAGCCAAACCGGGGGCGAAGCGAATGCCTTCGCGATTGAGCAGCTCGCGCGAAAAAGCCGCACGGCAGGCATAGGGCTGCGCATTCGAATGGAACAGCAGTTGGGGATCACGGGCGCCGAAGGTACCGGCTTTGGGGCTCATGAGTTGCTGGACGCGTTTGGGGGCAGCATCGGCTGGTTCACAGACGCCGCCAAAAACGGCGGCCTCGGCATCTGCAGACTCCATGGCATGCAGCACGCGCTCGACCGTCTGGACATCGATGTAATCGTCGGCGTCCACAAAAAAGACGGTCTCGCCCTCGGCGGCATCGATACCGGCATTTCGAGCACACGAGACGCCCGCGTTTTCCTGGTCAATCACCAGCACGCGATCGTCGGCCTGTGCGATCTGGCGCAACACGTCCAACGAATCATCGGTCGAACCGTCGTTGACGCAGACAACCTGAATCGAGCGCTCGGACTGGGCCAACAGCGAATCGAGGCATCGCTGAATGGAACGCACAGAGTTATAAACGGGGACGACAATGGTAGCTTTAGGACACGAGGCCTCTCCCATGCCGACCTACCCCCTCAGCGATTCGATGAGGAAGGCGGCGACCACGCCAGGGCCTCCAACCGAGGCGTAATACTTAGCGCGCCCCAAGGCACCATCCGTCGCAAAACTCGGATGCTCGTCAACCCAGCCCTCAGGATCTTTGAGAATGGCAGCGAGATTCGCGCGCTTCCACGGCTTGAGGTCGTCAAGCGAAAACTCCCCCGCGTCCAAGGCCGCCTGAAATTCCTTAGCCATCTGCACCAGGAACTCCTTATAGAACTTAGGCGCTAGGCGCACATAGTTCCACATGTACGAATCGTACTTAATGAGTTGATTGAACTTGAGCATGCGCGCGACGTCATCACTTGCGTGGTCGCGGGCATAATCCTCTCGAATCCAACGCTCAATCTCGGCATACTCGGTATTGACGCAAAAGACCTTAGCCGAAGAATTGACCGAGGAATTCTCGTTGTCCTGGCGATACGACAACACGGCATCATGCAGGTAAACAGCCTTATCGGCGCACGCGATCACCTTAAAGGCAAATGACGTGTCCTGAAAGGATGCCCCCGGAGTCGGCAGGAACTTGATACCGTTGCGCTCAAGAAAATCACGACGGTACACGGCCGACCAAATCGACGGTTTTTGCTTAAAGAACTGCGTCGTATTGCTGGGATGCACCGGTTTGCCACAATCCCTTGCCTTAAACATCTCGTGCAGCGAACGGCGCTCCTCGGGCTTAGACCAGTAGAAATCAAAGTTCGCCTTCGCAAAGTCGGCATTATTGGTATCGGCGGCCGAGACAAGCTTTTGGAGTGCGTCGGGCGCCATAAAGTCATCGGACTCCAAGATGCCAACGTACTTGCCACGCGCCATCTCCAGACCGTGGTTCATCGAGTCGCCGTAGCCGCTGTTGGCCTTGTCGATCATCTTGACGCGCCCATCGCGCTCCATATACTCGCGGATAATCGCCGGCGAGTTGTCGGTCGACCCGTCGTTAATGCAGATGATCTCAATATCCTTGAGCGTCTGCGCCAGGGCGGAATCGAGACACTCGCGCAGGTAGCGCTGAACATTGTAAATGGGAATAAGCAGCGACAGAACGGGGCTGCCAGAGGCGTTAGTAGACAAATGTGCTCCTTAGGAAATACCTGTCGTTTCATGGTATCAAAGGGTCAGCGCGCCAGCGGGCGTTTATATAATCTATGGAGCCCGCAGAGGCAAACCGGTACGAAAGGACGTCATACAGCCCAAAGCCGCACGCAACATATCCATCGAAGCGCTGCGCTTGGTCGCGGTCGCTGAAACGCTCGTACTCTCAAGCAGCAATCAGCACATCAATGTTACGCATAGCAGTCACCTCGCCCATGGCAGGTTCCTGCGTTTTATTCAAACCTTGCCAACATGGCGCAGCGACCCTTTACAATAGGTGCCGTCCTACGGACGTATTCGATAGCTTCCGCGCAGCGCTCGCCCGCCGCGCGTGAAAGGATATATTCCCCATGACTTCCACCCTTCCCACCCCCATCGACAAGCTCGCCATCGTTGTCGTTACGTACAAGCGCCAGGAGCTCTTGGCTAACCTATTCGACTCCATGACCGAGCTCACGGCAACACCTTGGCGCATCGTGATCGTCGATAACGAGAATTCGCGCGAGACCGAGGCCATGTGCACCGCATTTAACGAGCGCTTGGCCAACCTGTGGGGCATCGACACCGATCAGCCCGATGCACGAGGCGGCACCGACCGCGTTATCTACGCGCCGCAGCTCAAAAACGGCGGCGGCGCGGGTGGCTTCTCCGCCGGCACCAAATGCGCCTACGACCTGGGCGCCCAGTGGTTCTGGGTGATGGACGACGACGTGCTCGTTATCCCGGAGGGCATCGAGCGCCTGGCCAAGTGGACGGACCGCTACGATGTCATCCAAGGTTCGCGTCTGGACTTTGACGGCGGCGCCTTCTTTTGGCAGTACCAGCTCATCCTTTCGCTCGGCATTCCCAACCCCATCGCCAAGTGGGACTTGGGCCCCGAGGGCTATCGTCCTATGAACCAGTTGTGCTTTGAGGGCGGCCTGTTCTCGCGTCGCGTAGTCGACAAGATCGGCTTACCCGACGCGCGCTTTTTCATCTACGGCGACGATGCCTGCTACGGCTATATTGCCAGCCAGCATTTCCCCGCTGCCGTTGTCGCCGACGTGGTCCTCAAGCGCGCCCGCGCCGTCTCTAACTGGGACATCGCCGGCAAACGACAGCTCAACTCCACGAGCGACACCAACCGCTACTACATCATGCGCAACCGAGGCTTTTTGGCCCGCTACATGCAGACCTACGGCGATTACCACCCCATTCTGTTCCGTCTGGGCAATGCCGCAACCTTCTGCAAGGAATTCATTCGCCTGGCTGCGGTCGACAAGTGCTTTAAGACCGGCATTCCGGCGCTGCGCCGTGGCATGAAGGACGCCCGCAAGATCGTTAAGGATCCCAACTGGAAGCCCATGCCGCCCATGAAGGACGCAGAACAGTAAAGGGCTTTCGCCCGCCGCTACAGTCGTTGGCACACCACGGACACACGCTGACCGTCAAAACCAAAGCCCCAACGCATGCGCCCGACGGCGGGGCGCGGCACGCGGATATCATCGATGCCGTCGCGCTCTATGTCGAGCAGCGCCTGAACCGCCAACAGTTCCAGGCCCAGGGCATCGACGCCAGGGTCGTACAACATGTTGATCGTAATGAGCGGTCGCTCATCGAGCATGCCGAGCGTGTCGGCCACGTCAAACACCCGACCGGTGGGAATCACCTGGATATCCCAGCGATCCGAGACGCCACTTCGCTTGGAGCTGGGATTGCAATAGCCGGGCAGTCCAAAGCAGAGCCCCTGAAGCGCCAGATGATAGGCTGTCGGCACATCTGATTGGCCCACATCGATGCCCAGATCGCCGATAGCACAGCTCAAAGCTTGCTTTACGGTGTCCTCGTCTCCTCGACACAGCCCGTCATGGAACGAGTCGATAACTCCAACGTCCTCAACGGCGCACTCAAACCACTCCAGAATTACAAGACGGAGCGCCTGACGCACTTCGTTGTTGGGCAGACGCAGGGTACGAAGGCACGCGCTGTCCTCCGAATGCCCCGTCATATCCGTCGTAAGAAATCCAGACAGATACAGCGCTGTCCAGATATCTTCGGGCTTGGCGGCATCGGCCTCCTCGGCATGCACATGCACTGGCGCCTCAATAAACCCATGCGGCTCAAGCAAATCGAACAATGCGGACAGGCGCATGAGATTCCAGTCGCCGACGCATGCGCTCAGACGGTCGGCGTAACCATACAGATCTGCCCGAACAGGCGCGACGCAACCGCGCTGTGCGTAGTCCACCACGCGCTCCGGGCTCGAGCAATAAAAACCACCAAGCAGATAGCCCTCGAGCCACTCACGCGCGTCATCCAGACAGCCGTTGCGACCGATGCAATCCAACAGCACCCGGACTTCGTCGTCCGAAAAACCGAACCATCGATCACACCAACTCGACAGCGGCGTCGCCGACCGATAGGAAACCCCACGCTGGGACAACGCAAACTCGGCAGGACCGGAGCACTCGCCCATCAGACAGGTCAATCGCAACGAGTCGCCGGCGTCAGCAATGGTGTCGAACAACATTCGGCTGAGCGACTCTAGGGAATCCACGTTACCGTCGTCCTTAGCGTCCAAACGCTTTGGACATACCGCGTCGTAGTCGTCTATCAGAAGAACAACCTGCTCATCGAAAGCTGTCTGGAGCAGTTTAATAAGCACGCCAAGCGCCGCATCGATCTCCTTATCGCTGGCCACCCCACGCGCCGCCCTCTCGATAAGACGGACTTCACGTCTTGACAGATCAGGTGCGGCAAGCAGCGGCAGCAATCGGGCGCACTCGTTCGCGACAGCGCTGCGAATAGCCGCCGCAGCATCAGCGTCGCGCCTCACAGCGGCAGCTGAAAAGTCGAGCATGATGACCGGATAGCGCGCGTACTCATCACGATAGCGACCGCCACCCGCCTGCCAAATCTGGGTGCCGACGAACGGACTTCGGTCCGGCCGCCGGTGATCAGGTCGTTCCAAATAGCATTTGAGCATCGATAGGTTCATGCTCTTGCCAAAACCCTTGGGCCGACAACAAAGCGCAACAGGCGCTTCGCTGTCCAATATATCGGCAATAAACATAGTCTTATCGACGAGTAAACACCGATTGATTGCATCGGAAAAGTCGTGTACATCAACCGGCAGAGCTGCGTTATCCGCATAACTGAGCAACCGTGCGCCAAACGCATGAGCAACACCATAATTCGCCTGTTCAGACACCGTAAACTCTCCTTCTAACGCAGCACGATGCCCATTGTAGCGAGCGGGTAGAGCGCAACAATATCGACATGCAAACGTTTCGGGCAACGGTAGCAACAGACCCCCGAGGGGGCATAACAAATCGTTGCACAACAAAAACGGGGCCCGATGCCGCCGCACCGGACCCCGTCTCAAACTCTTATAGAAAACGATCTAGAAGATTACTCCTCCGAGCCGTCCTCCCCAGAAGCCTTCTTCTGCTGATCGAGCTTATGCTTACCACTTACGATAGACGTAGCGCCCAGTGTGGCCAAGCTCGCGCTGGCAAGGCTCGCCATCACAATCAGATCGCCCGTCTTGGGCATGTTGCCGCCCGAGGACTTGGTAGTTGTAGTCGTCGTGGTCGTGGTGGTCACCGTTTTGGAGTCATTTTGCTCTTGGACCTGGTTGTCAGCACCGCTCTTGTCGTCGTCTTCGGACTGTTTCTTTTCGCCCTCGGCCTTGCTCTTGTCCTTCTCCTCAGATTCAGACTTCTTATCCTCGTCCTTCTTCTGTTCGGACTTGTCGCTCTTCTCCTCAGAGCTAGAACCCTTATCGGATTCGGTCTTCTCGGAAGCCTTGTCCTTGGAGTCGCCCTTTGCGGCTTCGATCTTTTCCGTGGAAACCTGATCAGAGTTGCCCTTGTTCTGGGTCGAGCCGTTATTGACGCCAGCCATCAGCGAAGAGCCCAGCGTAGAGCCAAGCTGCTCGGAGAAAGAAGGCTTCTTGTCCGGCGAAGCAACGGGAACGTCCGGCGCCTTATTCGAGTCATCCTTGGAAGCATCGGAACCAGGGGTTGCGTCAGAGCCGGAGCCGTTGTTAGAGCCGGTGCCAACGGACGAATCGCTCGAGCCGGTGGATGAGTTAGAGGTGCCAGCGCCGGTCGAACCAGAAGCGTCGCTGTCCGTATTGCCGGCAGAGCTTGAAGACGAATCGCCCGCAGCAGAGCCGTTTGAATCGGAACCGTTCGAGGTAGAGCCGTTGTTGGTAGTGCCACCAGCAGAGCCATCACCGTCAGCACCGGTCGAGGGCGCATCCATCCTGTCATCGTTGGCATCGTCGCTCGAGTCGTCATTCGAATCAGGCGTCGGCGAGGGCGCCGGCGTAGGTTCGGGCTGCACGGGCGTCGCAGCGGCCTCGTCCTCGGCGATATAAACCAAGCAGTCCTTCAGCTCATTGCGGTAGCGGTTCTTCCAGCCCTCATGATACTGGGGCTGGCTCGAATACTTGGTCGCCACGTTATTGACCACACTGTTGGAAAGCGCCGTCACAAACTCGTGGTCGGACATATCGTTGGAGAGATTCGCCCAACGGAAGAAGTCCCTGCAGCCACCGGTGCCGCACATGTTGGTGATGCTCCACACCATGCCCTTAACGCAATCGGCACGGCCCGAAATATCAATGCCCAGGCCACTCTTGAGCCACGCCTCGGTCACCGCATAGTACGAGTTGTACGCATAGGCATCTTGAAGAGCTGAGAACTCAACAGGATCGATGTTATAAGCGCCCTGGAAGGCCTCCTGCGCAATACGGCCCAACTCGGTGAGCTGGCCGTTCTCGTACATGGCATTGCTCATGTTGGAAATCTCGCTGCCGCGATCAATCGCATCCTTGAGCATGCTGTATTTTTCGGGGTTGTAGTTGTAGGCCTGCTTCATAAACGGAATGAGCGACCATCGACGGTCGAACTGGTAATAACCCAGCGCGTTATAGCCGTCGCCATACGAAAAGCCCTGGTTATAGTTGCCATGGCTCTCGTACTTGGTAAAGTACTTCATCTCGGGGGTCACGTTAACAAACGAAACGCCCTGGACCGACCTCAGCACGCCCGAGAAGGACTGCTGGGTATAGAGACCCTTATCGATATCGGTCGCATCCGAGGCAACGCCCGGCGTGGGCTCCTCGGCAGCGGCGGGTGCCGGCACGGAAACGGCGCCAAACGAAAGCGCCAGCGTCAGGCCCGCGACAATAGCAGAATGCTTGGGCTGCATAAGATCCTCCCTGCATTGGTGTAGTTAAAGTGCAGTTTGCAAAGATAAAAATAAGTATTGCAGCTCGCCCGTTGTTGCACAACAACCCCTCGGTAAACGGCAACAACCCTCCGCGAAATCTTAAGGAATTAAACAAACTGGTCGTCGGGCGCCATCAGAAGCTCGCCGTATCGCTCCATCAGCCCGTCCCTCAACTGACAAAAAGCGGGAATATATACGTTCAAGATGCGCTGAATCAAATCTTGAGCGAGCTTGTTGTCATAGATATGGACGTTCGTATTGCGGTCTTTGAGCATATCTAGCCAGGCCGCCTCATCAATAAAGTCGTAGAATCGGTAGGACTCCTTCAAGATGGCACGAGGAGACCCCGACGCGGCAAGCGTGGCGCCCTCATACTCGAGCAGACGCTTAAGGAGCTTCCAGCTCAGTTCAAATTGAAAATTGAACTTATTAATCAAACCACTCTGAACAAAATCATTGTTGAGATCCTGATTGGGCGCATCCTCAAGATTCGCCAAGGCGCTGACAAAGTTCTCATATTTTTTCATACAGAATCACACCATCCCTGGCAATTTCATCGAGCAATTGACGCGATAAGGACTCGTCGAGATTGACGACATCTACATCTAAAAGAGTATCAAGGCGCTCCTCGATCAAATATGACAACCGGCCGAAATCCCGGCAACCTGCTACGGCGATGTCAATATCGCTCTTAGGCAAGTTGTCACCTCGAGCGCGGGAACCAAACAGCACAACCTTCTCGGCGTCACATTCCCGAGCAAAAACTTCAATTTGCTTATACACCTTGTCGAGAGATGTCATTTGCAGCCCTACAGCTTAATATCGAAGTTGATCTCGGGGACGGCAGCAAGGTCAGCCAACGACACGCCGTCGACGTACTTTTCGATCACGTCGTCCAGACCGCGCCAGAATTTGACGGTCGAGCAGAGATCGCTGCGGGCGCAGCTGTTGTCGATGCCATCGCACGCCACCGGAGCCGTGCTGCCCTCGACGGCGCGCAGGATGTCGCCGGCACGCACCTCGGCCGGGTCCTTGGCCATCATGTAGCCGCCGCCCTTGCCGCGCACGCTCTTAAGTAGGCCCGCTTTCATAAGCGGACGAACCAGCTGCTCCAAATACTTTTGCGAGATACGCTCGCGGTCGGCGACCTCGCGCAGGGCGATCTTGCCCTCGGCGTCACCAAGCGCTGCGATATAGATCATCAGTCGGAGGGCATAGCGGCCCTTGGAAGAAATGAGCATACCTACCCTCCCATCGCATCTGGGACAACATAACCAGGTTTGTTTGTCCCAAATCTTAAGTAAGTGGGACAAACACAACAGGTTATTTTGTCCCAGAATTTGAAAAGTCGAGTGGATTAGTCGGGTTTTCCCTTGACTAACGCCGAACCCATAGTAACTTTATTCCGAGAAGATTCCTAGGGTTTAGTACACCTATGAGTACACCATATACAGAGAGGGACAGCATGAGCACAAATCCGCTGCTTTCCATCGAAGGTCTGACTGCCTCCGTGGACGAGAAGACCATCCTCCACAACGTCAACCTGCAAGTCGCCGCCGGCGAGACCCACGTGCTGATGGGCCCCAACGGCGCGGGTAAGTCCACCCTTGGTCACCTGGTCATGGGCGACCCCGTCTACACCGTCAACGACGGCCGCATCATCTTTGACGGCCAGGACATCACCGAGCTCACCACCGACAAGCGCTCGCGTGCCGGCCTGTTCCTGAGCTTTCAGGCCCCGGTCGAGATCCTGGGCGTGCCGCTGTCGAGCTTTTTGCGCGCCAGCATCGCCGGCCGCCCCGGTCTGGAGATGAAGGGCAAGGAGTTCCGCCGCCGCGTCAAGGAGCTCGCGGCCGAGCTCAACATGGATACCGCCTATCTCAACCGCGAGCTGGGCGTGGGCTTCTCGGGCGGCGAGAAAAAGAAGGTCGAGATGCTCCAGCTTCTGCTGCTGCAGCCCAAGCTCGCCATCCTAGACGAGACCGACTCCGGCCTGGACGTCGACGCGCTTTCCACCGTCAGCCACGGCATGGACGCCTACCGCAAGAGCTGCGACGGCTCCATGCTCATCATCACGCACAACACGCGCATCCTGGAGCACTTGGATGTCGACCGCGTCCACGTTATGGTCAAGGGTCACATCGTGCGCGAGGACGACGCCTCGCTCATCCCCTGGATCGACAAGAACGGCTTTGAGACCTTCGAGCGCGAGGCCGCCGAGCAGCGCGCCCAGGCCGAGGCCGCCGCTGCCGGGCAGCAGGCGTAAAGGGGCGACGCAATGACCAAGAACCGCACCGAGGTCGCGGACATCGACCGCAGCCTCTACGACTTCACCTATGGCGAGGAGGGATTCGAGCGCCTCGACGCCGGCATCACGCCCGACATCGTGCGCGAGATCAGCGCCAAGAAGGACGAACCGCAGTGGATGCTCGACCTGCGCCTCAAGTCCCTCGAGATCTTCAACCGCTTCCCCGATCCGACGTGGGGCCCCTCCATCGAGGGCCTGGACATGGACAACATCGTCACCTACGTCAAGCCCAACACCGACCAAAAGCACGACTGGGAGTCGGTGCCCGACGACATCAAGAACACCTTTGAGCGCTTGGGCATCCCCGACGCCGAGCGCAGCTACCTGGCAGGCGTCGGCGCGCAGTACGACTCCGAGCTGGTCTACCACAACATGCAGGACACGGCGTCCAAGATGGGCATCGTCTACTCCGGTATTGAAGAAGCCCTGCACGATCCACAGTGGGAACCGCTCATCCACGAGAAGTTTATGACGCTCATCCCGCCCACCGACCACAAGTTTGCGGCCTTGCACGGCGCCGTATGGTCGGGCGGCTCGTTTGTCTACGTGCCCAAGGGCACCAAGTTGGACTTCCCGCTGCAGAGCTACTTCCGCCTCAATGCCAAGGGCGCCGGCCAGTTTGAGCACACGCTCATCATCGTCGAGGACGATGCCGACCTGCACTTCATTGAGGGTTGCTCAGCGCCCAAGTACAACGTGGCCAACCTCCACGCCGGCGCCGTCGAGCTCTTTGTGGGCAAGCGTGCACATCTGCGCTACTCGACCATCGAGAACTGGTCCAAGAATATGTACAACCTCAACACCAAGCGTGCGCGCGTGGACGAGGACGGCGATATCGAGTGGATCAGCGGTTCCTTCGGCAGCCACGTGGGCTACCTCTACCCCATGAGCGTGCTCAACGGCCGCCGCGCCCGCTCGAGCTTTACCGGCATCACCTTTGCCGGCGCCGGCCAGAACCTGGATACCGGCTGCAAGGTCGTGCTCAACGCGCCCGATACCTCGGCAACCGTCGAGACCAAAGGTATCTCCAAGAGCGGCGGCATTCAGACCTTCCGCAGCTCTATCGTGGCCACGCCCAAGGCAGAGGGTTCCAAGGCAACCGTGAGCTGCCAGTCGCTCATGCTCGATGACCAGAGCCGCTCCGACACCATCCCCGCCATGGACATCCGCGCCAAGAACGTCGACATCGGCCACGAGGCCACCATCGGCCGCATCGGCGACGACAAGGTGTTCTACCTGATGAGCCGCGGCATCTCGGAGGAAGAGGCCCGCACCATGATCGTCAACGGCTTTGCTAACCCGGTCTCCAAGGAGCTGCCGCTGGAGTACGCCGTCGAGATGAACAACCTGATCAAGCTCGAGATGGAAGGAGCGATCGGATAATGAAACAGGAAACCAACGCCGCTGCTACCACGCTCGAGCAGGTCAACGCGATGCCCGCAGCAACCTGGGGCTGGTTGAAAATGAATCAGACCAAGCTCGAGCTCTCTGACGAGCTTGCCGCCGCTCCCGCGGAGGCCGTTGAGGTCGAAGGCTTGGGCGAGCAGTTTATTGGCGTGACAGACGCGTTCGACGCCGCCATGGACGCCATGGCCGAGCGCTTCCCCGAGCGCCGCTCCTCCGCCCCCGGTGATGCCGCCGACCGCGCCCGCATCACGCCCGAGACCGAGCTCGACGTGCCCGCCACCTCCGTCTACCAGGCCGGCGCCATCAAGCTCGAGGAGGAGCTCTCCCCTGCTGAAGCCTTCGAAACCGGCATGGGCGAGGCTGCCTACGCCTACTTGGCCGAGCACGCTACCAAGCGCATCGTCATCGATGTGCCCGCATACCAGCACGCCACGGTTACCGTGCGTGTGAGCGGTGTCGATGCCGCCGCGGCCATCGCCGCCATCGACGTCGTCGCCCGCCCGCAGGCAACGCTCGACCTGCATATTGCCCTAGACTCTCCTGTTACCGGCGAGGGTGTCGTGGGCTCCGTGCTACGCGTGTGCGCCCACGAGTACGCCACCGTCAACGTGACCTGCACGCAGACACTCGACGACAGCTGGATCGCACTCGACGACACCGGCCTGTTCCTGGACGAGGGCGCGCGCGTCAACGTGCAGCACACCGTCCTGGGTGCCGGCGCCAGCGCCACCGGCCTTGCCGGCGACCTGCTGGGCGACACCGCCAAGGTGACCATCGATACCGATTACCTGGGCGCCCGCGAGCAGGTGCGCGACTTTAACTACGAGCTGCGCCACCGCGGTCGCAAGACCGAGTGCGAGATCGACGCCAACGGTGTGCTGACCGGCACGTCCAAGAAGGCCTACCGTGGCACCATCGACCTCGTGCACGGCTGCAAGGGTGCAACCGGCACCGAACGCGAGACGGTGCTTTTGGCCAACAAGGGCGTCGACAACAAGACCGTTCCCGTCATTCTCTGTGACGAGGACGACGTCGCCGGCAACCACGGCGCCACCATCGGTCACGTCCGCGACGAGCAGCTGTTCTACCTCGCCTGCCGTGGCCTTGACCAAAACGCCGCCGAGGACCTGTTCATCCGCGCCAAGCTGGAGGACGCCGCGCTTTCCGCCACCGACGAGCGCACCCACGCCGCCGTCGTCCGCCTAGGCAACAACCTGATCGACAACTTTGAAGAGGAGCTCGCATGATCGACACCGAGCACGTTAAATGCGATACCTGTACTGCCCCCGAGCCCATGGAGCTCGACGCCAGCGACGAGGCTTCGCGCGGCTGGCCCACCGTGGACATCGAGACCAACCCCTACAAGGGCCAGTTCCCGCTGTTCCAGCAGCACCCCGAGATCGCCTTCCTCGATAGCGCCGCCACCGCGCAGCGCCCTGCCTGTGTGCTCGACGCCGAACGCGACTTCTACCAGCGCATGAACGCCAACCCCCTGCGCGGCCTGTACTCGCTGTCCGTCGAGGCCACCGACGCCATCGCGAAGGTCCGCCAGCAGATCGCTGACCTCATCGGCGCCTCACAGGCCAACGAGGTCGTCTTCACCCGCAACACGAGCGAGTCGCTCAACCTGGTCGCTAAGAGCTTTGCGCCCACAGTGCTCGAACCGGGCGACGAGGTCGTCATCACCATCATGGAGCACCACTCCAACCTGATTCCGTGGCAGCAGGTCTGCCGCGAGACCGGCGCCAAGCTCGTCTACCTCTACCCCACCAAGACCGGCCAGCTCACCACCGAGGAGGTTCTTGCCAAGGTTGGTCCCAAGACCAAGATCCTAGCCGTGGGACAGGTCTCCAACGTGCTGGGCGTCGAGAACCCGGTCAAGAACCTCGGCAAACTCGTGCACAAGTACGGCGGCTACCTGGTCGTCGACGGCGCGCAGTCGCTGCCGCACATGCCGGTCGATGTGGCCGACCTGGGCGCCGACTTCTTTGCCTTTAGTGCGCACAAGGCCATGGGCCCCATGGGCATCGGCGTGCTGTGGGGCAAGATGGACCTGCTCAACGCCATGCCGCCCATGCTTACCGGCGGTGAGATGATCGACTCGGTTACTGAGCAGGACGCCGTCTGGGCTCCCGTCCCCGAGAAGTTCGAGGCCGGCACGCAGGACGCCGCCGGCATCTTCGCCACAGGCGCCGCCCTCGACTACCTCGTCAACACGGTGGGCTACGAAAACATCCAGGCACGCGAGCAGGCACTCGTCCACTACCTGATGGGCGAGCTCATGCAGCTCGACTTTGTCCAGATCATCGGCTCAATCTATTGGGATAACCACCACGGTGTCGTGAGCTTTAATGTCAAGGGCATCCACCCGCACGATGTCGCGAGCATCATGGACATGGACGGCGTCTGCATCCGCGCCGGTCACCACTGCGCGCAGCCGCTGCTCACCTGGCTGGGCGTCGAGAACCTTGCCTGCTGCCGCGCCAGCGTGGCCTTCTACAACGACAAGGCCGACATCGACAAGTTCATCGCCGGCCTGCATCACGTTTGGAGCACATTCAATGGGTAATCTGTACACCTCCACCACATTTATGGAGCACAACTCGCACCCCGACTATAAGTACGAGATGGATGCTCCCACGCACGAGCACGACGGCATCAACCCCAGCTGCGGAGACGAGCTCACCTTGCAGCTGCGTGTCGAGAACGGCGTGATCGAGGAGGCCGCCTTTACCGGGCACGGCTGCGCCATCAGTCAGGCCAGCGCCGACATCATGACCGACCTCATCACCGGCGAGACGGTCGAGGAAGCGCGTCGCTTGGCAGGGCTCTTCCTCGCCATGATCCGCGGCGAACAGCTCTCCGAGGAGGACCTGGAAGATCTGGACGAGGCCGCCCAGCTCCAGGACATCTCGCACATGCCCGCCCGCGTCAAATGCGCCGAGCTCGCCTGGCGCACCCTCGACGGCATGCTCGAGGGGCAAGCAAACCAGTAGCGTATGCCCCGAATCCAAGGTTTTTGATTGCCGAGCCGCCCGATACGGGCGGCTCTGTTTTTTCTAATGAGCGCGAACGCACAAAGTCCGCGCGTCCGGCACCCCGTCTGTCATTTACCACACAGCCAGACGCGAACACGGGCGTTTTCCACAGCACCAAAGGCCTGCGGCAGGGCCACGAGCACGCCTAGCATCGTCCCATGCCCCATCCAGCTGGGCTCCGATTCGCTTCGCGCCTGCTGCAGACGGGTCCCATAGGGAGCGGCGTGCATTTTTGCGAGTATTCAGCACGCCAAGCTGTGTGTATACGCATCGAAAGCGTTAATCAACGTCTCCAGGCGCATATATAGTGCGTTTTAGAACAAGCATCGTGGTCTCAGGGGCGCAAACATGAGCTTCGGGAGCGCATCGGCAGGCATAAATAGCTTCGGGGCCCGTATGTTGGAAATTGCGACGGTAGTGGCAGTACCGCGATGCTGAAAACTCCATTTTTTGCACGGCGCAGATGGGGGTAGGCACGGGCAAACCCGGACTGAGCCCTTATTTTATGCAAGATGGCGATTGTTCTATGCATATTAAGAAGTGCAGTTGCCGCACCAAGCTTTTGAACGCTTGTTGCGGCGTATGGACGACCCCATCTGCGGCGCACAGGCGACCCTACATCACGTTTCCGCCAGTCCGCATCGCCGTCCGCGCGCGGGCACGCACAATACGAGAGACGGTACTTTTGCCAATCCCGGTATAGCGCTCAATCTGGCGCACCGTGAAACCGGCATCGTGCAATCCAAAAATAACGGTATCGCGCTGCGCCGGCGGTGCGGCTTTAACCCCGCGAAGCGGAACCCCGAGTTCCTTAGCCATCTTGCCGGCAAAGGCGTGGCGTTCCCACTCCGTCTCTTTCATATCGCCCAGCGCTGGCTCGCCGCCGTCGGGCGTCGAAAGTGAATAGGCAATAAAGCCCTCGGCAGAACCAAAGAGCTCAAGCACGCAAGAAGGATCAGAAAATCCCCTCGCGACATCAGCCGCGTCACCGTCGTAAGCGCGCAAATGCTCCGCAAAGCTGCTCCAGGGATAACGCTCGATTAGGCCAACGCCCGCCTCCTGTGGATCGGCGTGTACGGAGCGAATAGCCTCCATCACCTGCCAGTCGGTATCGAGCGAGCGCCGGTCAAAACGGTTCTGGAACAGATGGCCTGTGCGCCCCGTTCGTTTATTGAACCGCCGCGCGTACGTCAAAAGCAGCCGGTGCATCGCCGCGCTCATCGCGTCCTCGTAATCTGCAAGCACCAGATGCACGTGATTGCCCATAAGGCACCAGGCGATAACCGTCACGCCCGCCTCGCGGCAGCACTCGCGCATCAGCTCCAAAAACTCCCACCGGTCTTCATCGCCCTCAAAGATGAGCTGCTTGCCCGTACCGCGGGCACAAACATGGTAAAAGCCGGTAACCGTTCTCCAAACGCGCTGCATGGCGCTCCCTTCGCCGGGATCTGCTTGCCATCCAATACAGCACGATTGAAGCGTGCCATCAACACATTCACGCAAAACAATACTCTCGCGCGGCCAAAGGCAGTAAACAAGCGGCGAACGGCACCGTTGCAACAGGTCAACCCCTGCAACGCTTGCAAGAGCTGACCAAAAGCTTGCCCAAGACGAACCCCCTCTACGGAAGTTCGCGACCACAGAACATATAGTTAAACCGTTTCAATTAAAACTTCCGGACTTCTCGCTACGAAAACTGAGCCGTTCGCCGAATATTCCGTGCATTTCGCGGTATTATAGGGGCTGCATGTCATGTCCCTTTCGAAGGGTCGCCCGGCAATCGCCAGCCACGACCCCCAGACGGGACGCCAACACGATAGAGAGGAGAGGCATGCAGTACTCACAGGAAGTGGAGAACATGTGCCCCGTTGCCAAGGGTGCATACCACGGCCCCGCACCCATCCCCGAGGAGGGCAAGTGGGTCCAGGCTAAGGAGATTTCCGACATCTCCGGTCTTACGCACGGTGTGGGTTGGTGCGCACCTCAGCAGGGCGCCTGCAAGCTCACGCTGAACGTCAAGGACGGCATCATCGAGGAGGCCCTCGTTGAGACCATCGGCTGCTCGGGCATGACCCACTCTGCTGCCATGGCTTCCGAGATCCTTCCCGGTAAGACCATCCTCGAGGCCCTCAACACCGACCTCGTCTGCGACGCCATCAACGTTGCTATGCGCGAGATCTTCCTGCAGATCGTTTACGGCCGCAGCCAGACCGCGTTCTCCGAGGGCGGCCTGCCCGTGGGCGCCTCCCTCGACGACCTCGGCAAGGGCCTTCGCTCTCAGGTCGGCACCATGTTCGGCACCAAGGCCAAGGGCGCTCGTTACCTTGAGCTCGCTCAGGGCTACGTCACCCGCATGGCTCTCAACGACAAGAACGAGATCATCGCATTCGAGTTCCTGAACCTCGGCAAGTTCACCGACGCCGTCAAGGCCGGCAAGACCCCCGAGGAGGCCATCGCTGGCGCTATGGGCCACTATGGTCAGTGGGAGAACGCTGCCAAGTACATCGACCCGCGCACCGACGAGGAGACTCACTCCGTCGCCAGCGTGTTCCCGGTTCACGAGTAGAAAGGGAGGGAAATAACTATGACTGTTACGTTCGAAGGTTACGAGCGCCGCGCTGACAAGATCAACAAGTGCCTCGCCGACAACGGCATCGCCTCCCTCGAGGAAGCTCTGCAGATCTGCACCGACAAGGGCTTCAACCCGCGTGAGATCGTCAACAACACCCAGTCCATCGCCTTCCAGAACGCCGAGTGGGCCTACACCCTCGGTTGCGCTCTCGCTGTCAAGCGTGGCGCCAAGACCGCTTCTGAGGCTGCCGCCATCATCGGCGAGGGCATCCAGGCCTTCACCGTTCCCGGCTCCGTCGCCGAGGACCGCAAGGTCGGTCTGGGCCACGGCAACCTGGGCGCTATGCTGCTCTCCGACGACACCGAGTGCTTCGCCTTCCTGGCTGGCCACGAGTCCTTCGCTGCCGCTGAGGGTGCTATCGGCCTGGCTCTGAACGCCAACAAGGCTCGCAAGAAGCCGCTGCGCGTCATCCTCAACGGTCTGGGCAAGGACGCTGCTCAGATCATCGCCCGCATCAACGGCTTCACCTACGTGAAGACCCAGTTCGACTACTACACGGGCGAGCTCAAGGTCGTCGAGACCATCCCCTACTCCGATGGTCCCCGCGCTGCCGTTAACTGCTACGGCTCCGACGACGTCCGCGAGGGCGTTGCCATCATGTGGCACGAGAACGTCGACATCTCGATCACCGGTAACTCCACCAACCCCACGCGCTTCCAGCACCCCGTCGCTGGCACTTACAAGAAGGAGCGCCTCGAGGCTGGCAAGAAGTACTTCTCCGTCGCTTCTGGTGGCGGCACTGGCCGTACCCTGCACCCGGACAACATGGGCGCCGGCCCCGCCTCTTACGGCATGACCGACACCATGGGCCGTATGCACTCCGACGCCCAGTTCGCTGGTTCTTCCTCCGTGCCTGCGCACGTCGACATGATGGGTCTCATCGGCATGGGCAACAACCCCATGGTCGGTGCCACCGTCGCTTGCGCTGTCGCCGTCGAGGAGGCCCTCAAGGCCTAATCGCGCCCGCGCGATGCTCATATAGTTGAGCTTTGGAGCCGCTACCTTTCGAGGTAGCGGCTCTTTTTGTTTGCGCTGCTGCAGGGTGGCTAACGCCAATATATCAGTTGGGGCGATATACGAGATGTGATGAAATGGAGCATCAGAACGCCCATGACGCCCACCTGCCATATGTGCCCTTTACCGATTTGCCGAGTCTTTGCGGCCCCATTGCCGATCACCCGTGCGACAATGCGCCGGACGAGAAAGGAATCCGATGGAATCGACTGATGTACTGGTAATTGGATCTGGCATTGCGGGCCTTTGCGCCGCCATCGAAGCGGCACGCACGGGTGCAACCGTCACTGTGGCAAGCGCCGGAAAAACTATGAGTGGATCGAGCTTCTTCCCCGGAACCTGGGGCCTGGGGCTTATCGGACCCGTCGACGAAGACGATGAGCAGGACCTCATCGACACCATTCAGACCGTCGGCGGCGGCGTTGCCGACCCCGAACTCGTCCAGACGTTCGTCCACGGCATTCCTCAGGCAATTACATGGCTCGAGCAGGATCTGGGCGTTGAGCTCCAGCGTCCGCAAAGCGCCGAGAGCGCCCAGCAAAAGCAGTTTATCCCCTGCTTTGACCACAAGACGCGCATGTGGCGCGGCCTCACCCGCAAGCCCCTTGAGGACGCTCTGACGACCCGAATCGAGTCACTCGGCATTCGCCTGCTCCCCCGCTATGAGCTTATCGACCTTGTTGAGGACACGAACGGTAGAATAACCGGAACCGTGCTCTACGACCTCACCGAAAATCGAATCGTGCCCTTTGCTGCCAAGGCCACGATCATCGCAGCCGGTGGCACAGGCGGCCTGTTCGAGCGCAGCCTTACGTCGGCTGATGTGCTCAGCTCCTCGCAGGCCATCGCACTGGCGCACGGCGCATCGCTTACTAATATAGAATTCATGCAGATGATGCCCGGCTTCATCGAGCCCAAGCGCAACCTGGTCTTCAACGAGAAAACCTGGCGCTACGTACATGTAGACCAGCCGGTCGATATTGCCGACGGCAAGCTAAACGATCTGCTTGAGCAGCGCTCTGGATATGGTCCTTTCACCTCGCGCTTGGCCTCCCGCGCCATCGACCTCGTCATAGATCAGGCAGGTGCAGAGGGCCTAGCGCTCCACTACGACTTCCCCCGCGAGGACATCCCCGAGTTTGTGCAGACCTTTGCCACCTGGCTGCAAGACGAGCACGGCATCGCGCCGACCGACGAGATGCGCGTGGCGATGTATGCCCACGCCGCCAACGGCGGTATCAAAATCGACAAGACCGCGTACGCAGGCGTTGAGGGCCTCTACGCCTGCGGTGAGGCAACAGGCGGCATGCACGGCGCCGACCGCATTGGTGGCTTGTCAAGCGCCAACGGCATCGTGTTCGGGCGCATCGCGGGCGCATCGGCAGCCCAAGCAGCACAGAAAGAGCCCGAGACAGCCCTGAAGGCGGATATCGCCCTCCCCCAGTACGGCATAGCCGCAACAGATGCCGAACGCCTGACACACAGCCTAAGGCACACGATGAGCACCTATTGCATGATCAACAGGACCGAAACAGGCCTATCCGAGGCACTACACGAGCTTGAGGGCTTGAAGACGGAGGCAACGACCTTGAGCACACAGAAAGCCCAGGACAGCGAAGTCGCAGCCCTCGCCCGCCTGCAATCGCAGATTCAACTAGCACAGGAAATGATCAAAGCCATGCGTAAGCGAACCGAAAGTCTCGGATCGCACTATCGAGCAGACTAATTCGAACACCCATCTAAAGCAGAACACAACTAATCGATATCTATGGGCCCCGTGAGCTCGAAGTGGCACGGGGCCCATTCGTGTCCGTACGGCAGCGTATCCTTATTCTGAATACGGAGCGGGCAAAGCCCGCATAGACAATAGGCCAGCGAGGAGGAGATATGGACAGTAGAGATATCGAGAAGTGGCGTGTCGAACTTGATAGCTACGCCAATGTAGAAGACGGCGTTGAGTATTGGCTCGCACGCGATTTAATGGAACCCATGGGGTACACTCGATGGGAGAACTTTGCCGAAGTTGTTAAGAGGGCAAAAGTCTCGTGCGAAACAAACAAAACTCCAGTTGATTCCCATTTTCGTGACACCACGAAAATGGTAACTGCCGGTGTCGCCGCTCGCGCGGTTAAAGACTACAAACTTACGCGCTATGCATGCTATTTAATCGCCCAGAACGGAGATTCAAACAAGCAAGAAATCGCGCTCGCACAGGCGTACTTCGCCGTGCAGACGCGCCGCCAAGAGCTCATAGAGCAGCGCTTCGCAGAGATTCAGCGCTTGCAGGCGCGCCACTCGCTATCTGATTCAGAGAAACAGCTCTCGGGTATTGCGTTCAAACGCGGCGTGGACTCCAAAGGATTCGCGATCATCAAGTCGAAGGGCGATGAAGCGTTATTCGGCGGCAGAAGCACGGCGGAAATGAAACAACAGCTCGGCGTATCCAAAAGCTCGGCATTGGCGGACAGGCTAGCCGATGTTCTCATCAAAGCAAAGGACCTTACGAACTCGATGACGGCCTTCAACGCCGAGGAACACGACCTGTACGGTCTGGACCAGATCAAGCAAGAGCACGTCGAGAACAACACAAGCGTGCGTGGCAGCCTCATCGACCGCGGAATTGTACCCGAGAACCTACCGCCTGCCGAAGATACAAAGAAGCTCGAACGTCGCGTGAAAGCAGACGAGAAAAAGCTCAAGGAGGGTACAGACGGATTCACCGACCCCCAGGGCAGGCTCGACTTGTAAAGCGTCTGTGCCCTTACGGGTTCGGCCCCATGCGAGGTTAATAAAAAAGACGGCCAACCGAAGTTGACCGTCTTAACAATCTTTGGTGGGCCGTCAGGGGGTCGAACCCTGGACCTTGGGATTAAGAGTCCCCTGCTCTACCAACTGAGCTAACGACCCAAAGCTAAAGTCCGTTGTGGCGGACTTTAGAGGAGATATCGTGTGGTGGGCCGTCAGGGGGTCGAACCCTGGACCTTGGGATTAAGAGTCCCCTGCTCTACCAACTGAGCTAACGACCCGATATCAACACGAAGCAAGAACTGGGGTGGGTAAAGGGACTCGAACCCTCGACCTACGGGACCACAACCCGTCGCTCTAGCCAACTGAGCTACACCCACCGTGTCCTGTGCGCTTCGCGCTCGACTATTATTGCAAGGAACGCCACGCGATGCAAGCCCCAATTTTCAAGAATTTTGAAAAGAGTTTTTCGAGACCATTTCGAGCAATTCCCACCGGTTTCATAGGAGTAAACTTGCCCCACTGCAAATGCTCGAAAGGACAAGCATGAAAGAACTCTCCAACCGTACGGCAACGTTTACCGATTCGGTCATCCGCCGCATGACGCGCATCTCCAATAAGTATGGCGCCGTCAACCTGTCGCAGGGCTTCCCCGACTTCGATCCCCCGGCGCAGCTGCTCAACAGCCTGAGCGCCATCGCCAGCGACCCCAAGCCGCTCTATCACCAGTACTCCATCACCTGGGGCTCCCAGGCCATGCGTGAGGCGCTTGCCGCCAAGCAGGAGCACTTTATGGGCATGCCGATCAACCCCAACGAGAACATCGTGGTCACCTGCGGCTCCACCGAGGCCATGATGGCCGCCATGATGACGGTCACAAACCCCGGCGACAAGGTCGTCATCTTCTCGCCATTCTACGAGAACTACGGCGCCGACACGATCCTCTCGGGTGCCGAGCCCATCTACGTGCCGCTTAACCCACCTGCGTTCGACTTTGACCGCGAGACACTCGAGGCGGCCTTCCGCGACAACGATCCCAAGGCCATCGTCCTGTGCAACCCTTCCAACCCCTGCGGCAAGGTCTTTACGCGCGAGGAGCTCACCTTTATCGCCGACCTCTGCAAAAAGTACGACGCCTACTGCATTACCGACGAGGTATACGAGCACATCGTCTACGCGCCCCACGAGCACGTCTATATGGCCACGCTGCCCGGCATGTTCGATCGAACTATCAGCTGCAGCTCGCTGTCCAAGACCTACTCCATCACCGGCTGGCGCCTGGGCTACACCATCGCTCCTGCCGAAATCACCGAGCGCATCAAGAAGGTCCACGACTTCCTCACCGTAGGCGCCGCCGCTCCCCTGCAAGAGGCCGTCGTTACCGCCCTCAATTTCGACGATAGCTATTATCGGGAGGTCCTCGACCTCTACACTGCCAAGCGCGACCTATTCTGTCAGGGACTCGACAGCATCGGCCTCACGCACAACGTGCCGCAGGGCGCCTACTACGTGATGATGGATATCTCGGAGTTTGGCTATGACAGCGACCTCGACTTCTGCGAGGACCTGGCCTCCAGGGTGGGCGTGGGCGCTGTTCCCGGATCGAGCTTCTTCCGCGAGCCCGTCAACCACCTCATCCGCTTCCACTTTGCCAAGCGAGACGAGACGCTTAACGCGGCGCTGGAGAACCTCAAGTCTCTGCGTGATAAAATCGAGCCGCGCGGGTAAGGACGGTCAGTAACTAAAGGCGCTAAAGAAACCTCGTGAACCCGTTGGGCCACGAGGTTTCTTTTTAAAGCGACCTCATTTATTTTTTAGAGCGCTATACTTTAGTCACGGAGCAACTTGTCCCAGAGAGGAATACTATGGCAGAGCAGCAGCTTATCGGAGCGCTCGAGGCCGGCGGCACCAAGATGGTCTGCGCCACGGGCTATGCAGACGGCACGGTCCTGGAACGCGAGCAGATTGCGACCACGACCCCGCGGGAGACCGTTGAGGCCGTCAACGCATGGTTTGCCGACAAGGGCATCGCCGCGCTGGGCATCGGCGCCTTTGGCCCCACCGCAGTCAACCCTGCCTCGCCCCAATACGGCAAGATCCTGGAGACGCCCAAAACGGCATGGCGCTACTTTGACCTGCTGGGCACCATCCAAAACGAGCTCAATATTCCCTGCGGCTACGACACCGACGTCAACGTCGCCTGCCTGGGCGAGGTCACCTTTGGTTGCGCCCAGAGCCTCACTGACGTGGTGTATCTGACCATCGGTACCGGCGTGGGCGCCGGCGTGCTCTCGGGCGGTAAGCTCGTGCACGGCATGATGCATCCCGAGGCCGGCCACATCCTGGTCACTCGCGACCCGCGCGACACCATCGGCGAGCACAGCGGCTGCCCCTTCCACGACGACTGCCTCGAGGGCCTCATCGCCGGCCCCGGCGTTAAAAGGCGCTGGGATGGCAAGAGCGCCGGAGACATGGCCGATGACCCGGAGGCCATGGATCTGCTCGCCGGCTATCTGGCGCAGGCGCTCATGACCTACATCCTGTGCTACGCACCGCAGAAGATCGTCATCGGTGGCGGCGTGGCCGATCACACCCCCATCGTGCCGCTCGCACGCAAGAAGTGCGCCGAGATGCTCAACGGCTACATCGTCACGCCCGAGATGGCCGACATTGATAGCTATATCGTCAACAACAGCCTCGAGGGCAAGCAGGGCATTATGGGCTGCCTGGCCCTGGGCGCACAGGCGCTTCAGCAGCAGACGCACCCACAGGGCGTGGCGCGCCCGGCAAATCCGACCTACGGAACGACGCCACCACGCCTCATATAAGCCCTCAAATAAAATAGGCCGCCTAGGACCAAACAATACGTCCTAGGCGGCTTTTTTGGCGCGCATCAGCGGCCGTAAGAGATAACGGAGCACAACGCCCGTTGCCGCTCCACAGCAGTCGATCATCACATCGGTGATCATGCCAGCGCGTCCCGGCACAAAGAGCTGAATCGTCTCGTCGATCGAAGGAATCAGCAGCAGGAACACCGCCGTGGGCAGCAGCACGTCAAAGGTGCGCCGCCCCTCATAATCAAAGGCATGCGTTGCCAGGATGCCGAGCACCATATACTCGGTAAAATGCGCGCACTTGCGAACAACAAAGTTGGTCACCCATGCATATGGAAGTCCCACGCCGTGCAGAAAACCGCGGATAGCTTCCATGACCGTTAGGCTCAGCGAGCCCGACCCCGAGCCGGGAACCAGCGAATTGCCCCAGATCAAGAGCGCCATCAGGCAGGTCACGACCGCCCATTTTCGATTGATCTTAACCATGCAGAAGTTATGCCTCCGCGCGGAGCGGCGCGAAGCTGGCGGTACCGCCCTCGATAACGCTCAGATAGGCACGGCCCGTACGCTTGGCGGTAGAGGACTGCAGGCGCTCGATCTCTTCCTCGAGGATCTGATTGACGCGCTCGTGACGACGATTTTCCATAATGCCGGCGGCAATAGCCTCGGCTCGCTCGATGCCCTCGCGCGAGATACGGGCGGTATCCTCGGGGAACACAGCGCTGTGACGGCCGACATAGGCGGGTGCAGCAGGCTGAGGGGCAGCGACGGGAGCGGGAGCTGCAACAGGAGCAGGCTCGTCGATCTCGTCCAGAATCGCGGTGGCAGCGGCCCACATGTCCTCGTGGCCCGAGTAATCGGCCATGGGGACATCAACCTCGAGCGAGGCATCCGGAAGGTCGCCGGTGTCGATGCGATCTTGGGCATCAATCGATGCGGTGATGGCTGCAGGCTCATCGAGGTCGTCGAGATCGATGTCCGCGGCACCGGAAATGATAGGCATGCTGGCGAGGTTTGCGTTGTACGGCGCAGCCTCAGCCGCCTGCTGCTGGGCAGGAGCGCCCCAAAGCGAGCTTTCGGCGGCACGGCGGGCGGCAACGGCCTCCTCGTCCGCGGTCATGGCTTCATCAACGTACGAATTATCGGCAGAAGCGTTCGCGTCCGCCGAGGTAGCGCTGTAGGCGTTATTGGCTGCCGCGTTGGCGACGAGTGCCACGAAAGCCGCCGTGCTGCCCGCAGGGGCGGCCTGGGAGCCAGACACGGCGCGTGCCGCGGCGGCGATGTCGTCGCGATTGAAGGAGCCGGACTGCCCGCCGTTGGTGAGCTCGTCGATGGCGACTTGATAGACGTCGCGCGAGTGTGCAGGGTCGCAGCTCACCGGCGAATCGTCGTCGAGCATACTGTCGATCATAGACCAAGCCTCGTCCTCGTCCATAGCATCTGCGGCTCGAGCGATGGTAGGGACACCATCATCGGCATGACGGCGCTGGAACGCACCAGTCAGGCCGGAAAGGAATGCCGAGGTAGACTGCTCCGACTGAGCCTGAGAAGCAGAAGTCGCAGCGTAAGGAGTCGCATCCTGCTGCTGAGCTGGAATCGAGGCGGTCTTGAACTCGCTTTGATGCTGATTGAGATTGGCGGCACCGCCCATGGCATCGGGCTGGAACAGACGCTCTTCACGCTGCGCACGATACTCGGAGATACCCAGCGAGGCGGCATAGATGCCCACGCCCGCCACCGCGCCCACGGCGAAGGGAACCGCACCCGCCACGACCGTCTCGTTCACCGACGAAAACGGCAGCGTCGCGGCATACATAACCACGGGAGCGGCAAGGCCGATCCCGCACGAAAGTCCGGCAAGGACTGCTCGTTGTGTTGCATCAGAAGAAGCCATGAGCTCTCCCCATCTTCCAGCACCCAAATCGCATCATTCAGTTGGCTGCGCGAGAGAAGATGAAGCGGGGCTATGCCCCAAAGCAACGGTATATGGTTCGTTTCATCTGCGTTTTCCGTCGCGAAGCTTTAAAGCTATTATGCGAAACCGCCCTGTCGATTGCAAGCGACGATGTCGGATTGAAACGGGAAACCTGCTGCTCGTCGGTCTTACGGTCAAAAATAAGCGCGGAGCGGCGCTATGGAAAAGGGCCGAGGCTCAAAGCCCCGACCCTTTATCGCATTGATGACTATCGCTGCGCGTGGATGACAACCTAGAACGTCTGCTCGTAGTCGCTGTGTTTTTTGGCCGAACGCACCAGGAACTCCTGGTTGGTGTTGGTGCCCTTAAGACCCTTGATAAACGATGCGGCCGCGCGCTCGGTGTTGTTCATGCCGGCAAGAATGCGACGCAGACCAAAGACAAACGGACGCATCTGCTCATCGACCAACAGGTCCTCGTTACGCGTACCGGAGGCAACGGGGTCGATAGCCGGGAAGATGCGGCGGTCGGCCAGGTCGCGGTCGAGCTTAAGCTCCATGTTGCCGGTGCCCTTGAACTCCTCGAAAATGACCTCGTCCATCTTGGAACCGGTGTCGATGAGGGCAGAGGCCAGGATGGTGAGCGAGCCGCCGTTCTCGATATTGCGGGCTGCACCCAGGAAGCGCTTGGGCGGATACAGTGCCGCCGAATCGACGCCGCCCGAAAGGATGCGGCCCGAGGCAGGCGCCGCCAAGTTGTAGGCGCGGGCGAGGCGCGTGATGGAGTCGAGCACCACCACGACGTCGCCACCCAGCTCTACGATGCGCTTGGCGCGCTCGATGACGAGCTCTGCCACGCGGGTGTGGTTGTCGGCAGGCATATCGAAGGTCGACGCCACAACCTCACCCTTGATGGAACGCTGCATATCGGTGACCTCTTCGGGGCGCTCGTCGACGAGCAGGCAGATGAGGTGCACCTCGGGGTTGTTAATCGAGATAGACTGGCAGATCTTCTTGAGGATCGTGGTCTTGCCGGCCTTGGGCGGGGACACGATCAGGCCGCGCTGGCCCTTGCCGATCGGTGACACGATGTCGATGGCGCGACCGGTAATAGAGTCCTTGCCGTGCTCCATGCGCAGCGGCTCGTTGGGATAGACCGGGGTGAGGTCGCCGAACTTGGGACGGTTGCGAATCTGCTCGGGGTCCAGACCGTTGACGGTCGTGATTTTGGCGAGGCCGGCGCGCTTGTCGCCGCCGCGCGAAGGACGCAGCGAGCCCTCGATGACGTCGCCCGTGCGCAGGCGCGCGGAGCGGATGAGGTAGGCGGGCACGAAGGCGTCGTCGTTGGACTTCATGTAGCCATGGGCGTGGATGATGCCGGAGCTGTCCGGGCGAATCTGCAGAATGCCCTTGATGTCGCGGAAGCCCTCGGCCTTCGCAGCGGTGACGTAGACTTCCTCGACGAGCTCGGCCTTCTTCTTGCCGGTCGTCTCGATCTCGAACTCCTTGGCCTTCTCGCGAAGTTCGGCGACCTTCATGGCAGCGAGCTCCTCGCGCGAAAGCGTGGGCTCGGTGGGAGCGGCATTACGCTCCTTGTTGCGTTGCTTGCGATCGCGCTGGCGGTTGCGACGGTCGTTGTTGCGCTCGTCCTTGCGCTCGTTGCGCTCCTCGTTGCGCTTGTGCTGGCGACGGTTGGGGCGAGCGCCGTCTTCGCCCTCGGCGGGGGCGGCACCATCGGTTGCGGTGGTGTCAACATTGGCCGCAGCGGCGTCATTGGCCTCGGCGCCGGAATCGACCTGCGCTTCGACATCAGCATGCTGCTCGGCGGCCTTGGCCTTAACGGACTTCTTGCGACCGCGCTTGGGCTTCTCGGATGCAGGCTGTTCGACGTCCTGGGGCTCGACGGCATCAGTCGATGCATCGGCGGTCGTCTCGGCGGAATCCTCGGACGCACCCTTCTTGGCAGCCTTAGCCTTGGACGTGCGCTTAGCAGCAGTGCGACGGCTGCGACCGGGACGGACGTCGGCGGGCTCGGCATCGGCAGAAACGGCCTCGGAAGTCGTAGCATCCTGGACGGGTTCATCGGCAGCAGTTGAGGACTTGGCGGTCGCCGCAGCATCCCGAGCGGCGGCGGCTGCGGCTGCGGCCTTCTCGGCCTCGACAAAGGCCTTGGGCTTGCGACCGCGACGGTGCGGGCGCAAAGCCGGATCGACAACGGGAACTTCGCTGGCCTCGACAGGCGCAGCGGGCTCAACAGGCGATGTGCCCTCCCCTGCCGCGGAACGGACCGAAGCCTCAGTGAGCTCGGGGACTACCTGTTCCGCAACCTGCTCGGCCTTAGCAGCCGTGCGACGGCGTGTGCGCGGTACCGGCTTCTCGGTCGGCTGGTCGGCGACAGGAGTCTCGGTGGCGGCAGGCGTCTCGGGCACAGACGGAGCTGCAAGCTCGGTCAGAGCCGCGGCCTCGCGCTCGGCAGCACGACGGCGGGCGCGCACCACCTGAGCCTCGCTAATCTGCGCCAACGCACGTGCCTGCGCGACCTCATCGGAAATCGGCGCCGAGGAGTCAGCTGCAACGGTGAGCTTGGCGCGCGTCGTGCGCGTGGTACGGCGCTTTGGCTTGGTGACCTCCTCGCCGTCAGCGGCAGGCTTGGCCGTGCGGCGCATGCGCTTGGGCTTTGCCGGAGCAGCCTCCTCACCAGTTGCAGGCACGGCCTTCTCAGCCGCTACAGGCATAGGCGTCGAAGCAGCCTTAGGCGTCTCAGGAGCCGAGGCTTGCGCGGGCGCCGCGACCTGGTCCGACGCAACCGGTGCAGCGGGAGCGGCCTGCGTCGTCGTTATTTCGTTTTCTTGCTGTTGATCAGACACAGTGTTTGCTCAACTTTCTTTTCAAGCCCTGTGATCACATGCTCCCTGCATAAACCTTCAGGGCGGCTAAACAGTCTAGTTCCGTTCAAAACGACGGACATCATTGATCTGTATCGAGATGATTGCGTCAACTACGCAGCGTTAGTGTAACACAACCGCCGCCACCTGCAACTTAGTCATTGGGGACGTTCTTAAACGACTAGTCAAAAGGGACACTCTTTGTTTGCCACCCACAAATCTGACTGCCTCCGCCAAAACTATGGCGGTTTACTACGATGAATCGCTCAACCACGACCACTCCGAAACTTGTTGAACTAAAACCGCAGGTAGATGCCTTGCACTTTTTAGCAAAAAGCCGGCGTGGTTAGAATTCCTCAATTCATCGTAGTAAACCGGCATAGTTTCGTATTTCCAGCAGTTCCAAATTCATCAATACGTCGGCGTTTGCGAAAAAAGCCCGACCTCCGTGGGAGATCGGGCTTATAGGGCTCTGTTAAACCAAACCTACACGGTCAAATGACCCGCAGGTTACATCTGCTCGGGCGCGGAAACGCCAACGAGGGTGAGCACCAGGGCGAGCGTCACGCGGACGGCATCGCAAGCGGCCAGACGGGCACGCGAAAGCTCGGGGCCGACGGGACGGCCCTCGCTCGGCAGCACCTGGCAGGCAGCGTAGAAGCTGTGGAAGTCACCGGCGAGCTCCTCGGCAAAGTGCGTCAGACGGAACGGAGCGCGGTCACGAGCGCAGCTGGCGATCAGGTCGGTGAGCTCGTTGAGCTTACGCGACAGGGCGAGCTCGGTCGGGTCGGTCAGCAGCGAGTAATCGACGTTCTCGCCAATGGCCTTGGCGGCGACGGCCTTCATGCCCATCTCGTCAGCCTGCTCGGGCGTAACGTCAGCGGCACGGCGCAGGATGGAGCACACGCGGGCGTGAGCGTACTGCACGTAGTACACCGGGTTGGAGTTGTCGCGCTTCTTAACTGCCTCGATGTCGAAGTCGACCATCTGGTTGGAGCTCTTGGAGATGAGCGTGTAGCGGGCGGCGTCAGAACCGACCTCATCGACAAGCTCCTGCAGGGTCACCATGGTGCCCTTGCGCTTGGACATACGGACGGGCTTGCCGTTGCGCAGCAGGTTGACGAGCTGGCCCAGCAGAACCTCGAACTTGCCGGGGTAACCGAGAGCGTCGCAGACGCAGCGGACGCGCTCGATGTAGCCGTGGTGGTCGGCGCCCCAGATGTCGATGACGTGGTCGACGCGCTGGAACTTATCCCAGTGATAGGCAACGTCGGAGGCGAAGTAGGTGTACTCACCGTCGGACTTGATCAGGACGCGGTCCTTGTCGTCGCCCAGGTCGGTGGAACGGAACCACAGGGCGCCGTCCTTGGTGTAGAGGTAGCCCATCTTGTCGAGCTTCTCGAAAGCGCGGTCGACGGCGGAAGTGCCGGCGGTCTCGCCCTCGGTGTCCTTCACGTACAGCGAGCGCTCGGAGTACCAACGATCGAAGTCGCAATTGACGGCGTGGCAGAGGTCGCGCATGTTGTCGACCATCTTCACATAGCCGCGCTCACGGAAGCTCTCCATGCGCTCCTGCGGATCGGCCTCGACCCACTTGTCGCCGTCAGTGCGCCAGAACTCGGCAGCCTCGTCGATGATGTAGTCGCCGCCGTAGGAGTCCTTGCCCAGAGTCTCGGCAAAGTTGTCCTGGTAGGGATGGGTCTCGGGGTGCTCGTCGTTCTCGTCGGCAACAAAGGCGTCACGGTCGGCGATCAGCAGCTTGTGAGCCTCGTCGATATCAACGCCCTGCTTGGCGATGATGTCGGCAAGCTGCATATAGCGCGTGCTGATGGAGTTGCCGAAGGTGTTCATCTGAGAGCCGTGGTCATTGATGTAGAACTCACGCTGGATGTCGTAACCGGCGTGGTCCATGACGCGGCAAAGGGAGTCGCCCAGAGCGGCCCAGCGGCCGTGACCAATGTGCATGGGGCCGACGGGGTTGGCGGAAACGAACTCGACCTGGGTCTTCAGGCCACCACCGACGTTGGACTTAGCGAAGTCCATGCCCTTCTCGCGAGCCTCGCCAAAGATGGCATTCTTGACGGCAACGGAGAGGTAGAAGTTGATGAAGCCGGGGCCTGCGATCTCGACCTTCTCGATCGCAGGGTCCTCGGGCATATGGGCAACGACGGCCTCGGCGATCTTGCGCGGGGCGCAGTGAGCCAGCTTGGCGGACTTCAGGGCCATGGTGGAGGTCCACTCGCCATGAGAAGTATCAGCCGGTCGCTCGATGGCGCAATCGTCAAGTTCAAATGCGGAAAGGTCGCCGGCCTCCTGGGCCGCAGCAAGCGCAGCGCGTACCAGCTCTTCAATCTTCTCGGGCATAGATCCTCCTTGTGTTAAAGCCCCCGAGCTCTTGGTCACTCGTAGGGCAAAAGCCAGAGTTTGTAGCACTCTATCACAAGCGACGCACACTGTCGCAGGGTAAAGCCAATCGATATTGCATATGCACAAAAATGACTACCGCTCTTGCGCGGCTGTACAAAGTTGGCGGTTTTCCTGCAGATTATGCACGCGTTTGAACTGCATAAACATGTGAATGAGCGGTGCATCATATCGAATACTCTTACCTATCGGAGTTGTGTGCTTTTCCTGCATAAAGTCAGGGTTTGCGCACGTCAGCGTGGTATTCTAGACATACGCAAATTCGTATAAGTTGGAGGTAGCATGTTCTCAATCGGTCAACACGTCATTCATCCGGGTCAGGGAGTCTGCACCGTCGTCGGTTTTAGGGACGACACGCCGCAGCCCATGCTGTTGCTCGAGACCAAGCAGGGACATGCGCAGACGATCCTTATGTACCCCGTGGCGCAGGCCGACCGTTTGCATGCCGCCATCTCCCAGCAAGATGCCGAGCATCTGCTGAGCCACTACGATGAGCTGGAGTGCGACACCTTTACCGAGCGCAATAGTTCGCTCGAGGAAACGCACTTTAAGCAGCAGCTCAAGCTGGGCGCACCCGAGACGGTCCGCGTGGCAAAGACCATGATGCACCGCATTCGCCAGGCCGAGGAAGCAGATAAAAAGCCCAGCTCCTACTACATGCGCGTACTCAAGGAGGCCAAGCGTCGCTCCATCGAGGAGTTCGCCGTGGCCTTGGGCGTCACCGAGGAGGACGCCGAAGCCCGCCTAGCCCAAGCCGCCCTCAACTAACCTGCCAAAAAGGGACAGGTTTATTTTGGCAGGTTTTATCTGGCCAAACGTCAATGAACAATTAGTAGATGGCTGGGTGCACCGTTTTGCTTTTAGGCGCCCAGCCATTTTTCTATCGCCACAGAAAAGCTTGATGCCAATTTGTGACGTCTTCACGCGAGGACCATCCAGCGCAGCACAACTAACACCCACATCCATGGCGGACACGCTCGCCTTGCTCAATTACCATTAAATAGCATCAAATTGAAAACGCAATAACATTTCGGCAGGTAGCAGCTATAGTCGGTGAACTGAATCTCGGCAATCGAAGCCTGCGAATGAGGTATCTTCAGCCCATCCAAGCTAAAGGAGGGGCCATGCCGAGAAAACCTCGTTCAAAGTCGCCAACTGGGTATTTCCACGTCACGTTGCGTGGAAACGGAGGGCAATTGCTGTTTGACGATGCCGAGGACCGAATCGCCATGCTTCAGATCCTCGATGCGATCCTCCCCAAACACAATATCGAGCTTATAGCTTGGTGCCTTATGGGAAACCACATTCATCTGCTCATCGACGATCCGGACGACCGCAAGAGCGACGCGATGCACGCGGTAGCCGTATCGTATGCGGGCAGGTACAATGCGCGGACGGGGCATATCGGCCACGTGTTTCAGGAGCGGTTTTGGGATTCGCCCATTAAGTCGGAAGTATATTTACTCGAGGCAATTCGATACATTCATCTAAATCCACAAAAAGCAGGACTGGCGGCATACGACGAATACCCCTGGAGTAGCCATCGCGAGTATCTGATGAGTGCCAGGTCACGGCCACATGTCACCGGCAACGTTGTCGGTGTTTTATTCCCAACACCTCGCTCATATCTTCAACTCATGGAAAGCACGCCGTCGCTTCCCTATCGCCCCAGCGCAACAGCCAAGGTTCGCGAGGAAGATCTATGCGAATTTGGCACGGCAGTCGTGCAGAGTGTCGCAGGATGTACTCCGACGGAACTCAAATCCGTCTCCAAGCCACTTCGCAATGAGGCGATTCTCGCGCTTCGAAAACAGGGGCTAACGGTTAAGCAGGTTCAGCTGCTGACAGGACTGGGAACATGGATTATCAAAAACGCGTCCTAGCGTCGCGTTTACCGAGTTACGGATACGGCGAAGCGCAGCTGCCTGCCGTGAGGCGACGTCATTCGCCAGCGTCACCATGTCAAACAGAAAACGCTTCCGCTGAATAAAGTCCAACGGAAGTGTTTTCCCAGATAAAACCTGCCAAAATAAACCTGTCCCTTTTTGGCAGGTTAGGCCTGAAAGGTGTCGCGATCGGGAGCGAAGGACTGCATGGCCGCGATGGTGCGGTCAAAGAGCTCGGGAAGCTCCCAGCCCAGCATCTCGGCGCCCTGCGAAATTACATCGCGCGAGCAGCCGGCGGCAAAGCGCTTGTCCTTGAATTTCTTTTTGAGCGACTTGGTCGTAAAGTCCATGACGCTCTTGCTCGGGCGCATGATGACGGCGGCGCCGATCAGGCCGGTGAGCTCATCGCAGGCAAACAGGATCTTTTCCATCTGCAGCTCGGGCTTGGGCAGCGAAGAGTTGAAGTCCGACGTGTGCGTTTGGATGGCGCGGATAAGCTCGGGAGTCGCACCCTCACCCTCGAGAATCTCGGCAGCATAGATGGTGTGGTTCATGGGGTCATCCTCATGCTCCTCCCAATCCAGGTCATGCAGCAGACCGACAATGCCCCAAAACTCTTCGTTTTCGGGGTCGAACTCGCGCGCAAAGTAGCGCATGGTGCCCTCGACGGTCTCGCCGTGCGTGATGTGGAACGGGTCCTTGTTGTGCTCGTTGAGCAGTTCAAACGCGCGGTCGCGGGTGATTCCGGCGGAAAGCGTCTGGGACATGGCAGTACCTCCAGGTGAGTCGGTGCTAGGACACGGTGTCACTATCGTATATCGCCGCGGGCCAAGTCGAAAGGCAGAAAAGGCATGCGGAGAAAAAAGCCGGGCGAACGTGTCGCCCGACAAAACCGCAGATAAAACCTGCCAAAATAAACCTGTCCCTTTTTGGTAGGTTTAGGGACGGACCTGGCCGGTGCCGCGGAGCTTGTATTTGTAGGTGGTGAGGGCCTCGGCGGCAAAGGGGCCACGGGCGTGGAGCTTTTGGGTCGAGATGCCGATCTCGGCGCCCAGGCCAAACTCGCCGCCGTCGGTAAAGCGCGTGCTGGCGTTGGCGTACACGGCCGAGGCATCGACCGCGTCCAGGAAGCGCTCGCAAGCATCCGTGTCCTCGGCAACGATGGCCTCGGAGTGCATCGTGCCGTAGCGGTTGATGTGCGCGATGGCCTCGTCCTCGTTTGCCACGACCTTCACGCTCATCTCGAGCGCCAGATACTCGCGACCCCAGTCCTCCTCAGTCGCGGCGGCGTAGTCATCGCCCTCCACAAAGCCGGCGTCGGCGCACGCGGCGCACGTGGCCTCGTCGCCGTGCATGAGCACGCCGTGGTCATGCAGCACGGCAACGACCGCGGGCAAAAACGCATCGGCCACGGCACGGTCGACCAGCAGCGACTCGGCGGCATTGCACACGCCCACGCGCTGCGTCTTAGCGTTGACGATAATATTGAGCGCTTTATCGAAGTCGGCGGATTCATGCACATAGATGTGGCAGTTGCCCGTGCCCGTCTCGATCACCGGCACGAGCGACTCGCGCATGCAGCGCTGGATCAGGCCCGCACCGCCACGCGGAATGAGCACATCGACAATACCACGGAGCTTCATGAGCTCGCCGGTGGCCTCGCGGTCGGTAGACTCGATCATCGAGACGGCCTCGCGCGGGAAACCCTGGGCCTCAAGCGCATCGGCCAGCAGCTCGGCAATCATGGCGCACGAGTGATAGGCCAGCGAACCGCCGCGCAGGATGCAGGCGTTGCCGGTGCGGATGCAGATGCCCGCGGCATCGGCAGTCACGTTGGGGCGCGCCTCGTACACCATGGCAACCAGACCCAGCGGCACGCTCACGCGGGTGAGGTCCACGCCGCTTGCAAGCACGCGATGGTCGAGCACGTGGCCGACGGGATCGGGCAGCTCGGCAAGCTTCTCCAGGCCGGCGGCCATGCCCTCAACGCGCTCGGGCGTCAGCAACAGGCGATCGAGGAGCCCCGCCGAGGTCCCCGCATCGCGCGCGGCGGACATATCGAGCTCGTTGGCGGCGACGATGGAGTCGGCGCCATCGCGCAGCGCCGCGGCCATGGCGCGCACGGCCTCCTGGCGCTGCTCGTCGCTCGCCGTGGCAAGCGAGGCCGACGCTGCCTTGGCGGCAACAGCAAGATCGTGGACATACGTGGCTATATCGACCGACATGGGCGGCCCTTTCTCTTAGATGTTTGCCCACCATGGTAGCCGATTTACGCGCATCCTCGCCGACGGAGGCAGAATTGGTCAACCCGAAACACCGCAACGAACGGAAGTAACGCATGGCCCTCATCACTTCGTACCACGTCCCCGGTCTCTATGTCGAGGACCACAGCATCGACATCCCCTTGGATTGGCGCGGCCTGGAGCCGATGCTGTTGGCCGTCGGCAGCACCATGCGCCGCGGCGCCATGCCGGCGCCCATCGCCGCCGCGCCCGAGAGCATTAAGCTTTTCTACCGCGTGGTCTGCGCACCTGACCGCATCAACGACGATCTGCCGCTGCTCCTGTTTTTGCAGGGCGGCCCCGGTGGCGAAAGCCCGCGTCCGCTGTCGCCCACGAGCGACGGCTGGATTGAGGAGGCCGTCAAGCATTTCCGCGTCGTGCTGCCTGACCAGCGTGGCACCGGACGCAGCAGCTGTGTTGACGGACGCACGATCGCGGCCCTGGGCGAGCGCGCCGAGGCAGCAGGAGCCAATGCGGCCCACTCACAGGCGGACTTCCTCAAGCGCCACCTCGCCAGCTCCATCGTGCGCGATTTTGAGTACCTGCGCCTGGTGGGCTTTGGCGGCAAGCCGTGGGTCACGCTCGGCCAAAGCTACGGCGGCTTTTTGACGCTGAGCTACCTGTCGCTCTTCCCCGAGGGCGTGGCGGCGAGCTTTACCTGCGGTGGCATTCCCCACGTCCCGGCAAGCGCCAGCGAGGTCTACGCACACAACTTCCCGCGCATGACCGCCAAGACGCAGCAGTATTACGACCGCTACCCCGCCGACGTCGAGCGCGTGGCGACTCTTGCCGATGCGCTTGAGGAGCAGAAGCCCGCGCTACCCGACGGCTCGCCGATGACGGTGGAGCGCCTGCAGCTTATGGGCAGCGACTTTGGCATGAAGCCGAGCTTTGAGCGCATGCATTGGATTATTGATCACGCTTTTGTTGACGGCGACGGCACGCTGAGCTGCGGTGCCTCAGTATCCGATAGCTTTTTGATGCGCGCCTTCGAGCGCACCAACACGCGCACGAATCCGCTGTACTGGACGCTTCAGGAGTTCATTTACGCCGACGGCGACACCATGCCCATTCACTGGGCCGCGGCAGAAGAGAAAGCCCATCGTGCCGAGTTCGACACCCTCGCGCGCCCGCTCATGTTTACCGGCGAGGCCATGTTCCCGTGGATGTTTGAGCAGATGCCCGAACTTAAGCCCTTCAAGCCGGCGATGGACCTGCTGATGGAAGACACGAGCTGGGACAAGATCTACGACCCGCAGCGCCTGGCCTGCAACGAAGTGCCACTCCAGGCCGCCGTGTATTTCGACGACATGTACGTGGACTCGGGCATGCAGCTCGACACGCTCAGCCACGTGGACAACTCGCACGCCTGGGTGACCAACGAGTTCGAGCACGACGGCCTGCACGGCAGCGTGGTGTTCAAGCACCTCCTCGACGAAGCCCTCAACCGCGGAGACCTGCGCCGAATCTTCTAGTGAAGAAGTGTCCCCGTCAACCGGCACAACAGGAACGTCCCCAAGTGCCGAATTCCCGAGCGCCGGATGACGCCCTTCGCCACGAAAGCGGCCCATCTACTACGTTTCACCCGCATGGCCCAACCAGATGCCATAAATAAAGAAAACCGCAGGCATTCTACCTGCGGTTTTCTTTTTGCAATTCTTGGCATGGTCACCGATAGCCTATTAAAAGTAGTAGATGGGCCGTTTTCGTGGCGACCAGCTCGGACATAAGCGCGGCGGGGCAAAGTTACCCTGGTAATTTCGCCCCACGTGCATTGCAGATCGAAGGCGCCCGGCGTCAAGGCCTAAGCAAATACAATCAAGTTGTCCCTGTGGATCGCGGGCTTCTCGGCCAGGTCTGCCAGCAGGCGGTTGCTGGCAATCTGGTCTTGACGGCGTCCGGCTGCAAGTTCCAGCACGTCCGAATCGGCCTCGGCGATACCGCGCGCGACAACCATGCCGCTCGGGTCGCACACGTCGAGCACATCGCCCTCGGCAAAATCTCCATCGACCTGGCGAATACCCACCGCGAGCAGCGATGAGCCGCGGCTGACCAACGCCTTTGCGGCACCGTCATCAACCGTCACCGAGCCGTGCGCCTTGTCACCCAGCGCGATCCACAGCTTGCGGGGCGCGATGTCCAGGCGCTCCGCCGGCGGATCGAACAGCGTACCCACGCTCTCGCCACGGGCCAGACGCACGAGCGCATCGGGCTCCTCGCCCGAGCAGATAACGCTCTGAATGCCAGCCGTCATCAAAATGCGGCTCGCGCGGATCTTGGTGATCATGCCGCCGGTGCCTACCGACGTCGAAGAATCGCCCGCCGAGGCAATGATCTTGGCATCGATTTTGCGCACGACCGGGATAAACTCGGCCGTCGGGTCCTCGTGTGGATTGGCGGTGTAGAGGCCATCGATGTCGGACAGCGTCACGCACAGGTCGGCGGAAACCAGGCAGCTTACGAGCGCCGCCAGTGTGTCATTGTCGCCAAACTTGATCTCATCGACGGTAACGGTATCGTTCTCGTTGACGACCGGCACCACGCCCAGCTCCACCAGGCGCAGCAGGGCGTCGCGCGCGTGCAGGTAGGACGTACGGCGCGCCGTGTCGTGGCGCGTGAGCAGCACGAGCGAGGTGAGTAGGTCACGCGCATGGAACTCCTCGTCGTAGGCCGACGAGATGATGCACTGGCCGGCCGAAGCGCATGCCTGCAGGCTCGGCAGGTCACCGACCGGCTTGCGGTCGAAGCCCAGCACGGGATAACCGCACGCGATGGCACCCGAGCTCACCACGACCAAGCGCCAGCCGAGCTTGCGCAGGGCCGCAGCCTGATCGGCCAGGCCACCGATAAACGCGCGGTTGACCTTGCCGTCGGCGCCCACCACCGTGGACGAGCCGATCTTTACCACCATCGTTTTATAAGAAATCGTCATACGTCAAACCAATCGAATGCTGAGCGAGCGGGCGAGCTGGAGCGGCCGGGGCACCTGGTGCGGGACGGACGAAAATGATCCGTTTTCCTCCGTCCCCTTCTGATCATTTTGCCCAGGGGAAAGCCGAGGCCGCGGCCATGTTCTTGCGCACGAGCTCATCGCGCACCTGAGCCAGGCCCTGCTCCATGCCCACCACGTAGGTCTGCGGATACAGGAAGCGCTTGTAAGCGGCGTCCAGATGATCGAGCGCCCAGGCACAACGCTCGCGCGCGTCCTCGATGCTCTCGCGAGGAGCCACCGCGCTGCCGTCGCGCACGATCGGCACCAGCAGCTCACGATACTCGAGCTCGGACACATCGGTCACCAGGGCGGCATCGTTCACGGCCACAAGGGTATTGCCGCGCGCAGCGCCCTCCCCTGCCAGATGGTCCTCGTCATAGATCATGTCGCAGACCGGACCGCCAAAGCCATCGTAATAACGGCGCACGCGCTGCACGCCGGGAATCGTACGCTTGTAGGGCTGCTCGGAAAGCTTCACCACCGGCGTCCACGGCTCCGAGTCGCTCGCGCGGCGGGCCGAAAGCTTGTACACGCCGCCCAACGCCGGCTGATCGTAGCAGGTCGCGAGCTTGGTGCCCACGCCAAAGCTATCGATAGGTGCGCCCTGGTCGAGCAGCGACTGAATCGTGTACTCGTCCAAGTCATTGGAGACCGAGATTCCCACATAGGGCAGGCCCTCGGCATCAAAACGGCCACGAACATACTTGGAGAGCTTGGCGAGGTCGCCCGAGTCAATGCGAATAGCCGACAGACGCTCGCCCACCGCCTCCATCTCCTTGGCAACCGTAATGGCATGCTCGCAGCCCTCACGCACATCGTAGGTGTCGATGAGCAGCGTGCAGTTCTTAGGGCTCGACTTGGCAAAGGCACGGAAGGCCTCGAGCTCAGAATCGAAGCTCATGACCCAGCTGTGCGCATGCGTGCCAAAGACGGGAATACCGTAGCGGCGACCGGCGAGCACATTGGACGTAGAGGAGCAGCCGGCCACATAGCTTGCGCGGGCGACGGCCAGACCGCCATCGGGACCCTGGGCGCGACGCAAGCCGAACTCGGCAACGGGGCGACCATCGGCGGCCAGTACCACGCGCGCCGTCTTGGTGGCAACAAGCGTCTGGAAGCCGACGATGTTGAGCAGCGCGGTCTCGAGCAGCTGACACTCCAACGACGGGCCGGTGACGCGCACCATGGGCTCGCGCGGAAACACGAGCTCGCCCTCGGGCACGGCGTCAATGTTCACGTGCGCACGGAAGTTGCGCAGGTAGTCGAGGAATGCAGGCTTAAACATCGCGCCGCCGGCCGGAGCCTGGAGCGAAGCTAGATAGTCGATGTCCTCGGGCGTAAAGCGCAGGTTCTCGACCAGCTCGGGCAGCTCGG
>CABUOA010000011.1 GCA_902493145.1 uncultured Collinsella sp. | reverse complement strand
GGGCAACGTGTTCAGCTGCCTGTGCGCATGGCTTTCGGCCCGCAGCCAGGGCGGCAGCATCGTGTTACGCATTGAGGACCTGGACGATCGCTGCAAGCGCCCGGAACTTGCCGCCCAATTGATTGACGACCTGGCCTGGCTGGGGCTGGAGTGGGACGAAGGCCCCTACTACCAGCACGACCGCCTAGACCTGTACGAGAGCGCCTTGCGCCGGCTGAAAGACGCCGGCCTCACCTATCCCTGCTTTTGCACACGCGCCGAGCTCCACGCCGCGAGTGCACCGCACGCGAGCGACGGCACGCCCATCTACCGTGGCGCCTGCCGAAGTCTTTCGGCCGAGGAGGTGGCCCGCCGCAGCGCCCTGCGCGCCCCGGCCACACGTCTGCGCGTGCCCACCGTCGACGACCTCGCAGACGACGTGATCGAATTTGTGGATCGCACGTACGGCGCCCAATGCGAAGCACTCGCCACCGAGTGCGGCGACTTTTTGGTGCGCCGCAGCGACGGCGTGTTTGCCTATCAGCTAGCCGTGGTGGTCGACGACGCTGCCATGGGCGTCACCGAGGTCGTGCGCGGATGCGACCTGCTGGGGTCCACGCCGCGCCAGATCTATCTGCAGCACCTGTTGGGACTGCCCACGCCGCACTACGCACATATTCCGCTGCTCATGGCACCGGACGGCCGCCGCCTTTCCAAACGAGACCGCGATCTGGACCTGGGCGAACTCCGCGCCCGCTCTGGCACGCCCGAAGCGCTGCTGGGCTGGCTCGCCGGGCAAACGGGCATCGCGCCGGACACCACGCCGCGCTCTGCCGAGCGGCTGGTCGAGCACTTTAGCTGGGATGTTATCCGCAAGCACAGGGAGAACATCACCGTAACGGCTGAGTAATCAGGCACCCCACCCCTACGCAACATCCCAGGGCTGGAGTTCGTCGCCCAAGCGAACGATGCAGTCGTAGAGCACGGTATGACGCTCGGCCGGGTTGGCATCTCGATGAAAATGCCCGTAGTACCAGCGCCTGTAGTCCAAGCGGTCTTCCAGCTCATCGAAAAATGCCGTAAGCCGATCAACGGCAGGGCAATTCCAGCCGGGCCCCGGATAGAGCGTGGGCGAAAGCATGCGCGTGGAGCAGGTGTGGGTGATCACGTAGTCGACCTTCCAGCCCACGCCGTCGAGCTTCGTCCGTGCCTCCTCAAAGTTGCGCTCGTCCGGCAACTCCTGCGGCCACCAGCTGGAATACGGAATGCGGTATTCCTTGTCCACGCTCGTGGCGCCGCCCATGGTAAAGACCGTTGAGCCGTCGAGTTCAAAAACCTCGCCGCGCGTCAGGCGCCGTATGGGCGAGGTGTCCGACAGGCGCTGTGTCAGTCCGCCGTGCCACAACTCCATGGGTCGCTCCGCCCAGTGGTCGAAACGTTCGTGGTTGCCGTCGACGAACAGCACGGTATAGGGGCGCGACTCCAGCCAAGCGATGTCGGCGCACTCCTCGGCAGAGAAATCCCACGGAAAGCCAAAGTCGCCGGCAATGATGAGATAGTCGTCGCTCGTCAGGCTTTCCCCAAGATCCCAATCGCGCAGCTTTTGCATGTCGAGGCCGCCGTGAATATCGCCCGTCACATAGACCGTCATCGGACCACCACTTCCCTCTTATAGGCTTCGAGGTCGCGCTCGACCTGTTCATCGTCCGTGACGTTGACCCACCACGGCCACTTAACGCAACACACCGGCTCCTCAACCTGCGCAAACCACGACTTGAGCTCCTCTAGGCTCACCGGGGCGTAGCCGTTGGCATCCACGCCCACGTCATAGCGCAGCAGCCCCTGCCGAAGGTTGAACTTGTTGTACGCGCCGCCGCAGCTGTGGATATGCCCGTGAAGATGCCAGCCGCCGTGCGACATGCCCTGCCAGTCGACCATGGGATAGTGGCTCAGCACGATTTTTTGACGGTCGATTTTAAGCACGCAAATGGGCGGCTCGACGATAAAAGCATCCGCCACCGCAGGCTGCGTCCAGTCTTTGTCGTGGTTGCCGGGCAGCAGGTGGACGCGCTTGCAGACAATGCTTTTGCGCAGCTCGTAGGCATCTTGGACCGTCATCTTAAAGCTAAAGTCGCCCAAGATGTAGAGCTCGTCATCCGCAGCGACCTTGCTGTTAATGTTGGCGACCATGGCGTCGTTCATCTGCGCAACAGTCGACCAGGGTCTACCGCAGAGCCGCAACATGTTCTCGTGCCCAAAATGGGTATCGCTAGTAAACCAGATCATGGGGATCTCCTAACGCTCTTGCTCGGAATAGCCGCTCGTCGTCTCACCAAATCCGTCGGTACACCGCACTTCGATTGGCACGATATCTTGATAGATAAGGCGATGCCTGTCATCGCGCCATTCATCGTCATGGTAATGGCCAAAGAACCAAGTGCGGTAGTCGAGTCGCCCGTCGAGCTCGCCCAAAAAGGCCTGCAGCGAATCATCGTAGAACTCGCGATTGCACTCCATGCACAGCTCGTCCGCCAAATCGACCGGCGCCTCGTGAGTCACAACATAGTCGACCTTCCAGCCCACGCGATCGAGCGAGGCGCGGCAATGGTTCATCTCGCCCTCACTCGGCATTTCCTCGGGCCACCAAGTCTTCCCCTCCTGGCGCCACTGTCTGTCATGGCTCGCGGCGCCGCCCATGGCGAGCACCGTGCTCCCCGCGATGTCGAACACCTCGCCGCGCATCAGATGCAGCACGTGCGGGCGAGCCTCGTGAACGAGACCCCCATTCCACTCGCGCATCGGCAACCCCGCCAGCAGATGGTGGTTCTCGTGATTACCGTCGACAAAACATGTGGTCCAAGGCTTGGACTCAAACCAGTCGAGCCAGTATTTGTCGGTGTTCGAGCCGCTCCATATAAAGCCAAAGTCGCCGGCAACGATCACCACGTCATCGCGCGTCAGCATTCGGCCCAATGGCCAAGCGCGCGACGAGAAGCGGCTCGCCCCATACTCGGCAATACCGTGAACGTCTCCGGTAACGAAAATGGACATCAAGCAGCACCTCCGCGCTGTACGGGTCTGGACAAGTCGATGGCAGAAACTGCAGAACGGCCCCGGCATCTGCATCCCTTAGGGCTTACCCCTCGTTCTTCCATCCAAACGGGTCAAGCACCCAAAAAACAAATCGAGCACGCCGCCGGTCATCATGGCGCCGGCAAGGGCCATGCAAACGTGCAGGGAGCTGGCACTTCGGAGCACGTCGAACGGCCCCAGAACAGCCAGCAGCGCAACCGCTGCGCCGGCGAGACACAACGCGAGGCACGGCCCCGCGTCCTTGACGCACCTCTTTGCGAGATGCTTGGTGTTGCCACTCATCGATATCGAACTCCTTAGAGGGTTGTTGTTCAGGTACGTGCCGTCGCGACAGAGCGGAACGGCAGATTAAGTGTCCCATGTCGTTCGGACACGTTTTTAAACCCGCGCGTCCGCAGGGACCCATGCCCTTGCAAAACAACCCTGAAGAATCTCCTAAACCGCCGACGGGCAACATGCTGAACAGGGAATCTTTCCTCGTTTGAGTGCGGTTGCTAATGGCACGCTTGTTTTAATTGCGTTTTGAGGAAGGCTTTTACATCCCGCAGAGCGGTGATAGATTTTGCCGTTCTTGGTGACGATTACCTTGATTTTTGAAGTATCCACGCTGTAGGGCTTGGCCGGCGTGGCCATCTTTTGACAAACTGGCTCCGGTTCTTGGGGCCTACTTCTCGAAAAACCAGAGTCGCGGAATCGATTGATGTAGCTGTCGAAACATCCATCGAACAGCAGTCCCGTTGCCAAGCCCGCCATGAACCCACAGGCAATCGCAGCTTCTCCTCTAATTTGCATGTGTCCCTCCTCAATCAATCTTGAAGATAAAGGCGGCGCGCACCGTATGGGGCCTCCTTGCTCCCAGCAGCGCGCGCCGAAAACGGTCCGATTCCTTCCGCCCCTAATGAATCAGCTGACGGCGCCTGTCGGACAGGAAGACGCCGGCGGCCACCAGGACCGTTCCGCCGATCACGAAGGTCTCGCCCAGCAGCTCGGACGTATCGCCCGCGGCGGGCATCGCCGTCTGCTGCATCGCAATCTCGGTCTTTGCCACCGAATGTTTGGCCTGGTACGACACCTGGGTGACGGGCTGAGTCTTCTCGCCATTCCCGCGCTCGGCGGCCTCTTGGCGAGCGATCTCGGCGTTGAGCTCGACAATAGCCTGGTCGAGCGCGGCCTTGGCGGCGGTATAGCTGGCAAGCGCCTCCAAGTAGGCAGGTGCCACAGCATCCGTCGCAGCAACGGCAGCGTCGAGCTCAATCTTGGCAGCTGCGGCACGCTCGGCGGCATCATGAGCCGCAGCAATCTTGGCGTTGAGCGTCTCGTCTGCATCGTCAGCGCTGCCGTTGACGATGGCTTCGGCAAGATTAATCCTGCGCAGGCGGGTGACCGCGGCGGCAGAGGCGTCGCAGGCGGCGGCCGCGTCCGTCACGGCATCGTCAGCCTCCACCACGTCGTACTCGGCTTCGCTCACAGCCATCGCCGCAGCATCGAGTGCGGCAGCGGCAGCGGCTTTGTCCCTAGTAGCCTTGGCAAGTGATGCTGCGGCATTCTTAAGCTGAGAGGCGCGGGCGGCAGCTGCATCGGACTTTGCCTGAGCCGTTGCCGCGGCGGCGTCGGCATCGCTCGCAGCCTGCTGGGCCATATCGAGCTCCGCCTGAGCGGCAACAGCATCGATATCAGCCTGATCTGCATCGCCTTGGGCAACAGCAAGTTCAGCCTCCGCCTCGCGCTGATTGGCACGAGCGTCCTCGAGTGCAGACGACGCCGCACCAAACGCACGCTGAGCAGCAGCGATATCGGCTGAGTATGCCGCCAGCTCATTCTGGGCCGCGGCAAGTGCATCCTGCTTGTCGCCAACACCGGCACGAGCGGCGTCCAGCGCGCGCTTGGCAGCAGTTACCCTTCCCTTAGCGATGTCGAGCTCGCCAGACTTGGCGCCCACGGCATCCTGCGCTGCCGCAACAGCGGCGTTGGCAGCGCCCAAATCGGCGCGGACATCGCTAACGGCACGCGCGGCGGCCTCAGCTGCAGCCTGCTTTTGCTCCACGGCAGCTTGGGCCTCCGAGACCTTGTCGGCCGCGGCATCAACGGCACCGGCAGTGCGCTCAACCTGGGCCTGCTTTGCTACAACAGCTTGCGATGCCGCATTCGCCTTGTTAGCGGCATCGTCGGCAACGCCCTGCGCCGCAGCGAGCTCCCTGCGTGCCGTATCCACGCCCTGCTCAGGATTTGCCAGAGAGTCGCACCACGCGCTCAATGCAGCCTCATACTCAGCAACCGTCATCGGATTGGCGTTATACGGCTTATACCATTGACCAGAATATGCGAATGTCTGCGCCTGCGTGCTCCACCTGTTCATCGTCCCACGCGTGCAAACGCCCATGCCCGTCACGGTGTAATAGGGGTTGATCACGTTGATGTAATGGCCGACGGAGCCCATCGATCCATAGTACTGCAGTACGTAGGCGTCGATCTTGTCCTCGTTTGCCATATAGAAATCGTAAGCGGCCTTTCCCGTAAGGCCCGTCGCGCCCAACGAGGCGGCAGCAGCGTCAAAGTAGGCTTTCTCCTCCGTAACCCACTGCTTAAACGGGTCACTTCCATAATTCCACGCCACGTTTTCACCCACGTTGAACTGCTGGGCATGGGCAACCTTGGTGTCGGAGTAGTTCGCGTCGGCAATGGCAGCCGCCATCATGCTGTACGTCACCTTAAGCTCGCTCAAGCCGACGCTCTTGCGGTACTCGTTGCACGCCTTGAGCCACACAATCGCTTGCTTCATGTTGGTCAGGCTCGTCGCGTCAACCTCCTCGCCCACCTTGGTAAGGCTGGCATATTTGCAGTTGAGAATCATGTCCGCCGCATCGTCGGCACCAACGCTCTTAAAGAACGCGATAGCACCCTGACGGTAGTTTTCCGCCGAGGCGTTCGCCGTAGCCTGGGCAGCGTCAAGCTTGGCCTGCGCCTGAGCCACAGCCTGATCGGCCTGCTGCTTTTGAGCCTTTGCCTGGTCGAGCGCCTTGTCGGCAGCGTTTTTCTCGTCCTTAGCGGCCGAGAGCTTGGCCTGAGCGTCGGCCAGCGCCGCGAGCGCATTGGCATGCTCGGCCTTAGCTTGATCGACGGCGGCATCTGCCGCGGTCGCAGTAGCCGTGGCGGCGTCCAACTTGGACTGCGCGTCAGCCGCAGCCTGCTGCTGGACGGCAAGCGCCTGCTGAGCAGCCTGCACCTCACCCTCGGCAGTGGTCACTTCCTGCGAGGCAGCAGCGAGTTCGCCCTCGCACTGCGCCCGGACCGACTTGGCGGCGTCCAGCATGGCAGCGGCGGCGTCCACCTTGGCCTTGGCAGCCTCGTACTCCGGGCCCGCGGCACCCTGCTCGGCTCGATCCAAATCTGCCTTGGCAGCGTCATAGCTCGCCTGAGCGGCATTCACATCCGTATCGGCCGCATCCTTTGCCTGCTGAGCTGCCGAAAGCTTGTCCTGTGTGTCCTGCTTTTTAGCCGCGGCGGCGTCAGCGGCAGCCTGGGCATCCACGAGCCTAGCCTGAGCGTCAGCCGCCTGCTGCGTGGCCTGAGCCAGCTCGCTCGCAGCCTGATCAGCTGCAGCCTGGGCAGCGGCCACGGCCTCGGGCGTGGCATCGGATGCGGCAGCCTGGGCAGCCTCAAGCGCAGCCCGAGCATCGTCTGACGCCTTCTGGGCGGTGGCCAGAGCTTCGTCCTTGTCCGCCAGGTTCTTCTTAGCGGCACCAAGCGCAGCCTGAGCGTCCTCAAGCGTCTTCACATCCGCATCGGCCTTGTCCTGCGCAGCGCCCATCTGCTTTTCCAGCTCGGTCGAAGCGGCAGAGGCAGCAGCATCGCTTGCGCCGCGAGCCGCGTCATAGGCACTCTGTGCCTGCTGCTGGTTGGCGGTAGCGGCATCGTAGGGAGCGGCGGCCGTATCCAAATCGGCCTTGGCGGCAGCGGCCTTAGCGCGAGCCGCATCGACCGCAGCCTGCAGGTCGGCGACCTTCTGCGCCGCCGACACCGTGCCCGCGCCAGTACTAGCAGCGACCGCGCTCGTCAACGGAAACAGCACCGCTGCCGGCTTCCCAGTAACGTCGGCACCGTTCGCACCCTGTGCCACCGCGGTCAGCGGAGACAGCAGCGACCCGCCCGTCATGGCGATCGTCGCCGCGGCAACCGTCGCCATGCGCCCGGCGGCCTTCGCCTTACCCGCAGCGCCGCCATTGATGTTCTTATTCACGTTCTTGCTCATTGCCGATTCCTTCCCACGATGAGCTGATGTTTGGCACACATAGTCGATCTAACGTGCCCCGCTAAAAAGAGGTGATAACGGGGTAATTAAATCCGAGGAGTTGGAGACAAGCCCACATCCATCAGCGGATGCCGAGCTCATACTCCCGCTCGTGCTCAATATCATTCAGGTACTCATAATCTTCGGAGCCAAGCTCTGAATCATCTTGAGCGAACATGTAGTTCTCAGCCTTAGAACAAATACTGCAACCGCAGATGGTATTGAGATCGATATGGTCGGTATTGTCGTTGTAAAGGGGGAAAATTCTGCTGGTCATGCTCAAGTACCTCTCAACATAAACTGAAAACTCGTTTGCTTGGTCTCTTTTTGAGACCCCATCTTATGTGCTATGGCTGCAGTATATGTTCTCCCTTTTTACAATGCAAGCATAATTTCAAAAAGTTCTAGGAGCGATAATTGCGCAACACCATCACTTGCCGCCACCGCCATCCGCCACCGCGCCCTCACGCGCAGCGCACTCGTTGAGATACTTGACCGGAATCGGCCACACGGACGGAGCCTTATAGCGCGAAAGGCCTATGTTGGCCAGCTGAACCAACAACTCGGACAAATCATCGCCGCCGAGCATCTCAATCGAACGCACGTGAATCGCAGTCGCCATATCCTCCTGGGTGCCGTTGTTGACGCCCACAAAATAGCAAGTCCTACCCGCGCGCTCGAACGTTCCAATGCCGTAATAAGGCGAGTTGTAGCTCTCGAAAATCTCTTTCTTACGCCCCGCCTTGCCCGCGAGCTGATGCTCGCCCACCAGAGCCATAAAGTTGTTGGAAAACGTCGTCAGTCCCGTATCCCGCACGCGCGCAAGCATAGACCGCCCGTTCGCATGCACGTCAAAGACATAGGCGCCCTTATCGAGTTTGCCGTCCGCGGTCAGCAGATCGAACTCCATCTCGTCCTCGGGACCATCCTCTGCCGAATGTGAGGCATAGCGCATGTCCCCATCCGCGCCAATCGCCAACGTAGCGATACGCGAATCCAGCTCAATCTTGTCCTTTGCTTTATGCGGCACATCAACTAAGCCACACACCGTCACCGACTCAATATCCAAAGCGTCAAGATCAAACGCCGTCACCTGCTCGTCGACAACATCCTGCTTTACCAGCAGTTCTTTGAGCATGGCGCCCAGGATCGCCTCTTGCGCATTGCGATCCTTTTGCCTTGGCGCCACTTTAAACAGTGGCTCGCACACATCCGGCGTCACGTGCTGTTCCACCACGCCAACATGTAAGGCATAGCCGTCGTCCTCAGCAACCTCATTGGGCACAACGACAAGGTTCAGCGCCTGCGAATCCACGGTCCTTCCGCCATACGATGCGCGAACGCCCCACGAGGAATCGTTAAGTCGATCGGCCAGCCGGCGCGCCACTTCGGCAAGCCCATTACGCGCAAACGACACCACGATTCGCTGCCCCGCCATGCGCTCCGCAACCACGCGCGCGTACTCATCACCCTTAAGCACCTCGTAGAAACTCTTACGCGGGTATTCCATGAGCGTCACCCGGGCGAAGTCGCTGTAACGGCGTTCGAGAATCTGCAGCTCTCGATACAGAATGCCCTTCTTGGTATAGGCGACCTTGTCCGCCTGGGCCGAGAACGTCAGATCACGGCGCTTGGACGGCTTGTCGCCCTTGGCTCGGCGCAGGATGTACTCGTCTTTTTGTTCGTGGGCAAGCACCATCGTCGCCACGGGCGATAGCCTGTAGCCCACTTGGCTCTTAATCTTTTCGAGCTCTTTCTCGTCACCTTGTGCCCTGCCAATAAGCACACGGCGCTTGGTAAACGTCCGAATCTTAAGATCGAAGGTGCAATCCTCATCGATAACGATTTCAACCGTTTCGATCTTGGCAGGTCCCCTTCCGTCGCTTTCGACAGCATCGCGGCGGGCACCCTTGGCGCTAATGACATACAGGCGCCCGGTGTCATTGGGAACTTCGTCCTCAATCCCCTCAAACTGAGAGCAAGAGTTGAACAGCAAACGGAGCGCAACGTAATCGTCCAACTCGTTCCAATTAGTTTTAATCGGAACCACTTGCTCCTGATAAAGCGAAGCATTAAGGTCGCCCGTCTGCACGCCCGCTTTGACCATCAGAAAGACGCGGTTGTCCGCAAGCTGCGTGAGCGCGACGACCTTGCCCGTCTGGCATACATCGGCCATAAAGTCTGCCACGGCATGCTTGCCCGCATCGCCAACGTTGCACCAAAAGACCGAGTAGCGCTCCTCGGCAGCAGCGGCATCAAGCTGCAAATCGAACTCGGATACGGCAATGTCTCCCAGGCCACACGGCTGGTTATGCTTCGATTGCACGGCCAATCGCCTCCATCATCTCCAGGCTGATTGCTCCATCAGCTGCCATATAGGGGAAGGAGAACACCATCCCCTCGTCATCGATTGGCTTTTGGCGGAGCTCCAGCGCCGCTTCATCGGCCAAAACATTGACGATCAACAGGCGCTTCGCCCCAACTTTTTGGGCCTTGGACTTAAAGCGCTCGGCGTCCGTGGTATCGCCGCCGTTGCGCCTGTAGGCCTCATAGGCGCCGATACGATAGTGCTTAAAGTCGATCCACACCCCGGTCTTGTTGCCGGCGGCATCGAGCACCTCAAAATCGCCGCCCGTCTCGGCATGGGCCGCATCACTACGAGTAAGCGAATAACGCCCGTCGTAATACGCCTCGAAGATGGCCCTGCCGGCAGATTCTCCAAGCTCTCCCAGGTATACCGCCTGGAACATGTAGGGCGTCATGTGCACCGTCGCCGCCAGTTGCAGCGTCGCAGGCACCCCGTCACGCGACCAGCGCTCGCGCACCTCGCGAATCGAGAGCAGCTCGGGCACGCGGGCCGCCGCCTGGCTTACCTGGCGAACCTTTGCGCCCTTAAAGCCCTCGTTATAGCGACAGCGCTCCTCCAGACGGGCGGCAATCTGCTCGACAGGCTCGCCATCGTAGTTGGGAAACTCAAAGTGCGGCACCTTGCACGCACCGCCTTCTGCATACGCATAACCGCTCGTGGCATACGGCATACGCAACGCGGTGCTTCGGTGCACCGGATAGCTCGCAAGCTCTTCCCACGGCAGGCAGAAATGATGCAGATAGAAGTCGCGCTCATCGTCAAAGGCGGCAAGATCCTCCATCCCAGCATTAAGCGAAGTGACTTTCCATGTCAACTTCTCATGCTTTTGCCGGGCAAGATTGTTCTTAAAGGCGGCAAGATTCTGCTGCTTATCGGCAGCGTGGTCTTTATCATCCGTCATATGATTGTTAGCAGCTGAGCAAGCACCGACCACTTGCTCAAGCTCGTAGCCCATCGGCAAATCATGTAAGAAGGAGAAGTTGCAATCGTTCGCAATTTCGCGATCGAGCATCACCTGTACGCGGGGCATCTTTACGCTCGTGCGCATCAGGCGGCCCACGGCCTGCGCCACAATGCGAGCACCTTCGACCTGATAAGAGAGGGTATTGCGAACCGGCAGATTCCGTTTGGTGCCAGACAGCAGCAGCCGTACGTTATGACGCTTTTCGGTAAACGGGACCTCTCCGCGCGCCACCAGCTCTTCCTGTTCAACCACACCCGTCAACGCCTGCTGAACAAACGTCGCCGAGCTAATCTCGACTTCCGACGTCAGACGGCTTGTAGGCGACTCAATGTACAGAAAGTCCAGGTCCATCTTGGGACGGCGGTCGGCATCCTCGAAGCCGCAATCAACCTGTCGTACCGTGCGACACAAACTTTCCGGTACCTTGTATTTAAGATTCTTGGAAAAGCCACCGGCCGACAAATTGATGAACATCAGGGTTGGCCGGCCCATCTCGAGACGGTTTCGAGCGTCGCCCCAACCGATATCCCATTCTGCAGCGTTAAAGCACGGCACCATACCCTTGGCCTCCTTGAGCGACTCCTCGTACGACGCCTCGGGGCACTTAACGTTCCTAATCACCAGCTCGGCAACGATTTCTCGGGCAAGGTCCAGCGCCAAGCTATTAAAGTCGCCATGGTTTCCCATGTGGCGCGTAGTAAAGATGGCTCCTGCCTGATGCTCGTTGCGTGCAACGCCACGTGCCCAGGTGCTCACGGCAACGAGTGTCTTGCTTAGACGCTTCAATTCAAACTCGATGCTCTTGACGTCGCTTGTGCCCACCCTGTCGGCGATCTTTAAACGCAGACGCACCGCAAGCCCTTCACTTACGCCGACCTGGTCAAAGAACTCCATCACGCGCTCGTACGTCTCGTCGGGCGATACGATGGCCCCACCAAAGGCGCCGCTGGCCAACGCAGCCATACCGGCAAGATTCTTGTCTTCGTCAACCCAAGCAACGTCAACGTCGTACGTCTTTGCCGCCTGCTTGTTAAACAGCTTGGTCTGTCGCACGATCTCTTGGTTGAGCTCGCCGATCCACGCATCCTTACGAACCACGCCGTGAACCTCGTCGAGGTAATCCAGGTTAAAGTTCTTTACGGTCGATGCGCTCCAAGTTGCGCTCATACACACGCAGGGTGCCTTGGCAGCAATGGAGGCCAAGTACGCCTCGGGCATGCGCTCAATGCCATGGCTGGTTAGGTGCGTGGTAAACATGTGGTCGAGCGTGGTTTCCATCACCAGGTAGCCGACGCCGCGCGCATACATCGAGTCATCGGCTGCATCAATATCGTCGTTCTTACGGTTCTTAAAGAACAGCGCCATCATCAACGAATCCCAAAAATACTTCTCGTTGGTCTGATCGTTCCTAATGCCCAGCGCATCGATGATGTTCTTGCGCGAAAGATCGTCTTTGTACGAAATGCTGCCGTAATACAGGCTGTCCATAAGCGCAGCGCAGCGGCCGAGATGGCCCACCGCCATCCTGACGATACCGCGAGCTCGGCGTACCGCCTTGTTGACTGTTGGCTGTCCATTCGCCCCATGAGCCGTAATCATATTGTGGGTACCGTTCTCATTGAGCTTGTAACGCAACGGGTTTATCGAGTTGTCACCCACCGAGATATCGTCACTGCCAAACAGATGTCGACCGAAGAGTTGCCCTTCTTTCGCCTCATCAGACAGCGCAAAAGGCAGACGTAGCTTCATCTCCTTAATGCAAGAGGCAAGCGCCTTTTGAATATTCTCGGCATCCTTTGCGATTTCTTCGGCAGCTTCCTCTACGCTCGCTCGCGAAACCCTGTTCCTCTCGGCATTCGACCCCTTGTGATCACCCGACGTGGAAGCGTGTGTGTAGACCGCCATCCATTGGTCTCGATTTCCTAGCAGCAAGGGGTCCACCGCGCCGCCGTTAAAATGACGATCAAGGATGCGCAGCACCTCATCCGGCTGAAACGTCACGGGGTCGTCCGTCAGCGTCGACAGCATATCGGACTTCATATGATCGATTTCGTCAAAGATAAACATGCTCTTCTCGGCGGCTGACGCATTAAAAAGCACAACTCTCGCACCGGTCACCGTATCAATTGTGTTGACGAGCTTTTGAGGCGTGCACGCAATCACATGTGGCATGCTCTCGTCGTTGAGTAGCGCAGATGGCCAAATCTGAGGGATTATCTCCATGCCACGCGTGATGTTTTTAAGCTCGCAACTCACTGCCCAACGCAAGCTCGCATCAGCTAACGACAGCTTCTCCCACAGGCTGGGGGTCAGACGATCGACAACACTTCCCAGGCGTCTCCTTGTGTCAAGGATGCCCAAAAGGTCATCGGCGACCTCCATAGCGTTACGCCATGCCCGCTTAATGACGCGATAAGAGTTCTCGTCATCTGCTTCGATGGGACACGGAATTTTGCGCACACCCACGGCACCCTTGCCGCGGGTGGCCTCGATCCAATGCAGGATGTTCTCACCCGCGCGCGGAAGATCGAACACCATGCGCGCCGCATCTTTGGAATCCATACCCTGATCAACCAGCAGTTGGCGCACGTTTGCAACATAGTTGTCGCGGTTGTCCTTGCCCGGCACCACAAACACCAAGGTACGGCGGCCGGGGCATTTGTTAAAACACCCCGACTCATCCCAGCCGCCAGCAATTAGATCAGCCGTGACCTGCTCGGCCGTATAGTTTTTACCCGAGCCGGTCGTGGCGCCCAAAAAGTACAGACCGTTGTTGTCCTGGTCCTGGGGGACAAACAGCGCACGCTCAAAAAACTCGCGCATCGCCTTTTGGCGTGCAAGATAGGGAGCAAGCTCCTTGTCGCCCGCAGACGACGGCATCGATTGACAGTTCAGTTCCCACGTAGCCATGGTCAAACCTCCGATTTAGTTGTTGCATGTTTTGAATACCATCCCGCGCGGACAAAAACTCACGCAGGGCGGATAAGGCGGCGGCATCCATGCCGTCCGAGAAAAGGAAAGAAAGGAAAGAGGGACAGCCGGCGATTACTCGCACGAAGCGAGCAGCTTCTTAAGATCGCACTCCAATGTCTTACGCTCTTCAACGTCGATCACTGCAAGGGTGACACGCATCAGGGACACCTCGCACGGGGACTCGCTTGCACAGTTATCTCCCAAAGACCCCGAAGCATGACCGTGCCTGTTCCCGGGCAAGCGGAACAGGAGCGCTATGCCCAAGAGTACGAAGCAAAACAGCGCGCCTACGAGGACGCCCTTAAGCAGGCGGAACATTACGCCGCGAGCAAGGAAACGATGTAGCGACTAGGGTCGGTAGGCTGTCCGGACTTTTGCCGACTGCATGCCGACCAGGCGCGCCGTTCAGCGCGGCGGCTAGAGATTCTCATCAGACTTCGAGCTGGCCTTGGCCGCCTCTTCGTTCTCAATCAAATTCCTGACCGCTGTATAGGCGTCATACGTGGCGCCTTCGATCTTATCCAGGGCGTCCGGGTCATGCATACCCCCGCCTTCTTGGAGTTTCTGGATCAAAAACCAGGCAGCAGTGAGCAGGTTGTCAACATCCTCAACATCCAACTGATCAATCGAATACGCACTGTCGTGGAGCCCCAGCAAATATGAGCTGGCGACGCGGATGGCCTTACTTACATATGGCTCAAGGTCGTATTGAGGATAGCGGGCATCGAGAGCCGTTAACGGATCGGTCGGCTCAACCCAATAGAGCATCGTTGCGCTCTCGCGCTTCTCCAGCGGATACTGCTCGACCGCCTTTTCCCAGCTTACATACCAGGGATTGTCGTCATCCTCTGCAAGCGATTTGCAGTAATAAAGTGCCGTAGCAGCACTTGCGCAAGAATAGTAATGACGCGCCCTGCTCTTCTTGAACTCATCGTTCAGCTCGTCGTTGTAAAACAGCTCCGCCTCCATGACCAGGAACGGACCATCCTCATCCGTAATGCTCATGGGATAGTTGTTGCACTCATAGTCCGGATACATTTTGTCTCCAATCAACCGTTCGGACACATTAACAAGCAATATCGAAACTGCGCTCACGCGGAGAGTTGTCACCCTCGCGCCAATCTGCAAGTTCTTCTCACGCGGTGACAAGAACTCGCATGGTCACCCCGCGGCCATTTACGGATGAATCGTAGTGAAGCCATGCTGAGCCGCTGGCCACGGGGCGGCACCGGGCGTGGCCGGCATAGGCAGCTGGGAGATAGCCCCCGCTACCTGCGCCACGAGGCAGCAAGGATAATGGGAATCCCGGCAAGGCACACAACCAAGGCCACGGCTGCGAACGCAAGCGCGATGGCCACGCTCACGACGACATAGGCCACGGCAATGAAGGCCAGCGCCAGTAGGCAGGCAAGCAGTTCGGCCACATAGCACAACACCAGGTGCGAGCTCGCACGCTTCAGCAAGACGTCGGCAAGGCGGACCAGCTCGATAGCGAAGCCGCTGCCGAAATTGCGTCCGGGGCCCTTGGCAAGGAACCACTTGAACAGGCACATCAGGGCGCAGCCCAGCATAATCACGATGGAAACGGCCCATACATTGTGCCCCGACTCAACAAGGCTCTGGTCACCCATCGCGCTGCCGTTGATGAGCCAACTCGTTCCATAGCCCATGAACAGCATCGCCAGCAGCAGGCAGGCGCTCACCGCGGCGAGAGAGCGCGACACACGGCTGCTGAATACTGGTACCTCGCAGCTGAGCCCAAACCCCTCGCGAACGCGCCAGACGGCATGGTAGGCGGGGTACGCCGCGACGAGCGCAGCCACGAGCAGCGATGCCCAATCGGACCCGGGCGCCGCCGTTGCGTACTCCGCGATCGCGGAAACGAAGTAGTTGGTATGGAACGAATTGTTAAAGAACAGCGCGACCTCGCCCTTCCAGACGAAAAAGGGGGCGGCGACAGAGGCGATGCCGACAGCGGCAACCGCGGCGACGGCAATGAGTAGCGCGCCCTGCACGAGCTTGACGACCTCGCCCTTGGCGGTGCGGGGTGCAGGCTCAGCGGCGCTGGACAAAATTTGGATAGAAGCATTCATGATTTTCCTTTCAACAGAAATCAAACCGGAATCGCCGGCAACCAGGATGCAGCTTCTAGTCGACTCCGATTAGAGATTGTTCGCTCACATTGATATCAAGTCGTGCGGACACATTAACAAGCGATATCGAAACCGCACTCACGCGGAGAGCTGTCATCCTCGATCCAATCGAGCCCGACGTACTCATCGATCCCCGCATCGGGGACTGACGACCATCTGAACTCGAAACCAAGCTGGTCAAGCTCATCGGCTCGCTCACGGATCACTCCGTAAGCATCCAACGCATTCTCAAAATCCTCCGAAGACGCGTAGCCGCGCTCGCACTGCTTGCGCATCTGACGCAAGCGGCCCATGGCGGCAGCGACAATCTCGCGAAGAGCGATAACCTCGCGCTCGCATACATCGATGTTTCCTTCGTTGAGCCTGATGCGATCGGACATAACGGCCTCCCTGGTTTTAAGCCTTTTCACTTGACTCCATTGAACAGCCGCAAACAGCCGCGTATTATGACTTTTATCGCGTTTTAAATTTTGGCTGTTTGGAGCATCAATGCTTGAGTCCGAAAAAGAACCATTTAACTGGGGTTTTGAGGCCGGCTTTCTTCGCTCCCCCGTCAATCCCCGTATGCTACTTCTTAACAGGACGCCAGAGATTGATTGTGACAGCGACGGAAACGCATCCGGCAACGCAAGCGCATGGAGCCTCGTCTCCATAGCCAACGACCTATTGCGCGTTGACTTAAGCTCGCTTTTCAACGAAATCGGGGACAAATATTCAGAGCGAGCAAACCAGCGCTTTTATATCGATTTGCAGAACGCCATTCGCCAGTCCCCTGCTGCTCCTCACCATGCACAACACGCTTCGATGGACCGCGCAGCCGAGCCAGACCATGATGACTGGCTCGATCCAGACGATTCCAACCAAGAGTCCGCACAAGCAGAATTGAACGAAGCTGAGGTTGAAGCTAGCCTTCAAAAACAAAAGGAGCGCGACCTCGATTTCTTTGCTTCGATATTCGATAAAGCCATTACGCGCCATGCACACGGAGAGATTTCCGGCATGGCCAGATATCTCCTTGAAAATGTCTGCAGACAGTGCGTCATGAACATCACGGCGATTCCCGACTATCGCTATTACAGCTGCTGGATGAACAACAACGCTATTGAGTGCAACGAAATCAACCGCCTGTACCGCGCGGTGATTACAACATCAGGCCAGCTCAACAAGCAAGAAATGGCGTCTCTCTTCAGCTCCTATCTCCAGCTCAAGTCGAACGACATGATCATTAAGACTGCCAACGGCGAGACCGATCTAACAGCACCGGCGCCGTATGACCGCGACAATCCTATATACAGCTTTCCCAAGGCGAAATCTCAGATAGAAACAGCTTGCGTCTGCACCAATACCGATCTCTTTCGGGCGCTTCTCATTGTTTTTTATCAGGAATGTCTGGAGCTTGCCCCGCTGCTTAAAAGCACCGAGGCACCTAGCCTTCTCGCGCAAAACGAAGAGTTTTTCCCAGCCGCTATCAAAACAAGCGACCCGCGACAATTTCGATTATTCGATGAGCGGCTGCCAGCAATCATCCGCTTTGGCGACGCTTTTGCATGTGCAGCCAAAAAGCACCTACCCGGAAACGAAACGGCTCAAAAGCTCGAAGAACATTTGAGCGATATAAAGCGCATGAATAGCGCCCCCTTTATGCAGGCGTTTCGTAACAACCATCTCGAGGCTATGCGCGAGAACCACGTCTTCGCAAATGGAGACTTCCATACATATGCAGAGATTAACGACCAGGAAAACCTCAATAGGCTCGTAAGGCTTCAAGCCGTTATCGCAAAGGCGGGAGAGCTCTACTTCACCGAAAAGGAATGGTCCTTTGCCAGTCTATATGCCCGCATCCTCCACGAGCTGCTGCTGTGCGGCATTATGCCGATTACATGCCAAACCTGCGGTTCGCTCTTTTTTCCAACCGGCCCTAACAGCAAGTACTGCGATCGATATAACGCGAAAACCAAGCTCTATTGCAACCCGCGCTTTAACGCCAAGAAGCATCTTGGTCGCAAATCACCCCGCGACGTCGCGCTCAATATACGGAGAAAAGCTGATACGGCATATAGCAAAGGCTTAACGGATTGTGCCCACTATTTTGATCACCTTAGCAATTTTGTTCTCGATGGTCTTGGCCCAGCATACCAAGCGAGTAGCCTTATTTCCGACGAGCTCTATGCAGCGTGGCTGTCCATCGTCAACCAACCCAATTGCAAGTCAGAAATCAGGCGACCAGATAGGAACGATTTTCCATACTCCGTACTGTGGTACGGGCATATCGTCGACGGCAATCGATATACACAGATCGATTTTCTCGAGGCTGAATACCCAGCCTTATTTGAGCGTTTGAATTGCCTTGTCAGCAACCCGCGACCAAGATGCAGGCTGGACTATCTAGAGCCCATCGAACATCCGTATAGCTCCTGGTACATTAGACTGCACGAACTACTCGAAATTATTACACAGCTCAATGCTACCGCTCAAAATTCCAAACCAATTCCCCTGCTTGGAATCGATGGACCCGAATATGTCCTTTGCGGAGTAGAGGCCAAAACCGCACGTGGGCAACATGATTCACACGTCTACAGTACAGGCACGGTCAGGGGCATCAACTTGACCGTATACGAGAAGTGGCACGAGCCGGCCACGTGTGGCCAACCTTAATTCAAACAGCCACCAAATGGAGTGCGGGATACACGCTCTCAGAGCTTGTCCTCACAAAAGCAGACAATGTCTCGGAAACGCATGGAGTTTTGGAGGGCGCAATAAAACCTAAACCACTCAGAATTAGAACCACAGCGAAAGTTATTGTCAGCACCCAGGAGGAGATGGGGCCGAACGAAAAGGGTTCATTACGGGGGTGTCCCAGATAGAACGGCACTCATTATCATCGAAGAACAATATGCAGCCGGTCGCTTGTAGTGCCAAAACCACATTTATGGCTGGATACAGAGCGAGGAATTCTTATAGAGATGCAAACCTTAACTATTAAACGTACGAGAAGAAATAAACTAGTTTGTTTGATTTACTTGACTGCTTCAGAGGAAACGATATGGGACGGAGATGTGCATGGCCTACCGCGCGATTGATCTTTTTGCTGGCATTGGCGGCATACGGCTCGGTTTTGACCAGGCTTTCGGCTCCGATATCAAAACAGTTTTTGTTAGCGAGTTCGATAAGGCCGCAACGAAAACTTATTCGGCAAATTTTGCTTCCCCCCGCAAGATCCATGGAGACATCACGCAAATAGAAGCCTCCGACATCCCGAATTTCGATATATGCTTAGCGGGCTTTCCGTGCCAAGCCTTTTCCCTGGCAGGCCAGAGAAAAGGCTTCGAAGACGACTATAAGGGCATGTCAAGGGGTACGTTATTTTTCGACGTTGCCCGTATTTGCGATGCACATAAACCCAAGGTTATCTTTTGCGAGAACGTTAAGGGTTTACCCATCCACAAGAAGGGGGAAACATTTCGAGTTATCTTAGGGACGCTCGAGCAAATGGGATACAAACCCTTCTACAAGATTCTAAATTCAAAGAATTTTGGTGTCCCTCAAAATCGCGAACGCATTTACATCGTCGCCTTTAGGAACGATATTGCGCCAAATGAGTTCATCTTCCCCGAAGGAACGGGCGGCAGCAAGGTCTTGGCAGACATACTCGATCCAGCTCCGATATCTTCAAAGTACTATATTTCTGATGTCTATCTAGAAACGCTGAGGAAACACCGAGCAAGACATGAGGCGTTGGGTCATGGCTTTGGCTACGAAGTGAGGCCACTCGACGGCATTGCAGGAGCAATTGTGTGTGGAGGAATGGGGCGCGAACGCAACCTGATTGTTGACAGCCGTCCCCACTCAAAGAAGCCAGTTACCCATATCAAGGGAAGCATTAATGATGAGGATATCCGAAAGCTGACACCCAGAGAGTGGAGCCGCCTTCAGGGATTCCCAGATGATTTCAAGCTAGAACTTGCTGACACGCATCTGTACAAACAATTCGGCAATTCCGTTACGGTCCCCGTCATTAAGGCTATCGCGAAGAGTATAAAAGAGGTTCTAGACCAATAACATCCGATTCAATTATTGATTAAGGTCTCATTCTGCCCATATCAACCGTTGGTAAGTTTACAAGGGACGCCTGACTCGCTGCACGTAGCGAGCCAGGCGCACGCTAACCGAAAGCCCTCGAACCTCAACTCAGTTTTATCACAGTGACGAGCAAAGAAGGGCTAGCTAAACGCAGCACAATCAGAGCCCTCGGATTCATGTAGCTCCTGGACCAATGACCTAATCAATGCGTCGCGCTCATAGCTTTCTTCTATTCTCGCCACGCGTTTGTTCTTTCCAGAGTATTCTTTCTTATTGTAGCGAACGCAGCAATTAAGGGTATAAATCCAAGCTCCGTCTTCCCTTTGCACGATCGCTCCCGTGTCTGAATGTCGATCAGTGCTTGGCGTATCCCAACTGGCGTGGAGGAGCAAATAGTCCGCAAATTCGCGCAGCTGAGATACTTGATAGGAGAGGACTTCTCCGTCGTCAGTCGCGAGCAGGTAGCCGTCGACTTGAACCGGCCCTCGCCAAGGTTTGCCTGGAGTTAGCTTCAGAACTGTTCCCAAAAGATACTGTCTGATTGCATCACCATAATCATCTTTCTCAATCGCTAACGGATTGCGCTGAACCAAATCGGCAATGGAATCAATCACGTACTTGCCCCGGTTCAATTGTCCATAGATGAATGCCATTCCGATTATTTCTGGAGCCTCCCAATGGCACCTAAGAAGATTTCGTTTAAAAATATCGCTGCGAATATGAGGGGTGGGCGAGTTGCAGACGCCGAGAATGTACTGTGTTTTTTCCACGATTTTGGATTTAGCCGATTCGGCAATTATCTCGCAATCCTCTGCATTCAAACGATCAAAGTTCTTTAACTCATAATCGATATAGCTATGCCCGCTTGCATTCGCCAAAGACGGCTTTGAGCCAATAAGCGTCTTAATTGAATAAAGCCTCGGTACCGTCGATGCAAGAAAACCGTCACGAACAATCGCAATTAAATCCGCCTTCTCATTTGAACCAGCCTTCAGACTCTCGCAGCCAATCCGCTTTAGCAGTTCTTGCTCGGGATGGCTCGCAGGAGGCCCTTGCTTCTGAATCCTTTCAAAAAGGGAGCAAGCCGCCTCTTTAAATATCGATTTATCGAAAGTCCCGATGACTACGCCATCCTTTTTCACCACAACATCATGCTCGTGAATTACAAAGATGTTCTTCGCTCCACTGGTCTCCGTTCTCAAAACGGCCAGAACGACGTTCGGTTCGTTAAGCAGCTTCTCTCCATGAATATTCGCATTGTACAAGCGGTTTCCAGCGAGAAACCAAAGGAGCGTAAAGGCTTCTCCCCATTCTCCCTTATTGCCTCGCCATTCATTCTTTTCCATGTCATCCCTCCTAATGGAAGAAGTTGATAACAGTTCCAATGATATCAACGAACATTTTATTGGACAGACCTGATTCTTGCTCTGCCGCTAAAGCCAAAACAGAAGCCAATGCTTTATTAAGGATTACATACGGTGCATGCGTCGCCACAAAGTGCGCTTGCGTAGAAACGTTGCCTATGGGGCGGTCGCGCAACCTCCCTCGCCTCTGAACCTAAGTGAGTAGACTTTTTCAAAACCCTCGAGCACACACCGCGGTCTTGTCATTTAAAGTGCAGGTCACAAAGTCGTTGCCTTTCCGTGTGGTCGGATAACCTCAAAAAGTCGACTCACTTAACAAAGGAATCGCCCGTCAGGGCCTAGATAGGCGCTTCTAAAGCCGCATTTTGATACGGATTGCGCCCAAAATAGGACCCAGTGCCCTACAGCGCCTTCTTGCTGGGTGCAACCACCTCGTCCACCAGGCCCAGCTCCAAAGCGCGCTTGGCGTTGCACCAGCAGTCACGCTCGGTGAGCTCGTGGAACTCCTGGGCGCTCAGGCTGCCGTGCTCGGCCAGCAGCTCGTCCAGCTCGGTGCGCATGGCCGCTGTATGCTGGGCCACAATCTCGATATCGGTCTGCTGCGCCATGCCCGTGCCGCCCATCAGCTGGTGAATAAGCACCTGCGTGTGGCGGTACACCTGGCGGTGATCGCCGCAGGCCAAGATCACCGCGGCCATCGAGGCCACGACGCCCCCGCCCACCGTGATCACGGGGCAGTCGAGCGACTGCATGGTGTCAATGAGCGCCAGCCCCGCCGTAACGCTGCCACCCGGGCTGTTGATGATAAGGGTGATGGGCTCGGTCGCGCTTTGATGTTCCAGGACCAGCATGGACTTAATGAGACCGTTGCAGGTCACATCGTTGACCTCGCCCTCCAGCAGCAGCACGCGGCTGTTAAGCAGCTCGCTTGCCATATCGACGGCGGCGACGCGGCCGTCCTTGGACTTCTTGATGATGCTGGGCTCACGATACATAACGGACATGGCAATTCCCTTCTAAACAGAATCGGTAAGGAGGCAAAAACTGGACCGCACGGCTTACGGCTAACGAAAGCCGTGCGACAAAACATGCAAGATGGGATACACAAAGCTGCAAGGGTTAATCCCTTAGCCACTTAGCTGCATTGGGATGGTCGTCGCAAAAGTACTTCTTGGCACGGAATGGGCGCATGCCAGACACTTTGACCAGGCAGTCGGTGCGCGGCATAAGCCCCACCTCGCCCGGGGTTATCACGCAACCGCGCACATCGACGGCAGTGCGCTCGGCACCCACATAGTTGGTGCCCAAAACCGACTCGCCACACAGCTCGCTTATGTAGTTCTGCGTCGCGATGTTGCTGCCACCGCCCATATAGATCAAGCTGTCGCAGTTGTCGAGGATGGTATGCGCTGTGGCTTCGCCATACACGCCATCGAGCTGGCTCAGCGACTGCGCGCACATCAAAAAGCTAATGCCACGGCTGCGCACGGTCGCAATGCTCCGCTCAAAATCGGGGATGCGGCCAACATTGGGGAACTCGTCCAGAATAAACTGCACGCGGCGCTGCAAATGCCCGCTGGGACTGGCATCGGCACGGCGCTGGGCCAGGTTAAACAGCTGCTTAAGGGCAACGTTCGCTAGCCACGCATTGGTCGAGTCGTTGTCGCTCACCTTAAGATCGATTACGCGCTTGCCCTCGTCGATACGGTCAAGGCGCATCTCATCTTTCTCGTAGATGCGCATGAGCTGGGGAGTTTTAAGCCGCGAGATGGTCGCATTGAGTGTGATCAGAATACTCTTAAGCGTCCTATCTGCCGCACCTCGAAAATCGCGATACTGCTCAACGCCATACAGATCAGCGTTTGCTGACTCATACTTGCCAAGAAATTCCTTGGACTCCACCTGCTCCACAAGGTAGTCCAACGGGAATCGGCCCTCGCCATCTCCCGTAACCTTGATGAGCGCGGCCAGCTTAAAGACGTTGTTCATCTTAAGGTAGCGGCGCGGAGCTGCGGGGTTCCCACTCGGCGCAAGTGTGCCGGCAAGGCACTCCAAGAGGAACAGGATTCCAACAATCGCCCGGAGCAGTAGATCGTTTGCGTTGTCCCAAAACGGATCGGCCCTAAAGCTACGCCTGTCAGGATCGACCCCTTCCATGATTGACGCCACCGTGGTGGGGATATCCTCGACATCCATCACGTAGCGCAGGGGATCGTACCCGGACGACTGCTCGGGATTGATGGTGTCGAGAACCGTTACCTCGTAACCGTCCTCTTCAAAGCCCTTCCCCGTACGGCGCAGCAGCTCGCCCTTGGTGTCTGTGACCACATAGCAGCACTCGTGGTGATTGAGCAGGTTGGGCAAAATGAAACTTGCTGTTTTGCCGCTGCCGGTCCCGCCAAAGGCAAACACATTGTTGGATACACTCGTCTCCCAGTGCTTGTCGCCCTCGTAGAAAGCCACCGTGGCATCATGCGCCAAGATCACATCGCGCTGCTCGTCGCCGGATGACAGCGTCTGCATTTCCTCCCTGGTCGCCCACTTCTTGGTTTGATACTCCGTTTGCTGCGCGGCCTCGTAGCCATACATCTTAATGACCGACATATCACGGCCCCTTTCTTGTCAAAAGATCTGCTTAGTTGCTAGGAAATACGGTCGACGTCTGCGCCCTCCTTGGGGTTCGCCGCGCACGGCAACTTGACCACGCCGTCAATCAGGCGCTCGGTTTGCGCCACATAGCTCTCACGTGCCGCGGTTGAAACCGTCCCGTCGCGCAGATACGCAAGCAGTGACTCGATCATCAGCTTATCGAGCAGGTCATACCCCTTGGCCTGAGCGTAGTTGAGGGTGTAGCGGTCCCGGAGCTCCTGCACCTTAGTTGCCAAATCGATTTCCATCTTTTCCTCCATGCAATAAAAGTTCTGTCGATTGTCCGAAAGCGCCTCAAACGGGCGTTTGACGCATAGCTCAAAGTTGAAACGCGGACTGTCGTTATGCACGCGCTGTTGAATCATGCGGTAACGTTCGAAAAACATGACGGCATCATCTTCGTCCGCCGTAAAGCCATGCGATCCATCGCGATGCACATGGTCGCTGGGTCTTTTGCAGTCGGTATTTCGCACAAAGCGAGACGGAATATGCCCTCCTTTTTTGGACGAATACTTCATACCTGTCGTAACCTGCTCAAACATGAGCACGCCACTCGATTTAAAGCGCGGATTGCTTCCGTGCTCAAACATGCCAATCAAGATGGCCATGCCGGGCGCGCAGTTATCGCGCTGGGAAAAATACAGCGACAGCAAAGCGAGCGCCGCCGCGGCCAAAAGCTCGCGGGCCTCGTGCACATCGTCTCGATACTGCTCGGGCACCAACCCGGGAATATCGGGCGAGCGCTTTTCCAGCACGCCAACAAGCGTCTTAGCCAGACGCTCGATGTTCTTCTCACCGCAGTACGGATACGGAAACGGCTTCTCTGCCTTCACGTTCTTTTTGCACATGCTGCGGAGATCTTCGTCGATCGCATTGAGGAATGCCTCGTAAATGTCGTCTTTATTCTTCATGGACGCTTCTTCCTGTCCGGTTGCAGATGATTGTCGGGAAGTCTGTTCTAGGCTCTAGAATGTTCTGAGGCATAGGCGATGATTATTGACCTAACCTGCAGTTTGGTGAGAGAAATCGCCCTGCTCGATAGCGTAGTTTGCTTAAAGGCTATATGGCAGTTGCATCAAGCAGTTGGTATTGAGTTGGTTTTGGATTGCCTCGATGATAACACAGTCTGCTGTTCTCGTCATTAGAAATTTTCAAATTTTTCTGCTAATATGTAACCCAGTAAGAAGAAAGGGCCCTATACATGCGCGAAACTACCTCATCGTTGCCACGTCTCACCGCCGCCGCCCTCTCGCGCGCGCTTAATTTGGAACAAGACAGTCGTCTACTCACCGTCCGCCTGCCCGGCACCGTTGACTGCGAGGCACTTCGCGAATGCTTCAGCCTGAACGGCAACGGCGTGCCTATCATTTGCGAGCTTGAGCCCGGCAAACAGAACACGGACAATGACGATACAGCGCCGGTGTTTATCGACGCATCGGGGTATTACCGTGCCGACAAGCACGGCATCGAAAAAGAGTGCGCCGCCTTGATCGATTACCTAGAGCCCGGCTACCTCGATTTTTGCGACTGGGGTCCCTTTATTTGGTGTCTGTACGCGCTCGCCCTTTCAAATCGCACTCGTGCAGCCGTAGTGCTGCCCACCGACCTACTTGATAAAGCCGAGCAAGCGCGCACGATCCTGATACGTGAAGGACTCATCGAGAGCGTCGTTTATTTGCCACTTTCCGAGCCCAGACCCCACATGACATGCGCACTCCTCATACTGTCTTCGGGAAATCGCAGCGTTGCATTCCGCAGCGTAATTGAAACCGGACTGCGTTTTCGATATGTGGCCAAAACATCGTATTATTCAGATATCACCCTTACTGTCTCCCCCGACTGGTCCCGTATTAATACAAATACGCCCAGGTCGACGCCTATCGAAACGACCACTTTTGCCACGCGTGAGCTACTCCTGCATCGCGCAGCTCTGTCAAAAAGCAAAATCAGCCTTATCAGCCTCACCCGAAACTACAGAGCCACGCTCGGTGACACTTTTACGCGCGTAGCACCTTTTATGCCCCGCGAGAGCACCACGTCGAACGACATTGATGCAGTCGAGGTACGCCGCATCTCGTCTCAGGATTTTCAAGACGGCAACCTTCTGCCTGCAGACGCTGTAGAGAGTGCAAAAGGTTCGGATTCAAGAATCGCGAAGGTGGATCCCAGCGTTCTCGATCGCTATGAGCTCCGTGCTGGAGATATCGTCATGCCACGCATGCTGGGTCGATACGGCGCGTCCAACCTGCTCGTCGTCAGCGCCGATGACGCGAAGCAGCATCTGGTTGCCTCTCATAACACCACCGTCATTCGTCCGTCATTCCAAACGATGACCGAAGATGAGCGCGTGGTGTTTTCGGAGATAATCGTTGGTTACCTCACAGAAGGCCATGGGGCGCAGTTGATTCAGGCATTGACTGAAGCAGCCAGCATCCGTGCCATCCGCCCCTCCGACCTGTTCGAGATTGAAGTCCCGCCGGCGCTCGACCCGCGCACGCGCGAGTACAGCGAGTCCATCAATCACTTTGCCGAGGTCGTAAGGGCGAAGAAACAAGCCGAGGCTGCTGTCGCCCAAGCCCAGCGCGGCCTCGAAGCCGCAAAGAAAACAATCATCGAGGTGCTCGACCAAATCTGCGAGTAGCACATAGGCAGTAGAAACGACTTAAGCCGGCGACAGGAACTAATCCTGCCGCCGGCTTAACTAGCTAGACTATTCCCATCCCGTGGTCTGAGGATTCCATTTGCGCATATTCGCCGAATGATTAAAGCACGGTGCATACAACCGATTGACGATATCTTCTGCCCCAGCAATGTTCCCCGCGAGATCAAGTACCCCCGCCTGCCTTGCCATCTTTACATACTGCGCAGAACCATTTTGTTTCCACCAGAGAGGCGCCACGAACTCTTCCGGCATTACCACCTTGCGGGCAGACGCTTCTTTCTCGACTCTCTCGACAAGCGTAGCTCCATCGACGAAGCAAGTTCTCGCGTACACCAAGATGTCGACTATATCCTTGATTCGCGATGAAGCACGGCCCTCGTGTATCTCTATCATTGCGAGCAATTTATCTGCAAGGGCGCTCTCCACTCGGCATACTCGATAGTCGCAGACTGGGAGCCCCTCGATATTCAAACGATCGATCGGCGCAAGAACCTCAGGCTCAAGTCCCCGCACTTCATCAATTACCAAGTCAATTGAAATTGGCTGTAGCTTCTTGGTTCCCATAAAGGGGGTGAACCACACCTTAGCACCGCACCGATACTCATCTTCTTCTTTGATCCGCTCTGCACGATCAAAGACAAACGAAACGAAATCCTCCAGATCAATCGAAGCCGCCTGCACCAGATCGGCAATAGCATCTTCGAGACTTTCCTCTTGAGCAACCAAGTCAATATCTCTTGTGACACGCGCATCGAGTGTTCGCGCCAGGACGCTTTGGCCACCCTTGAGCACAAAGCTGCCGTCATCTTCTGAAAAAACGCGACATAGGAAGCGATGAAAGTAGAAACCGACGATCGCCCGATTAGTATCCATTGGCGATTCTCTTGCGGCATTTCTAACAGCCATCTCCAATGCGGCAGGCGTTTTGTACTTCACCATGTCCTCCGTTTCGCGTTACCCGTTCAGTACCATCAGCAAAGGCCTCATGAGCTCGCGTCTTTTGGCGGTTTTAGAGTTCTCCTTTACGAGCTCTTTCAGCCGCTGCGTATCGAGCCCACGTCCAAGCGCGTCGTGATAGGCATCGATAATTAATGAGGGATCCTCGCAATCGAGGCAAAGATCAACAAGCGTGCGCTCGGGTTTGGTTACCGGCAGGCCGTCGAGCCAAACGATATCCTGCTCAGCAATCTCGCGCTTTGCAAAAGAAAGGGATTCGCTTCTTGTATTGATGCGCATGGGTGCGGCCATTCTGTAGGGGGACAGATAGAAATCGCCCATTTGCTGTAGGTTCGCCGCAGTCGTACCGCTCACGGCAATGCCATCCCACTGGCGCTTTCTCTCCCACGCGCAAAGGGAAGGATTGGTGAGCTTCCAAAGAGCGTTGAGCTCGTCGGTGTCTCGGCGCTGTGTTCCAGCCATCCGGTAGGCGCCGTGGCATATCCGCTCAAGACGACCCGCACGGCATGAGTGTGCCAGCGCATCTCGAGAGATGTCCATGCGAGCTGCCTGGGCTGTGGTGAACACGCCCTCGCTCTCGGAAAGCTCGCTTATCGCCGTTATGTTGCTAAAGTACTTCATGTTGCAATTGTAGGATATTTTCATACTTTTGCAACGCGATTATGATCCATACGATCCGTTCGCCTTGCTTATCCCATTTCTGCCGCCGGCTTGTCATCGGCTCCCCATCTCCCGCTATCGAGGTCTAATACTTTTCCCACTGCCACCCAAAAACTCATCCAACATTAATCTTGGCTCAAGAATCGCTTAATCTATAACCTGCACTATAGAGTTCGACCAAGGGCGGGGCGGCGCAACGCAGGCCGACGAACGCAACGCTCGCGCCCGGGCAGGTCGCCCGGCGTCGCGCCCATCGAACGAAAGGACAGGTCATGGACGACCTCGAAAAAGTTGAAACCATCCGCACCAAGTGCAACGTGAGTTACACCGATGCCAAGGCGGCGCTCGACGCTGCCGACGGCAACGTTTTGGATGCCATCATTTGGCTCGAGTCGCAGGGCAAGACCCAGACCACGTCGGCGCATGCCGCCACCGAGTCCGCGCCAGTCGATGAGCCCTCTGCCGAGATGGTCGCCGCGCAGGCAGCCTACGAAAAGTCGAGCGAAAAGACCGACTTCTCCAAGAAGATGGACAGCGTGTGGGAGTACCTCAAAAAGCTCTTCCGCCTGAGTCTGGACACCAAGTTTATCGCCACGCGCCGCGATGCGATCATCCTCAACATCCCCATCCTGATTCCCATCGTCGCGCTGTTTGCCTGGGGCGCCACGATATGGCTGATGCTGATTGGCCTGTTCTTTGGCATGCGCTACCGCATCGACAGCGACGGCGACGTGCCCGGCAGCATCAACAACCTTATGGATAGCGCTGCTAACGCCGCGGAAGACATCAAGCAAAATCTCAACGACGACAAGTAATCGCAGACGGGGGCACGCATGGCACGGATCCTGATCGTAGAGGACGAGGAGAAAATCGCCCGCTTTGTGACGCTCGAGCTGGAGCACGAGGGCTACCAGGTGGAACACGCCGCCGATGGCCGCACTGCCGTGGACCTGGCGCTGGAGCGCGACTACGATCTGATTCTGCTCGACGTGCTGTTGCCGCAGCTCAACGGCATGGAGGTCTTGCGGCGTGTCCGCAAGCACAAGGATGTGCCGGTGATTATGGTCACCGCGCGCGATGCCGTGATGGACAAAGTGGCCGGGCTCGATGCCGGCGCCGACGATTACCTGACCAAGCCATTTGCGATTGAGGAGCTGTTCGCACGGATCCGCGTGGCACTGAAGCGCTCGGAAGCCGTGCGAGCGGCTTCGGGCGTTGGCGGCGCCAGCGCCGGGGCTGGCGTAGCGAGCGGCACGGCCGCCGGTATCGCCACAATGTCCCCGGCAACCGACACGGCCCAGACCGCTGCCGCGTCCTCCCCCGCCGCGCTCGCCGTGGGTTCGGTCGCGCTCGATCCCGACCGCCGCGAAGTCACGGTCGGCGGCTCGCCCATCGCGCTCACGGCCCGCGAGTTCGACGTCCTCGCCCTGCTTATGACGCATGCCGAAACCGTGCTCACGCGCGAGCGCATCGCGCACGAGGCGCTGGGCTACGAATACGTGGGCGACACCAACAACGTCGACGTGCACATCGCGCACCTGCGCGCCAAGATCGAAGACGCCGGCGGTGCCCGCATCATCCAAACCGTGCGCGGGGTGGGCTATGTCTGCCGCGCGTAACGCCGAGACCAAGCGCGTCACCTCCATCGCCCGTGCCATCAACTGGAGCTACATGTGGCGCCGCCTGGCGAGCTACATCTGGCTCGACCTGTGGCTGCTGGTTGCTGCGGCGGCGATCCTCATCTATGGCTATAACCAAACGCTGCCCGACGGCGCGTTTACCGCGGGATGGATCCCCGGTGCCGCCGTCCACGGCATGTCGCTGACGCCCGCGCACGGCTGGGACCCCGCCACGCTCACCTATACCGTCGAGCTTGCGCGCACCACCAAGACCTTCCCCCTCGCGCAGGACCTCATCGCGCTGTGGCCCCTCTATCTTGTCGTTGCAGGTGGGCAGGTCATCAGCGTGCTCAACATGCTCGGCGGCGCCCGCCGCGTGCGCCGCACCATGGCACCGCTCAACGACCTGGCCCTGCGCGTAGACGAGCTCAGCCGTATGCAGCTCTCCGGCGGCAAGATGGAAACGCTCGAGCAGGCCATCGAGCGCGCGAGCGTCGACTCGCCGAGCGTCACCACCGGCGACGCCGACCTGGCGAGCATCGAGGTCGCGCTCAACCGCCTGCTGCGCCAGATGCAAGAAGCCAAGCTGCAGCAGATGCGCTTTGTCAACGATGCAAGCCACGAGCTGCGCACGCCCATCGCGGTGATTCAGGGCTACGTAAACATGCTCGACCGCTGGGGCAAAGACGACCCGGACGTGCTGGCGGAGTCTATCGCGTCGCTCAAGGCCGAAAGCGAGCACATGCAAGAGCTCGTGGAGCAGCTGCTTTTTTTGGCGCGCGGCGATGCCGGGCGCACGGTCCTGCGGCGCGCGAACACCAACCTGGCCGCACTGGTCGGCGAGGTATGCGAGGAATCGCAGATGATCGATGCCAAGCACGCGTATCGGCTGGCGTACGACACCGCGCTCGCCAGCGACCCGCGCTGTGACGTGCCTGTCGACGTGGCGCTCGTGAAGCAGGCTCTGCGCGTGATCGTGCAAAACGCCGCCAAGTATTCGGACGCGGGCACGTCCATCAGATTTGGCGTAGTGCCGGATGCGGACGCAGGCACGATCGACATAAGTGTTGAGGACGAGGGTATCGGCATGAACCAGGAATCCGCAGCTCACGCGTTTGAACGGTTCTACCGCGCCGACAACGCACGCGATGCCGGCGCGCAGGGCTCGGGTCTGGGGCTTGCCATTGCCAAGTGGATCGTCGATAGCCATGGTGGTGTCATTGGCGTGACCTCAGTCGAGGGCGTCGGCAGCCGCTTTACGATTCGCCTGCCGCGGTAGGGGCGTCTCTCACGAATCGAAGGTGAATGCTTTTCCGCGAAGTGAACGACCTATTTTGGACCCCCGAAGCATCCACACTTTTTGACGCCAAAACTGCAGGAAAAACCTTACGAAACCGCAGGAAACGGTGCCTCCAAAGTGTCGATGCTCCAGAGGTCCGATTTCACTCGTTCACTTCATGGGAAACCATTCACCTTCGTTTTACGGCAGCCCGTCAGTCACCCTCTCGGCATTAAAAATGGGGTAAGGCCACGTAGCCTTACCCCATTTTTCGTTAGCTATGGCAGCTTGTGCGCTACTCGCGGCACAGGTGCACGGCGAAACCGGCAAACTCGCGCTTAAAGTACACGAGCTTGGTGCCGCCGTCGGGCAGCAGCACGCGCGACTCCTCGTTGACCTCGAGCCCGCGCTCGGCAAACCACTTCTCGGCCGCATCGATGTCGTTGACAGCAAAGCCAATGTGGCCCTTGGCGCCACGACCGTTCTGCTTCATGATCTCGACCAGCGAATCGTTAAAGTACGAAACCGGGGTCTCGATAACGGGCAGGCCCATCATCGTCGAGAACAGCTCCGCGATCTCCAGGGCGTCTGCCGGGTCAGTGGCGTTAATGCCCACATGGGCAACGCGCATGCCAAAGAGCTCTACCGGGTTGGCGTTCTGCTCACTCATACAGTCAGCGCCTACTGAGCCATAACGTCGAGGACGGCCTTCTCGGCAGCGACGCGGTTCATGCCGGTCATGAAGGGCACGCCACTCACGTACGGGCAGGTGAGGCCCTCGGGGGCAACGGTGGTGGCGATCAGCAGGTCGGCGCCCTCGTCGCAGTAGTCCTTGGCCTCGGAGATGGCGCACTGCACGATCTCGTACTTGCCGGCGTAACCGTTGGCGTCGAGCAAGGTGGCGACCTTCTGGGCAACGAGCGTGGAAGTAGCAGCGCCAGCACCGCAAGCCAAAACGATCTTCTTCATAGGTAATGTCTCCCTTCATGGTTTACTTTAGGTAAGTGTACCGCAGCGAGCGATAGCACTCGGCCTCGATGAGCTTTTATGCCAGTTTGCTTGCGCGCTGCGTATAATACATCCAGTACGTGTTGTCATACCGCTCGCTTTATGAGTGACTAAGGACCCTAATATGCCCGATTCCCGCACACTCTGGACCGCCGTCGTTATCATCTGCATCGCCGTGTCGGTGTTCTTTAGCGTCAAAAAACGCACCACGTTTAAACGCCTGCAGCAGCTTATGGCCGCTAAGCAGTGGGACGAGTTCGATCGTTTGCTCGATGGCAAACTCACCAGCATGCTGTACCCGCGCTACAACCGCGACTACCTGCGCCTGAACTCCTATCTGCTGCGCGAGGACCACAAGCGCGCCGATGAGATGTTCGATTTGCTGCTGGGGCTCAATCTGCCCAAGATGCAGCGCGTCGACCTGGTCATTAAGGCCTTTAACTACTACGTTGGTCAGGAGGACCGCAAAAAGTCCAAGGAATTGCTGCGCGAGATCAAAGGCTTTGAGGGCGGCCAGGCCGAGGCAGTCGCGCACGAATGCCAGCTGATGTATGACACGATGATCCTCAAGCGCCACAACGATATTCCCGAGCTGGAGCGCATGCTCAAGGAAGCCGGTGACGACAAGGTCAAGAGCTGCCGCCTGGAATACCTGCTGGCCCTGCAGTACCAGAACAAGGGCGACGAAGCCAAGTTCCAGGAGTTCCTGGAGAAGTCGGGCCGGCACTCGATGGCTGTCAACGCGTAACGGGCGGCTTGTGCTAGACTTCTAGTCTCACGGGGGCGTGGCGGAATTGGCATACGCAGGAGACTTAAAATCTCTCGCCGCAAGGATTGTGGGTTCGAGTCCCACCGCCCCTACCACGTATTGTTTACGAGCCCGTGTCCCCCAGGGATGCGGGCCCGTTTCTTTTGGACGCCGGTGGGGCTCGAACCCGCGAGGGGGCGAGCGTCAGGCGGACGCGCAGCGTCCGCAGCGAGCCGGCGAGGACGCCGGCAGGCGGCCGAAGCCGGTGCGGATTTGCGCAGCAAATACGCGGACGTCCCACCGCCCCTACCATATGGAGCTTTCGGGTCCGTGTCCCCCAGGGATGCGGGCCCGCTTCTTTTGGACGCCGGTGGGGCTCTAAGTTGCGGTGGAATAGATCCCGTTTATACCGTTTACCAGCTTATTTAGGAACTATTTCACCGCAACTCAGAGGGAGACACGGTTAAAGAGCGCTCAGGCTCGGGGTCCAGCCGATAGTGGGAGTGGCGCCGTCGAGAGTCTCGTTGATGGTGGCGGCCATGCCGGCGAGTAGGCTGTTCTCGCTTACGGTGAGCGTCTTGTAGCCGCCGGCTCGCATGAGCTCGCGAATCACCACGGCACCTGCCAAGATCACGCCCGCGCGCTTGGGTTGCACGCCCGGTAGCGCGGCAATGCCTTCCGCGTCCAACACAGACATGCGCTCGATAGCGGCCGAGACCTGCTCCAGCGACAGCTCGCGTAGGTGCACAAAGTTCGAATCGTACGGTTCCAGCTCGTGGACCAGAGCCACCAGCGTAGTCACCGTGCCGCCCACCGCGACCAAGCGTTCGGCGCGCTCAAAGTCACTGGGCAGGCCTTCAAAATAGGCGGCGAACTGCTCACCTGTCCACGTGGCAGCGGCAGTAAGCTCGCCGCGCGAGGGTGGCAGCGCCGAGAAAAACCGCTCTGTCACACGGCGACAGCCAATGTCCAGCGAGCGCGTCCCTTCCAGCGCAAAAACCCCGCGCTCCGGCGCGTACACGTCAGTCGCGAGCTCCGTGGATCCGCCGCCCGAATCGGCAACAATGATGCGTTCGCCGGCAAAGTCGTGCGCCACGCCAAAAAATGTCAGGCGCGCCTCGACCTCGCCCGGAATCACCTGTGGTTTGAGCCCCAACTCGCGCAGGCCGTCCAGCAGCAGCGCGGCATTGGACGCATCGCGCGCGGCACTCGTGCACGTGGTGCAGACGCACACGGCCCCAAAGGCACGGGCCTCGTCCACAAACATGCGGCACGCAGCGAGCACACGCTCGACAGCCGCCTTGCAAAAGCGCCCCGTCGTGTCCACGCCCTCGCCCAGGTCGGTAATCTCGGTATGCTTGGACGATTCCACAATCGCTCCGCCCTCGACCTGGGCCAACACCAGTCGCGACGACACCGTTCCCAGGTCGATCGCGGCTACCTTATAGCGTTTGCAATTTGTCATTGCGGGCTCCCCTCCGGGCGCTATTTGCCGTTGGACACGACCGTCTGACCCTCGACGCCGTTAAACCCAAACAGCATGTCGAGCGCCTGGATGTACCACGGCGCGTCCTTGCCGACTTCTTCGATTTCCTTGGCCACTTCGCTGGCCTTCTTGGCGTTTGAGGACTTTTTGCTCGACGACGAGTCCGAATCGTCGTCCAAACCTAGCACGTCAATCTTCTTCTCGCCGGGCATCACCAGGCCCAGGTCCTCGGACGCCGCGTCCTTGATACCCTCCTCCGAGAGCAGCTTGTCGACGCTTTTTTGCAGCTCATCATTGTATTGCTGGCGAATCTCGACCTGCTTGGCCAAGATATCGCTCGAACGCTTTGCCACGTACAGATCGCGCACGGGGAAATACAGGCTCACGAGCACCAGCGCCACCACGATACCGATAAACAGCGGACGCAGAGGGCCATGCGTAAAGTCATAGATCGCCTTGACAACCGCGTTGTCGTTGGCGTAATGCATAAAGTCCGAGCCCGAAAGACGGTTCGAGGGCCTACTCGATTTGTCGTGTGCTTGAGTCGAGGGACGCGACGCATGCGACGAACGTGCCGGGCGCACCGGTCCATCTGCCAAGGTATTTGATTGAGCATTGGGGCGCGAGGTACTTGCCGGGCGCTGCGTGGAGCGGTCGGCGCCGGCATAAGCGGACCCACCGAGCTGCACCGTGCGCGCACGGCGAGGCGACGGCTCACGCGAACCGGCGGAATAGTACCTGTTGTCGTAAATCTGATCCATGTGCGCCTTGTGCGGTTGAGGTTTGTTTGCGCTAAGTATTCTAGTTATAGCACGAGCGCGTGCACCACCTTCGGCAGCCTTTGCTCGACATAAAAAAGGCGCTGAGCCGTATGGCCCAGCGCCCATGGCGCTTTGCAGCATCCAGTCAAGGCGGGACGGAACCGAGTCAGCCTCCCCCTCGCCAAATTCGCCCGTTTAGCGAATGTTGTAGAACGCGGTCTTACCGGCGTAGCGCGCGCTGCCCTCGAGCTCGTCCTCGATGCGGATGAGCTGATTGTACTTGGCGATACGGTCGCTGCGGCACGGGGCGCCCGACTTGATCTGGCCGGCATTGACGCCCACGACCAGGTCGGCGATCGTGGAATCCTCGGTCTCGCCGGAGCGGTGGCTCACGATGCAAGCATAGCCGGCCTCCTTGGCGGTCTCGATGGCCTCGAGCGACTCGGTGAGTGTGCCGATCTGGTTGACCTTGACCAGGATCGCGTTGGCGGCACCCAGCTCGATGCCCTTCTTAAGGCGCTCGGTGTTGGTGACGAACAGGTCGTCGCCCACCAGCTGCACCTTGTTGCCAATGCGGCGGGTGAGCTCAACCCAGCCGTCCCAGTCCTCCTCGGCCATACCATCCTCGATGGAGATGATGGGATAGGTGTCGACGAGCTTCTCCCAGTAATCAACCATCTGAGCACTCGTGTACTCCACGCCCTCACCCTTGAGCTCGTACATGCCGGTCTCGGCGTTGTAGAACTCGGTCGAGGCCGGGTCCATGGCGTACATGAAGTCGACGCCGGGCTTAAAGCCAGCCTTCTCGACGGCCTTGGTAATGTACTCGAACGGCTCGGCATTGGTCTTAAGGTTGGGCGCAAAGCCGCCCTCGTCGCCCACGCCGCCGCCCAGGCCGGCCTCGTGCAGCACGCCCTTGAGGGTGTGGTAGACCTCGGCGCACCAACGCAGGCCCTCGGCAAAGCTCGGGGCGCCCACGGGCATGATCATGAACTCCTGGAAGTCAACGTTGTTGTCGGCGTGCACGCCGCCGTTGAGGATGTTCATCATGGGCGTGGGCAGCAGATGGGCGTTGACACCGCCCAGGTACTGGTACAGCGACAGGCCCGCCGACTCGGCTGCGGCGCGGGCAACTGCCAGCGACACGCCCAGAATGGCGTTGGCGCCGAGCTTGGTCTTGTTGGTCGTACCGTCCGCGGCGATTAGCGCGGCATCGACGGCGCGCTGATCGAAGGCGTCGAGGCCCACGACGGCATCGGCACACTCGTTGTTGACGTGCTCGACGGCCTGCGAGACACCCTTGCCCAGATAGCGGCCCTTGTCGCCGTCGCGCAGCTCGCATGCCTCAAAGGCGCCGGTCGAAGCGCCCGAAGGCACCATCGCGCGGCCGAAGCTGCCGTCCTCGAGCACGACCTCGACCTCGACGGTGGGGTTGCCGCGGCTGTCGAGCACCTCGCGACCGTAGACATCCAAAATATCGCTCATGTTGTCTCCCTCTCACTTGGAAACGTAGTTGATACAAGCAACTGGCCGACTGCGCACCATCGGTGCGCCTCCGTAAGTTAGCCATGTCGCACTTTTTGCATTATGCCCTAAGTTAGCCGAGGGATACATATGAATTGGAGAAATCATTCTTTGGGCGCTTGTTTTTGCACCGAGCATTCATCTCTAGAGGTCGCCCCCCCCCATTAAATTCTTCTATCGGCATACCGTCTTTACCTGGCTTGCGAATGAAAGAGCCAATAATGTGCTTTTACATCGTGCAAAGTTCTGGATATCGTGTAATTCTAAGGGTCTGAAGTTCTGGATATCGTGCATAATCAGGTTATAAAAGTTCTGGATATCGTGTACGAGGTAGCCATGCTTAAACGAAAAGCCTATGACAAACTACTAAAATGGAAGCATGAAAGCGCTGGTAAAACAGCACTTCTTATTGAAGGAGCCCGCCGCGTCGGCAAGAGCACGCTTGCCCGCACGTTTGGAGAAACCGAATACAAGTCCTGCCTTGTCATTGATTTCTTTCAAGCACCTGCCGAAGTTAAGCAATATTTTGAGGACTATCGCACTGACTTCGACTCGCTCTTCCTCTATCTCTCGGTTTTCTATAACGTCAAACTCTATGAACACGAGACGCTTATCGTCTTTGACGAGGTCCAGATGTACCCGCAAGCACGCGGACTCATCAAGTATCTCGTTGCAGACGGACGTTACGACTACATCGAAACTGGATCCCTGCTCAGCATCAAGCAGAACATTAAAGATATCGTCATCCCATCCGAGGAAGAGTCTCTGGAACTTGAGCCCCTCGACTTTGAGGAGTTTCTTTGGGGCATGGATGAAAAGGGGCTGGCCGATCTCATTCGCATGAGTTTTAACAAGATGAAGCCGCTCCCCGATGCCCTACATCGCAGAGCGCTCTCCCTTATGCGCGAATACATGCTCGTAGGCGGCATGCCTGAGCCGGTATCCATCTATGTTGAACAGCGCGCTTTTGCGCCCGTCGACGCTTCGAAGCGTCGAATCGTCCAGCTCTATCGCAACGATATCTCTCGTTTTGCAACCGGTTACGAATTCAAAGTCGCCTCCGTACTCGATGGCATCCCGGGTCAGCTCTCTAGGCACGAAAAACGATTCAAGCTTTCCTCACTTGATAAAAACGCACGCATGCGCACCTACGAAGAAGCCTTCTTTTGGCTGGCAGACGCGCGAATTGCCAATATCTGCTATGCCGCAAGCGAACCGAGCGTGGGCCTTTCGCTCAGCATGGAGCAAACGGCCCTCAAGTGCTACATGGCAGACACCGGCCTGCTTGTAACGCTTGCCTTCTCTGACAACAACGATACCGATGAAGACGTTTACAGGGCCGTGCTTCGCGGCGACATCGGATTGAACGAAGGAATGCTTACCGAAAACTACGTTGCCCAATCTCTAAAGGCCAATGGACACAGGCTCTTCTTTTATTCCCAAAGCGGAAAGAAGGAGGGGGAGGAGCGCATGGAAATCGACTTCCTCGTTACCCGACCCTATGCCAACGCCGCTGGAAAGCCGCGCATCAGCCCCATCGAAGTTAAGTCGCCGCGCAAATACGGAACCATCTCCCTCGACCGATTCCGCGCGCGCTTTAACAAGAAGATTGGGATGGCTTACGTGTTGCACCCTAAACAACTCGAGTGGGATGCCGAAGCGCAGCTGGCACATCTTCCGTTGTATATGGCTTTTTGCTTGTAGAGACCTCTCTACGAATGGATGCCGTGAGAGACGCAGGCCTCACTCGCTTGCTTTTGCTTGGTCCCACAGGTCGTTGAGTTGAGCGGTTGAGCAGGCGGCGAGGTCATCGCCCGCCTCGTGCACGGCGGCCTCCATCGCAGCCCAACGGCGGCGGAACTTTGCCGTGCTGGCGCGAAGGGCGCTCTCGGCGTCAACCCCCTCTTTGCGCGCAACGTTGACCAAGGCAAAGAGCAGGTCGCCAAACTCCATCTCGCGCTCGGGCGAGCCGGGAGCCTCGGCCTCAAACTCGGCACGCTCCTCGGCAACCTCGTCCCACACGTCCTGGACCGTCTCCCACTCAAAGCCTACGGCAGCCGCCTTGCGCGACACCTTCTGCGCCTGCATCAGCGCCGGCAGGTGCGTGGGCACGCCGTCGAGCAGCCCCTCGGGCGCGGCCTCGCCTGCCGCCACGGCCTTGTCCTTGGCGGCCTTCTCGGCAAGCTTGACCTCGTCCCAGATCTTGAGCGCCTCGTCGGAGTTATCGGCATCCGCATCGCCAAAGACGTGCGGATGGCGACGGATGAGCTTGGCGTCGATATCGTGCGCCACGTCGGCAAGCGTAAACTCGCCGGCATCCGCGGCAATCTGCGCATGCAGCACTACCTGCATGAGCACGTCGCCGAGCTCCTCGCGCAGATGCATGGCATCGTCGGCCTCGATGCAATCGAGCGCCTCGTAGGCCTCCTCGATCATGTTCTTGCCAATGCTGCGGTGCGTCTGCTCGCGGTCCCACGGGCAGCCGTCGGGCTGACGCAGGCGCCAGATGGTCTGCACCAGATGCTGCAGCTCGGCCGACGCGTCTACCAGCGTGGACAGGTCGCACGAACCCTCGGCATTTTGCTGAGCCATATGCTGTGCCATGGTTAGTCCTCCTCCATGATCACGTGGCGGAACGCGCCGCCCTCGTAGATACCGTAGCTGTGCGTGCCGTCCTTGGGGATGCTCACGCTGCCGGGGTTGAAGAGCCACAGGCCCGGGTGCGCGGCGCTTTCCTCATTTACCTTGATGTGTGTATGGCCGTAGACGAGCGCGGAGCCCTCGGGCAGCGCGGGCGCGTGGTCAACGCTGTTGTGCATGCCGGCGCCAAAAACATGACCGTGCGTCAGGAACAGCTCGCGGCCGGTCTCGTCGAACAGCGTGGCGTAGTCCGCCATAACGGGAAAGTCGAGGACCATCTGGTCGACCTCGGCGTCGCAGTTGCCGCGTACCGCGATGATGCGGTCGGCCAGGGCGTTGAGCAGCGGAATCACGCGCTTGGGGGCGTAGTCGCGCGGCAGGTCGTTACGCGGGCCGTGGTAGAGCAGGTCGCCCAGCAGCACAATGCGGTCGGGCTGCTCGGATTCGATGGCGGTGCAGAGGCGTTCGGCCCAGTATGCCGAGCCATGGATATCGGAAGCGATGAGGTATTTCATGGGGAGTCCTTTCAGAGTGGGGTTGATGGGGGCTGAATACGGGGTCCGGCGGATGTGGAGCCCATCCACCGCATCACTCAAATCGCAGTGTCGAAGCTTGTGCCGCCTGCATCACGCGCTGGAGCGGCACGTTGTGCTCGCGGGCAAGACGGGCACAATCCTCGTACTCGGGTGCCGCGCGCTCGCTGCCGTCGGGCAGGGTGGCTACTTTGACGGCCACCTCGCCCCAAGGCGTCGCTACCTGCTCAAAACGACGCGGCAGGCAGACGCGTTCCATCACCTGGCGACGAACGGCGTTGGTCGTGGTCTCCAAAAAGATAATCGTCTGTAGGCGCTCGATATCCTCGTGCGAGCAGATCACCTGCAGCTGCCAGCCGGGGCGGCCCTTTTTGCAGTAGAGGGGCAGCCAGTGCACCTCGCGGGCGCCGGCCTCGCGCAGGCGGTCGGCGGCATAGGCGAGCACCTCGGGCGACGCATCGTCGATGTCGCACTCCAGCTTGACGATGGTTTCGGGCGCATCGGTCTCGCGGGACAGCGGAGATGTACTTCCACGTTGCATACGGTCCGGATCCTTTCCGCACGGGCCCGTTTTATTCACCCAAACGCTAGCACATCGGACGTGGCACAGGCGTGACTTTCGTCCGTCGCCGCCCTCACCCCTATCCAAACGTGTACGTCAGCCTCCAAACATGTCATTTTTTTATCGGTTTTGGAGGCTGACGTACACGTTTTGAGGCAGGGGCGATGTCGTGCGGCAGCCCTTACGCGCCGCCTGCCCTTTCAAGTCGATTTCGACCCTCGGCGTGCCCAACGCGTCAGGGGCCGCGCCGTTACAATGGAGCGGATTCACCAAATGCAAAGGAGTCGCCATGCCCGCCTGCCCGCTGGTCGATTGCCACACCCATACTTCGTTTTCGGACGGCCATGCCACATTTGAGGACAACGTCCGCGCTGCTGCCGCCGCCGGCTGCCGTGTCATGGTCTCGACCGACCACCTCACCCTGCCCGCCAGTATGGACGCCAACTGCGAGGCGCAGGTCGTCGAGGGCGACTTGCCGGCACATCGTCTGGCCTTTGAGGACGCCCGCAAACTCGCCGCGCAGATTGCGCCGGAGCTCACCTTTATCTACGGTTTTGAATGCGATTGGTACGAGGGTTGCGAGCCGTTTGTTGAGCGCTGGTCCCAGGACGCCGTCGTACGCCTGGGCAGCGTGCACTGGATTGGCGACCCCGGCGATATCATGGCCGGTGCCGCGGGTACGGCGGGAACGGAAAACGCCGCTCGTCCCGATACGCCCGATTCACGCTACGGTTGGATCGACGACGACACCAACCTGCACGTTTGGGAAAACCTTGGCGTGCTCGGCGTGTGGGAGCGCTACGTCGACGACTGGTGCCGTGCTTGCGAAAGCTCACTCAGCTTTGATGTGATGGCCCACCCCGACCTGGTCATGCGCTTTTCGAAGGAAGGCTTTGCGCCCGACTTTGACCCCGCGCCGTTCTGGCAGCAGATGGCCGAGTGCGCCCACGACACGGGCCGCCGCGTTGAGGTCTCGACAGCCGCACCGCGCAAGGGGCTCGACGATTACTACCCCGCGACCGGCCTTTTGCGCTGCTTTGCCCACGCCGAGGTGCCGATCACTTTTGGCTCGGACGCGCACCGCATCTGCGACATCTGCTGGAACATCCGCGAGGCCCAGGCCCACGCCTACGACTGCGGTTATCGAACCTTCGACATCCCCCACCCCACCGGCGAATGGGAGCCCACACCCCTCGCCTAGCCATCCCTTTATAAGTTGCGGTGAAATAGTTCCTGTTTATAGCCCTAAGACCGTCAAACAAGAACTATTCCACCGCAACTTCTATGGTCATCGGGGACGTTCTTAAACGACTAGTGGCGGCGGGCGTTGAGTTCGCCGGCCAGCTCGTCGAGGGTGATACCGTAGCGTTCGAGCGTCACGAGCAGGTGATAGATCAGGTCGCCGGCCTCGTAGCGGATGTGATCGTGATCGTTATCCTTGCAGGCCATAATCACCTCGCTCGCCTCCTCGGCAAGCTTCTTGAGCAGTTCGTCCTCGACATCGGTCAGCAGACGGGCGGTGTAGCTCTCCTGCGGCGATGCGTTGCGACGGCTATGAATCACCTCGGCCAGTCCCGTCAGCGTCTCGCCGATATTTCCCGGCTGCACGTTAGCTGTTCTGACTCCCATGGTTATTTCCTCTCGTTACTGCAGCGTAAAGTAGGTACCGGCCTCATCGAACCGAGGCTTTGCGCCCTTTTTCTCAAAGAACTCGACGATGACGGCATGGGCCTCATCGAGTCTTTCCTTCTCGGCCTCGAGCCAAAGCGACTGCGCCCCGCAGGCATCAGTCAGGTGCACGCGGCACGGCACGCCCGCGCGGAGGAGCTCGGTGTTGCAGTCGGCGACCTCGAACGGCGTCACGACTTTCATCGCACTCCCCCTTCCACGCGCTTAAAGAAGCAGGTACGGTTGCCGGTGTGGCAGGCCGGACCCGGCGAGTCGACCTTGACCAGCAGCGTATCGCTATCGCAGTCGGCCCAGAGCTCCTTGACCTCCTGCATGTTGCCGCTCGTCGCTCCCTTATTCCAGAGCTCCTGGCGGCTGCGGCTCCAAAACCACGTGGTACCGGTCTTGAGCGTCAACCCCACCGATTCCTCGTTCATCCAAGCAACCATAAGCACCTCGCCGGTGTCATATTGCTGAACCACGCAAGGAATCAGCCCGTTGGCGTCGTATTTGAGCTTTGCCGCGGTTGTCACTTGCTCCATTTAAAAATCCAATCTGACAGGGATACCCTGGCTGGCCATATATTCCTTCACCTGGCGAATGCTGAAGGTTCCAAAGTGAAAGACGCTCGCCGCCAACACGGCGTCGGCCTCGCCCTCAATCACACCCTCGGCAAAATGCTCGAGTGTGCCCACGCCGCCGCTCGCGATGACGGGAATCGGCACCGCGCGCGCCACGGCGCGGGTGAGCGCCAAATCGAAGCCGGCCTTGGTGCCGTCGCGGTCCATGCTGGTCAGTAGGATTTCGCCGGCGCCGCGACGAGCCGCCTCCTCGGCCCACGCCACCGCGTCGATACCCGTAGCGTTGCGGCCGCCCGCCGTAAAGACCTCCCACTTATCGGCGCCCGGCTCCCCGGGCAGCCCCACGCGCTTGGCATCGATCGCCACGACCACGGCCTGGCTGCCAAACACCGCGGCGGCCTGGCTAATCAGCGACGGGTCGCGTACGGCCGCCGAGTTGAGCGACACCTTGTCGGCACCGGCGGCAACCATGGTCCGCATGCCCGCCAGGTCGCGAAAGCCGCCGCCCACGGTATAGGGAATAGCGAGCTCCTCGGCCGCGTGCGCCGCCATCTCGATGGTCGTCGCGCGGTTGTCGCTCGTCGCGGTAATGTCCAAAAAAACGACCTCGTCCGCACCCTCGCGGTCGTAGGCGCGCGCCAGCTCCACCGGGTCGCCAGCATCGCGCAGGCTCACAAAGTTGACGCCCTTGACCACGCGGCCGTCCTTAACATCCAGACAGGGAATTACGCGTTTGGTAAGCATGGGCTACTCCTCCCCTCGGGCGGCGGCCAGCGCCTGGGTCAGCGTAAAGTTTCCTTCGTAGAGCGCACGACCGGTAATGGCGCCTTCAATCGCGCCCTCACCCGCCGCGGCCAGCGCGCGGATGTCGTCGAGCGTCGAGATGCCGCCCGAAGCCACGACGGGAAAGCCCGCGACCTCGGCCACATGGCGATACGCCGCCACATCGATGCCCGTCTGCATGCCATCACGCGCGATGTCGGTATACACCAGATGCTTAAAGCCCAGCTCGGTAAGCTGCGCCACGGCATCGTCGAGCGCCACGCCCGCGCCGTCGCGCCAGCCGTTCACCTTAACCTGGCCGTCGCGTGCGGCAACGTCGGCGACCAGCAGCTCGCCAAAGCCTTGGGCTGCCACCTCAGCAAAACCCGGCTCGGTCACGAGCACGGTGCCCAGCGCAATGCGGCGAGCACCATAGCCTGCCAGCTCATCGATGCGTGCGAGTGAGCGAACGCCGCCGCCCACGTCCACGGACAGACCGTCGACGCCGCAGATGGCCTTAATCGCCGCCGAATTGGCAGCGCATGTGTCCTCGTCCTCGCCAAAGGCAGCGGACAGGTCGACGACGTGCACCCAGCTTGCGCCCTGCTCGGCAAACGAGCGGGCGACGGCCACGGGGTCATCGGAATATACCTTGCAGCAGTTGCGGTCGCCGCGCTCCAGGCGCACAACCTTGCCGCCGATCAGATCGATTGCGGGAAACAGGATCATCGGCCAACCTCCTCGACGATGTTGACGAAGTTCTTAAGGATGCGCTGACCCAGCGCGGAGGATTTCTCGGGATGGAACTGGCAGCCCCACACGTTGCCGTGGCGCACGATGCACGGGAAACTCCGTGTATAGTGCGTGCGCGCCAACACATCGGTGGCATCGACGTCGCCGGCCACCGCGTAGCTGTGGGTGAAGTACATATTGGCGCCCTCGGCAAAACCGGCGAGCAGCGGATCGGCCGCGCCGGCAGGCGTCATGTGCACCTGATCCCAGCCCACGTGCGGGACCTTCAGACGGCTCGACTCCAGGTGCGTGCACGAGCCACGCATGATGCCCAGGCCATCGACCCAGGGACCGCCGGCCTGCTCGGAGGCATCGTCGTCCGCGTCCACGCCCTCGTCCGCAGGCACGCCCTCGTTGCCACGCTCAAAAAATAGCTGAAGACCCAGGCAGATGCCGAGCAGCGGAGTTCCGGCGGCAACGGCATCGAGCACGGCCACCTCCTCGCCGCTCTGGCGCATAAAGGCGATCGCGTCATAGAACGCGCCCACGCCCGGGATGACCAGGCCGTCGGCGTTGCGGATCTGCTCCGGATCGTCCGATGTGCAGGCGGCGGCACCGGCGCGCGCAAGCCCGCGCACGACGCTCGACAAGTTGCCCTTGTGGTAGTCGACCACCACGATCTTCGGTTCGCCCACGCGACCCCTCCACTTCTCATCATCCAAAACCACCACAAAGGTGCCTGTCCCCTTCGTGGTGGTTTTACCCTTGTGACGGTTACAGCGAGCCCTTGGTGCTGGGGATACCCTGCACGCGGGGATCGAGTTCGCAGGCGCGGCGCATCGTGCGGCCCACGGCCTTAAAGGCGGCCTCGATAATGTGGTGCGAATTGCCGCCCGCCAGCTCGCGCACGTGCAGCGTGAGCTTGGCATCGCGCGCAAAGGCATAGAAGAACTCGACGGCCAGCTCGGTATCAAAGCTGCCCACGCGCTCAGTCGGCACGGGCAGCTCGCAATAGGCCTGCCCGCGACCCGAGATATCCACGGCAGCCATCACAAGCGTCTCGTCCATGGCAATCGCCGCGTCGGCAAAGCGCGTAATGCCCGCCTTGTCGCCCAGCGCTTGGCAAAACGCCTCGCCCAGCACGATACCCGTGTCCTCGACGGTGTGGTGCGCATCGACCTCCACGTCGCCCACCGCGTGCACCGTCAGATCGAACAGACCATGGCGGCCAAAAGCGTTGAGCATGTGGTCGAAAAACGGCACGCCGGTCGAGATATCGCACACGCCGCTTCCGTCCAGGTCGAGCTTTACGACAATGTCGGTCTCGCCCGTCTTGCGGGTCACCTCGGCATAGCGGTCCATCTACATCTCCTCCTTCACCAGCGCGGCAAACGCAGCCAGCACCTCGTCGTTTTCCTGCGGGGTACCCACGGTAATGCGTAGGCAGTCCGCAAGCCCCGGCGCATAGCTAAAGTCGCGCACCAAAATCGAATACTCGTCGCGTAGGCGCTCGCGCACGCGCGTGGCATGCGGCGTACGCACGAGCACAAAGTTCGCCGCGCTCGGCCATGCCTCCACGGGCAGGCCCTCGGTAGCCATCGCGCGCAGGGCGCACAGCTCGCGCTCGCGCTCGGATGCGACCTGCGCCACCACAGGTGCATACGCATCGCGCGCACGCACGCAGGCAAGTGCTGCCGCCTGGCTCAGCACGTTAACTGAATAGATCTGGCGAATCGCCGCGAACACGTCGATGACTTCCGGCGCCGCGATCACGTAACCCAGACGCGTACCGGCAGCGCCAAACGCCTTGGACAACGTATGCAGAATCACCAGGTTGGGATGCTCGGCAATAAGCCCCTGCGCCGTGATGGCCGCGCCAAACGAATCGTCGGCAAACTCAACGTAGGCCTCGTCGACCATCACCATGCCGGGGCACGCATCGCACAGGGCCGCGACAAAGTCGAGCGGTGCCACGTCACCCGTAGGATTGTTGGGCGAGGTCACGATCGCTAGGTTGCACTCGGGCGCCGCTGCGAGCACAGCCGCTTGGTCGAGCCTAAAGGTCGCCGGGTCGCGCCACACATCGCGCACCTCGGTCTGACAGAGCGACGCAAAGAACGCGTACTCGCTAAAGCACGGCGGGCAGTTGAGCAGGGTTCGCCCAGCGCCGCCAAACGCCAGCAGGTAGTTATAGAGCAGCTCGTCACCGCCGTTACCCACGCAGACATTCTCGCGCGCCACACCATGCCAAGCGGCCAGCTCGTCGCGCAGATCGTTGGACATGGGATCGGGATAGCGGTTGAGCGGTGTAGCGGCCAGGGCGGCGTCGACCGCCTCGCGCACGCCAGCCGGCACGGGATAAGTGTTCTCGTTGGCCGAAAGGTTGATGCGTGTGGGCGTAAAGTTGGGATCGTAGGGCTCAATGCCGGCCAAGTAGGGCTGGACGAGCTCCTTCATACGGGGCGTGAGCTCGGCCATATTAGGCCTCCTTGCCAGTCGCGCCGGCGCCATCCGCGCTTGCAGCCGCCAGGTCCACGCCCTCGGCAACCGTCGCCACGGCGTCGCCCGGCCAGGCGACCTTGGTCAGGTCGGCCGCGGCGAGTGACTCGGCACTCACGGCATCCTCGCCCTGCTCCAACACGCGGCGGCGCAGTGCGGCCGAAAGCGCGTGTGCCCACAGACCCTCGGCCTCGGCCAGGCGCTGCGTAGCGGGAGCGTCGGAGAGCAGGCCCTCGGGCGTATAGCAAATGACACTCGAGCGCTTGACGAACTCCTCCACCGAAAGCGGGTTGGAGAACATGGCCGTACCGCCGGTCGGCAGCGTGTGATTGGGGCCGGCAACGTAATCGCCGAGCGGCTCGGAGCTCCAGGCGCCCACAAAGATGGCGCCGGCGTTGCGAATGCCGCCGAGCAGGCCCATCGCGTCCTTGCAGTGCAGCTCAAGGTGCTCGGGCGCCACGGTGTTCACCGCTTCGACGGCGGCAGCCATGTCGGCGGCCACCACGATGGTGCCCTCGTTATCGAGCGAGGCGCGCGTGATCTCGGCGCGTGGCGACTGCGCGACCAGAATATCGATACCCGCCTCGACCTCGTGCGCAAACTGCTCGTCGCAGGTCACCAGATAGCAGGCCGCCAGCGGATCGTGCTCGGCCTGGGCCATCAGGTCGGCCGCGACCACCATGGGCTTGGCCGTGGCATCGGCCAGCACGCAGACCTCGGAAGGACCGGCGACCATGTCGATACCCACGTCACCCGAGACAATCTGCTTGGCAGCGGCAACAAAGGCGTTGCCCGGACCGGTGATTTTGTCGACGCGCGGAATAGTCTCGGTACCGTACGCCAGCGCGGCCACGGCCTGGGCGCCGCCCACCATATAGATCTCGTCCACGCCGCCGAGCTTTGCCGCGGCGAGCGTGTAGGGGCTGATCAGGCCGTCCTTTTGCGGCGGGGTCACCATGACCACGCGTTTGACGCCGGCGACCTTGGCGGGAATGGCGTTCATAAGCACGGTGGAAGGGTACTGCGCGCGACCGCCCGGCACATAGATGCCGGCCGCCGCGAGCGGGGTCACCTTAACGCCGAGCATCGTACCGTCCGGGCGCGTGGTAAACCAGCTCTGCTCGACCTCGCGCTGGTGGAACTCGCGAATCTGGCGTGCAGCCTTTTCGAGCGCCGCGACAAAGGCGGGATCAAGGCCTTCGAGCGCGGCATCAATCTGCTCTTGCGGCAGACGGAAGCTCTGCAGCTCAACGCCGTCAAAACGCTGGCAGTAATCGCGCACCGCGGCATCGCCATTGGCACGCACGTTGGCCACGATATCGCGGGCGGCGTCGACGATGTTTTGCGGCAGCACGCCCTTACGGTTGAGCTGGTTGGTAACGAGGCGCTCACCGGGAGCAAGCTTGATGGTCTTCATATCGGTATCCCCTATCGGTCGAGGTTTTGTTCGAAAAACGAGAGACCGGGCGGCGGTGCCAATCAGCCCGCAGCCCGGACGTTGGGGCGCCCGTACGTGCTCGCGCTATTGTGCCGAGCCCGCAACGGGCTCAAAATGCTTGTCCTTCACGGCTGCCGCCAAGCGATCTGCCAGATTGCGTACGCGCGGATCCAGACGTGCGGCACCCGGATTGACAAAGAAGCGGGCCGTGCAGTCCATGATGCGGCCGGTGATGACCAGGTCGTTATCGCGCAGCGTGGCGCCCGTGGCGGTAATATCCACGATACGGTCGGTCATACCGACGATGGGGCCCAGCTCAATATTGCCGTGCAGCGAAACGATGTCGGCATTCACGCCACGCTCGGCATACCAAGCGCTCGCGATGCGCGGGTACTTGGTGGCCACGCGAAGAGAACCGCGGCGGGCATAGTTGCGCTCGGCCTGGCCAGCGCGCCACGCGGGCTCCGCCTCGATAAACGTGCACAGGCCGTAGCCCAGATCGACCAGCTGCAGCAGGTTAAGGTCGGCCTCGATAAGCGAATCCCAGCCGCAGATGCCGCAATCGGCACCACCGCAGCCCACAAAGGCGGGCGCATCGCTGGGGCGCACAATGACAAACTCGATATCGCCGACCGTGCCCTCACCAGCGTGTGTGTCGCGGCCGCGCACGATGAGGTGACGACCGGGATCGCGCAGCTCCGAGACATCCAAGCCCGCGGCCTCGAGCACGTCGAGCGTGTCGGCCTTGAGCGAGCCCTTGGGCACGGCAATGCGCAGCGGACCCTCGGTGCCGCGGCCCACGGCATGGTCACCATCGGAAGCAGCGTCCTCGGCCGAGGTGCGCGCGGCCTCCAGACGCTCGAGCGAAAAGGCGAAGCCCGCCGCCGGCACCTCGATGCCGTCGCCAAATGCGCCGGTAAAGATGGAGTCGTAGCGTCCGCCCGAACCGACCGGATCGGGCAGGCCGCCGGCATAGGCCTTAAAGACCAAACCCGTGTAGTAATCAAACGAGTTCATGATGGAGAAGTCGAAGGACAGCACCTGGGCGTCCTCGGGAGCCAGGCCCTCGACCAGGGCGCGCAGCTCGCGCGTGAGCGGCGCGACAATGCCCGCCGCCGTCAGCAGCGCGTCGACGCGGTCGAGTACCTCGGCGCCGCCGTGCAAGCGCGGCAGCTCGCTAATGGCAGCCTTGACGGCCTCGGGCTCGGCGCTTGCCGCCACACGGGCATCGAGGCCCACAAAGTCGTTGGCGTGCACGCAACGCAATGCCTCGGCAGCCAGTTCGCGATCCCCACAGGCCGCGAGCAGCTCCTTAAACGGACGCACGCTACCTGCGATAATGCGCGCATCGGGCAGTGCCAGCTTGCGCACGGCCTCGGCCACCAGCGAGACGATCTCGACATCGCCCGTGGTATCGCCCGCACCGATAAGCTCAAAGCCCAGCTGCGTAAACTGACGCGAGCCACCGGCATTGCGCTGACACTCGCGGACCACCGGCGCCTCATAGCGCAGGCGCAGCGGCAGATCGGCCGCGCGCATGCGAGTCGAAACCAGGCGAACGATCGGCAGCGTGTTGTCGGGACGGACCACCAGCAGGCGGCCGTCGTCATCGAAGAGCTTAAACGGCGTGTCCGCAATGCGGCCGCCCTCCTCGAGCGAACCCTTGTCCTCGAGCAGCGGCGTCTCGACCGGCAGGTAATGATGCTCCCTAAAGCAGCCCTTCACCGTACATGCGATCTCCTCGCGCGCCTGAGCCTCCTCGGGCAATATGTCCCGGAATCCCCACGGTGTGGCCGTCATCTGGTGAGCCTCCTCATGCTGTGTTTCATATAGAACAGAAGACCGGCATAGCTCCGCCGGTCTTCTGGGTACTTTAGCATACTAGAGTGTTTGCGGGGAAAATCCATCGCAGCCGCTCACGCCGTATTCATTTGGAAACATAGGGCAGATCGCCGCAACCCAAACCCGCCTAGGCGCCAATCGCACGACGATACTCTGCCATTACTTGCGCATCGGCAGCTGCGGGGTCGGCGAAATAGCGCCCGTCATAGGTCTCGGCCGAAACAACTCCGCGATAGCCGCGCGCCACCAGCCTATCCAGGTCGGCGCGCATATCGCGGTCGCCGTCACCCCAGGCAAGATGCGTCGTGCCATCTGCCGCAACATCGACAAAATGCACGTGGGCGACATCATCGCCAAGCAGATCGAAATAATCGTCGATGGTATCCCCTGCCACCGCCATAGCGCCCAAATCCAGACACGCCTTAAGTGCCGGATGATCAACTGCCTCGATCATGCGCTTCGTGTCAGCCGCCGAGTTCACGATCATCGACTCAACCGGCTGTAGGGCCTCGAGCACCAGTCGCACGCCGCGCTCTCCCGCATGCTCGGCAATCGCACGCAGCATCGAGGCGCTGCGACCCCACGCGTCCTCGATCGGCTCGTTCAAAAATGCCCAGCCGCTCGAGACCATGACCTGCTCGGCTCCAAGTTCCGCCGCGATATCCACAACGTTCTTAAAGTACGCGAGCGTGCGGGCACGCGCCTCATTCCCACGCGCCGCGATATTCCACGGCTTGGGGTTGTTCTGTTCGGGACAAAGCCCCACAATCCGAACCCCATACCGCTGCGACAGCTCCCGCACCTGCTCGAGCGAATCGTATCCATGGCAATCGACATACAGATGCATCGCCCCGGTCCAAAGCTCGCAACACGTGTAGCCCGAGGCCGCTGCCGAAGAAAAGAATTCCTCAAGGTCAAAATAACGATGGCTGATATTCATGACGGCAAGCTGCGGATACTCCATCTTGTCCACCTTTCGGCAAAAGGGCGCCGCAGCACAGTGTGCGCGACGCCCCCTCTTACATTATTCTCATTATGACGGATGCCCTACTGAACACCAAGCACTCCAAAGAACGCGCCGGCGATACTCACGAGCAGGATCACGAGCATGATGACCAGCGGATTCATCTTCTTCTTGAGCATGAGATAGACGATTCCAAACAGCCCCATCGTGACAAAGCCCGGGAAGATTCCGTTGAGCAGCTCGGCCAGCGTCTGAGCACCATCGCCCGCACCGACCATGAGCGGAATGTCCACGGTGACCATCTCCATGGTCATAGCGCCGATCACCATGGCGCCCATGATAGAGGCCATCTTGACGATCGTGTCCATAATGCCCGATTCCTGGACCTTGCTGATCATGTCCGAGCCAAAGCGATACCCCACAAACGTCAGCAGGTAACGGATGATGTAGTGAGGGACATTGAACACGAGCAGGAACAAAATCGGGCCAAGAATAGAGCCCTGTAGCGCCAGCGACGTGCCGACACCCGTTGCCAAAATTCGCAGCGTGCCCCAGTAGAAGGCATCGCCCACGCCGGACAGCGGCCCCATCAAAGCAAGCTTGACATTAGAGATCGCGCTCGTGTCAAAGCTATCGTCAGTAGCGTTGACCTCCTCCATTGCAGCGGCGATGGACATGGGGAGCGTCGAGATGTACGGCGTGACGTTATAGAGCTCCATATGGCGCTTGAGGGCGGCCTTAAAGTCCGCATCCTGCGGATACAGCTTGCGAAGGATCGGCATAAGGGCCCACATAAAGCCGATATGGCCCATACGCTCGTAGTTCCAGGAATGCTCATAGGGAATCGAGCGCCAGAACAGCTTCTTAAGGTCTGCACGGGAAATCAGCCCGTCATAAGAAGACTCAAACTTAAAACTCATCGAACCCACTCCCAATCGCAGGATCCTCGGTTGCCACTGCGGGCTGCTCCGTCTTTTTCTTGTCACCCAAAACCGTCATCGCGACGACGATGATCGCGGCAAAGATCGCCACGCCCGTCGTGCTAATGCCAAAGTAGGCGACGAGGAAGAAGCCAGCGAAGAAGAACGGCGCCACAGTCTTGTTCATAATCATCTGAGCCAGCATTGCAAAACCGAGTGCGGGCAAGAAGGCGGCGGCGACATCCATACCGGTCTGAACGAAATCGGGGATGATGTTGAGCAGGCTGGCAACAGCATCGGCGCCAAAGAAGAATGCCAGGGGAATAATCAGCAGGCCGCACCAGCTCTGCGCGTAGCCGGCGATGAGCATGTTGCGCGTGATGGCCTTGGTGTCTCCGTCCTCGACGTTTTTGTCGATACGGTGCACCAGCAGCAGCATCACCGGCTGGCCCAAGGCGGTATCGAGCGCCAGGACGATCGTTGCGATGGGAATACCCAGGGTCAGGGCCGCCGAAGCGTCCGCGCCGGCCTGCATGGCAAGCGACACACCCAGAATGGTTCCGGAAATCGTATCGGGCGGGTTATACGCACCGACCGAGATGGCGCCGACCATGGCAAGCTCCATCGTGGCGCCCATGATCGTGCCGGTCACCATGTCGCCCATGACAAGGCCAACCAGAGGTCCGAGCACGATCGGGCGCTGGAGGTAGCTCGTGCCCGTCAGCCACTCGGAATAGCCCAAAAGGGCAATCAGGAAAATCAGGATTGTCTTGATAACCATGACAGCCCCTAACCGATGACCTTCGCGGCGTCAGTCTTCGCATCTGCCGGAATCATCTGAATGAACAGTTCATAGCCCTCGCCGAGCAGCTCTTTGACGTATGCCTCGTTTTCGGGCGTAAGGAACACGCTCGTCGAGACCTGGCGGGCATTCTCGCTAAAGGCAACATTGCCGAGGTTGATCTTCTTGACTCCCATCGCCTTGGCGACGGCACCGGCCTGCTGGATCGTCTCGCAAACCACGAAGAGCTTGTACTTATCAGTCACTCCGCTCTGGAGCGCCTTGACGGCGTCCTCGGTGTTTTTGACGACGACCTTGCAGCCCTCAGGCTTTGCAAGGGACAGGGCCTGTAGACGAAGCTTGTCATTGAGGACCGTGTCGCTCACCAACAGGATGCAATCGGCACCCAGAGCCGAGGTCCAGCTAACGGCAACCTGGCCGTGAAGCAGTCGATAATCTACACGAATCATCTGAATCATGATGTGCTCCCTAGTGGTTAAAACTCATCGAGCTCGGCCTGCCCCAGCAGGTCGTTGACGTACTTGACCTTGGTGTCGTCCGCCTCGACGATCTGGCGAATGGCCTCATCGATCGGGGTGGATTCGGGCACGAACAGCAGCTGAATAAGGAGCGGCAGGTTCATATTGGTCACCAGATGCGTGTTGGGACGCGTCTGGACGATCTTGGTGAACTCGTTGTTGACACTGCCGCCAAAGAGGTCGGTGCAAACGACGACCTCATCGTCCGCGGCAAAGCCGTCCAGAATCGCTGCGGCCTCCTTGGTCAGGTCCTCGTTTCCGTCGACATACATAGAGAGCGCATGGACGTTTTCGCGCTCGCCGGAAAGCAGGCCGATGCTCTCGACGATTCCAGACGCAAAATGAGCATGGGACGCCACGATAAACTGCCTCATTCGATTCCCCTTCCTAGCGAATTTCGGCATAAAAATGCCCGGACGCATGCGCCCGGGCAGGGTGCTTCTAAAATGAGTGGTCAACTATTAGTAGTCGAACTGGTGATAGTAACGACGGTAGTTGAGGTTGTGCTTGGTGACCGTCTCGTAGTAAGCGGCAAGGCGATCGGTGATCAGCGAGGAGAGGATCCACGGAGACACGATGACGCGGAACTCGTCGTCAAGGCCGGGGATCGCGAACTCGGCGGTGTCGATGATGTTGATGTCGGTGTCGCCGGTCACGCCGCGGGTCAGGAAGGCGCGGACGCGCTCGTCGAGCTTGCGGTTCTCGTCCTCGCCCATGAACAGGAACACGGGGACGCCGGGCTCCACGAGCTCGAGGGTGCCGTGGAAGAAGTCGGCCGAGGTGATGTAGCGGGTGCGCTTCCACTGCATCTCCTCGAGGATGCACATCGAGAACAGGATGGTCTCGCCCCACAGGGCGCCGGAGCCGATGAACATGGTGTAGGGGGCCAGGGCGTACTTCTTGGCGAGCTCCTCGGCGCGCGGCTCGAAGCTCTTGCGGATGTCGACCAGGTGGGTCCAAACGTCCTTGGTCTGCTCGATGAACTTATCGAACTGCGGGAAGCAGCCGCGGCGGTTGAGCAGGCGCAGGCCGAAGCAGTCGGCGAGGTAGTAGCCCATCTCGCAGCCACCGTTACCATGATCGGAAGCCATCTTGACGCAATTCTCGGCGCCGACAGCCTGGCCGATGAGACCCTCGGGCTTGGTCATGGCGTAGACACGAATGCCCTTTTCCTTCATCTTCTTGACGGCCTCGAGGACCTCGGGGGTGGTGCCGGACTCGGAGGCGGTGAGCACGACGGACTTCTCGGTCATGCGCTTGTGGCCCATGGCGTTCCACTCGGCGGCGTGGATCAGGTAGACCTCGAGGTCGCGGTCGCCGAACTTGTTCATGAGGTACTCGAGCTGCATGAGCTCGTCCCAGGTGCCGCCGACGCCCATCAGGAACACGGCGTCGTAGCCCTCGTCGGCGACCTTGTCGGCGAGCGCGGTCATCTTCTTGCCGGTCTCGTAGACGTTCTTGCCGTCCTCGACGTAGCCCTCCTGGCTAAAGTGCATGATCTCGATCTTCTCGGTTTCCTTCATGGCTTTTCCTTTCTGTCCTGCACGCGAATCTATACATCGCGTTTCTTTTCGATACCAATTATAGACATACACCCGACGTGTTTTTAATACCACTTTTCAATCTGTTCCAATCCTCGGTGAACGGTCGAAATTCTCTGGTGAGTGGTATTAAATTAGAATTTGATGTATAGCTAACGCCCCCGGCGTCTCCCTTGTGTGACAAAGAACAGCGTTCCTACCAGCGCAATAATGGTCGATGCTCCAAACAGTACCGTCTGGACGCCCAAAGCCTCCGCCAAAAACGGAGCCGCCAGCAGCGGCACCACGCCGGCGCTCATCAGGCCAAAGCGCACAAAGCCGGTAATGCGACCCAGGTATTTGATGTCGGCGCGCTCCTGAATCAAGATCATCTGCAGCGGCTCCAGGAACCCCCAGGCCAGACCGTTAATCGCCTGACCGACAATCGCGACCCCCAGCATATCGGTGCCCACGTACACCATGGACCCAATGCCCACGGCCATGAGCGCGCCGAGCAGCAATCGTAGGTTGACATGGCGAGCAGAAAGCTTGGTCAGGATGAACGCGCCCACCGAGGAAGTGAGGCCCACGACCGAGGACAGCCAGCCCAGCCAGACGATATCCACGTTGAGCACATCACGGTAGAACAACGACTCAAGCGAATCAAACGCGCCAAACGCAAAGAATCCCAAAAAGCCCGAGATAAAGATGAGGCGCAGGTCGTGGTCGCGAAACGTAAGTCGCGCACCCTCGGCCATGCCGCCCAGAATACCGCCCTTCGGCTTTTCCCCTTTTGCGGGAACAACGCACTCGTGACAGCCCAAGGAGAGCACGGCCGCCACACCCATCATGCCCGCCATGAGCAGGTAGACCGATTGCGTGGCAAAACAGCTCACGATGGCACCGCCGAGCAGCGGGCCAGCGGTATAGGCGATATTGCTGTAGAACACCATGAGACCGTTCACGCGGGTACGGCCCTCGGTGGTCGACTCCAGGTATCCCGGAAACGCATGCGTGCAGGTGTTGATAAAGCCGCCCGCAAGCCCCGAGACGCACGCGGCAAACACAAGCCCGGGGACAGACAGCGGCGCCAACCCCACGCCAAGCGATAGCACAGCCGTAATCACGCACGTCACAAATGACGTCCGGCGCGGTCCAAAGCGATCGATGACCGAACCCGACACCATATTGCCCGCCGACGTCATAAGATTGCGCACGAGCGTAATGGCGGCAACCAAAAAGGCCGTGCCGGCCAGATCATACGTGGCCGCACCGATAAGCCCCAAAAAGTAGACCGCGTTGTTGGCGCACCACTGCAGGGACTCAATAAGAATCAGCCTGACCTCCGCCGGCGTCAGGCGCATTGCTTCGCGATCCTTCGCGAACATACGAACTCCTTCTATACAAAAAGGGGATGGAGGGCATAGGCCTGCTCCATCCCCTTTCCAGGTTGCAACGAAAATCTATGCAGCCGGGCCCTTACGCCAGCACGCCGAAGAACGCGCCGATGATGCCCACGACCATGGTGGCCACGA
>CABUOA010000010.1 GCA_902493145.1 uncultured Collinsella sp. | reverse complement strand
GCGTGTTGGTCGAGCGTTCCAGCGTAAAGGACTTGCGGGCGTAGACGTGCTCGGCCTATTCCGTTTGTCTCAATCTGTAACAGCTAGGACCCAAAAACTCGGCTAGATGTTACGGATCGAGATTTTTGGCCCGGCTTATTCCGTTTGTCTCGATCTGTAACAACTAGACGGTCAAAAGTGGTCTACATGTTACAGATTGAGATTTTCGGCTTGGCCTGTGCGTTCATCTCGATCTGTAACAGCTAGGACCGAAAAACTCGGCTAGATGTTACAGATTGAGATGAACAGGAGGACGGGTGCGGTCTAAACAAAATGGCCCGCGCATCACACATCGATGCACGGGCCATTTATTGTCTGCAAGCGGCAGGTGGTGTCAGCGTCTTATGCCTCGAGGTTTTCCTCGATCCAGGCGACGGCACCCTTGGGATCCTTAGTGAGGTCGATGTACTGTTTGCCCTTGGGCGACAGCAGCGTGATGCCCAGGCGGTCGGTGTCGGCCTTCATCTCGTTGTAATAGGTGCGAACCTGCGGAGCCAGGACGATGACGTTGTACTGGTCCATGATGGCGTAGTGGCTGCCGTAGGCACCGGCGTTGGCGGTAATGTCGATGCCCAGCTCGTCGGCGCCTTCCTTAAGCGCGTTGGCGAGCAGTGCAGAGGTGCCGGCGCCAGCGCACAGAACCAGAACCCTCAGATCCTTGCCCTTAAGGGCGGACGGAGCTGCGGAGGCCTCAGTGGCAGAAGCGGTCTCGACAACAGGAGCCTCAACGGCGGGGGCGGCAGCGGTCTTGACGGCCTTGGTCTCCTCGGCCTCTTCTTCGGCAAGGGTCTCGGCCTCCTGCTTGCACAGGACGTTGTCGTAGGCCTTGCAGAACGGGTAGTAGATCAAGAAGTCAACGACCAGCAGGACGACAACCAGGACCAGAGAGATCGGCTGGAAGTTGGTGTCGATGAAGGTGCCGATCGGTCCGGGGAGTGCCCACGGCATGGCATAGATAAAGCCGTTCATGCCCAAAAAGTCGATGAAGAACTTACCAATGAGGACGTTGGCCACGGGGGCAAACAGGAACGGGATCAGGAAGTACGGGTTGAGGATGATGGGCGCGGCGAACAGCAGCGGCTCGTTGACGGCGAACATCACGGGCACGACAGAGGCTTTGCCGACGGCCTTGAGCTGCTTGGAGCGCATAAAGAGCAGGAAGATGATCGGGACAATGAACGTGGCGCCGGTGCCGCCGAGTTCGCCGATGTAGTTACCGAAGTTTTCGGTCAGGGCGAGGGCGGGGTGACCGCCGGCCTGCAGCGTGGCGAGGTTGGTGGTGATGTTGCCAAACAGCGCGGCGTTGAGGGCAGGCTTAACGACCGAGGGGCCGTGGATGCCCATGAACCAGAACAGCGGGATCATGAACCAGATGAGGGCGAGGCCGGCGTAGGAATCGGCAGCGGCGAACAGCGGGCTCACCAGCGTGGAGATGACGTTGGCAAACGGGACGGCCAAGCAGGTGCGGCAGATAACGTCGATGACGGCGACAAACAGGATGGAGAAGCTGAAGGCGAAGATGTCGCGGAAGTTCTGGGCGATGGCGCCGGGGACTTCTTTGGGCAGCTTGATGGTGATGTCTCGCTTAATGCAGAAGGCATAGATGTTGACCGTGGCAAATGCGGCGACAAAGGAGCTCAGCAGGCCCTTGGTGCCCATGTTGTCGGTAAAGAACACCGAGACATCGGCGCCGTCGATCTTGGCACTCGTCTGGGTAACGGCCAAGATGAGCATAGCGCACATGGCGGCGACCATGGTGCTCGTGGCGTTGATGGCCTTGCCAGCAGGCATGCGGCGGTTCTTGGAGCCGGTCAGCGCGCTTGCGGTGGTGCCGGCGACCATGATGCCCACGACGCCCATCGTGAAGTTGTAAACCTTGTTGCAGAAGTTCACGACGTCGACGTTCCACCAGTCGGGCAGCGTAAAGCCGCCGACCGTGGCGACAACGCCCGGCAGGGTCGAAATAAGCAGGAAGACAGAAGAAGACAGGATGATGGGCATTGCTGCCAAAAAGCCGTCTTTAATGGCCTGAAGGTAGATGTTCTTAGAGACCTTGTCGAAGTACGGCTGACCTTTCTCCAAGAACTTAACGATCGATTCCATAGTTCACGCTCCTCTTTGCATGAAATCTTAATGGCATGGACGTTGAAAACCTATATGGTCTCCCGCTTGCTAAAAGCCCGGGTGCAGGCGGGGTCGGTCCCAGGGGGAGAGAGGGGAGCGGCTGGGTTTGTATCGCATAGGGCCGCTCCCCTCTCGGGGGAAAGCGAGGCGATGCGCTACTGCGCGTCCGCCATAGTGTCGGCGAGCTCCTTGTACCAGAGTGCCGACTGCTTGATGTAGCGTTTTTGCGTGTCGAAGTCGATGTAGAACAGGCCGTAGCGCTTGTTATAGCCATTGGCCCACGAGAACTGGTCCTGCAGGCTCCAGATAAAGTAGCCCTGGACGTCGACGCCCTCGGCGCGCGCCTGGAGCACCTTCTCCATGTGCTGGTCGACAAAGTCGATGCGCTCGGGATCGGCGACGATGCCGTTTGCGTCGGGCTCGGGGTCCTTGTGGCCCAGGCCATTTTCGGTGATATAGATGACGGGGAGGTTGGGATAGGTGGCGCTGATGTGCTTGAGCGTGTCGTAGAGGCCTTGCGGGTAGATGAGCCAATCCCAGTCGGTGGTGGGGATGCCCGGCATATCGACCTGCTGCCCGACGCCCTTAAACTTAAAGCACGAGGTGCCCTTGTCTCCGGTGCCGTTAAAGCTGTTGGTTGACTCGCCATCGTAGGCGGCGATAAACGCCGACTGATAGTAGTTGAGGCCGAACATATCGTTGCGGGGCGCCGCCTTGGCGAGCTCCTCCATGTCGCTGTCCTCAACCGTAAGTGTGGCGTTGTTGGCACGCAGAATCTCGTTGATGAGTGAGAGGGTGCGCGCGGAGTAGTGACCCAGGAAGGCGCCGTCCATGATGAAGTCGGTGTAGAAGGCGTTGTACAGGTCGGCGGCGTGCTGGTCGGCGGGCGAGTCGGTGGCAGGATATGCCGGCGTCAGGACGTTGACCATGCCAATGCGTCCGCCCAGGTGCTCGGTCTCGTCAAGATCCTTATACAGGTTGACGGCGCGGGCGTGGGCAACGAGCTCGTTGTGCTGGCTCTGGATGCCGCTCGTCACATCAAAGTGATGGTTGGGCGGGAAGTTGCCTTGGATGTATTGGGAGTGCGAGAGGCTGATGAGCTCGTTGATGGTGAACCAATTTTTGACCTCGCGGAACTCGCGGAAGCAGAACTCGGCATAGCGCACATAGGCGTCGACGGTCTTGCGGTTGAGCCAGTCGCCCTGGTTGAACAGGGCGGCGGGGGAGTCAAAGTGATGCAGGGACACATAGGGCTCGACGCCATACTTTTTGCAGCAGGCGAACAGCTCGTGGTAGTGCTTAACGCCCTCGGAGAGGGGTTCGGCATCGTCGCCGTTGGGGAAGATGCGGGTCCAGGCGATGGACACACGAATGGCGTTGAGTCCATGCTCGGCAGAAAGGCGGATATCCTCCTCGTAGCGGTTGTAGAAATCACTGGCCGGGTCGGGCAAAAAGCGACCCTGGGCGACAAGGTAATCGTCCCACATGGTCTTACCCTTGCCTGCCACCTTCGTGGAACCTTCCGTTTGGTACGCGGCGGTTGCGGCGCCCCAAACAAAGCCCTTCGGCAGCTGCTGTACGCGGTTTAGCAAAGACATATGCATACACCCTCTCGTCTCGCTGTTCGATATTGTGCGTTTGCGCTCAGGAGGCTCCCTGGTTAGCGTTCAGCGGTGAAAAAGCCCGATAAACACTATCTTAAAATGATTAGAACCAAAATGAGCACGTGAACATTTGACAATGAGCACGTTAACATCCGGCTGGGATGTATAGAAACAAAACAACTTCAAACAGCCGTGAACGGTTGTATTTGTTCGGTAAGCGGTTTTGATTGACAGAAGTTTTCATGTTGTGGTATATGGCTCGGGTATCATGAGCACGTTATCAATGTATGTACGATGCGCCATGGGCGCGGGGAATAGTTGGGAAGCAGGTTAGCGTGGAAGGCATGGCTCAGCGGACAAGGAATGGTCGTTCGGCGAGCGCGGCAGAGGTTGCGGCGCTCGCTGGCGTGAGCCGCCAGACTGTGTCTCGCGTGGTCAACGGTATGCCCAACGTGACGGAAAAGACGCGCAAGCGTGTGCTGGCCGCCATGGAAGAGCTGGGCTTTCGTCCCAATTTTGCTGGAACGGCGTTGCGCGGCGGGTCGTATCGTTCTATTGGCCTGTGCATGTACAACATCACACGTGTCGGTAACCTGGCGACGCTCGAGGGTATCATGCAAGCGGCGCGCGAGCACGATTTTGCCGTCACTATGATCGAGATGGGCGGCGACAAGCCCTATGCACTTGCCGATGCCTCGCGCCGCATGGTCGAGCGACCCGTCGACGGCATGATTCTCAACATGAACCGCATGGCTCCCGATTTTGAGGAGTTTGTTCCCCAGCCGGGAGTGCGAACGGTCATCCTGTCCATGTATGCGCATCCGCGCTGCACGACGATCGACTCCGACCAGTATGGTTCGTGCGAGCTGTTGACCAATTATCTGCTGGAACATGGTCACTCGAATATGCGGTTTGTGGCGGGTCCGGAAAACTCGATTTCCTCGCGTTTTCGTGAGGCCGGTTGGCGCGATACGCTGGGTCGTGCTCATGTCGATGCCGCTCCGATGCTGCGTGGCGATTGGAGTGCGGACAGTGGGTACGCCATGGGCGAGCGGATTGCGGCCGAGGTGCTTGCCGGCGGGTCGCAGACGCCGACTGCCGTGCTTGCGGCAAATGACCAGATGGCGCTGGGCGTTATCGCCGCGCTCGAGAACGCGGGCCTGTCCGTGCCCGACGACGTGAGCGTGGTTGGTATCGACGACGCACTCGAGGGACTTGTTCCTCACAATCGGCTGACGACGCTGCGATTTGATTTGCGCGGTGTCGGTAAGCTTGCGTTTGAGGCGGCGATTGGAGAGAGCTCGTCTATCGAGGCGATTCATGTGCCGAGCACGCTGGTCGAACGCTCGACTGTTAGGGACATACGGGGTTAGGTCCTACTCCGTCTGTCTCGATTTGTAACAGGTAGACGGTCAAAAGCGGGCTACGTGTTACAGATTTAGATTCTTCGGAAAGAGCAATCCTGTTCGTCTCAATCTGTAACAGCTAGGACCCAAAAACTCGGCTAGATGTTACAGATTGAGACAAACGGCTTCCGACCTGCACAAAAAGGCCGGGGGGCGGCGCGCCGTGTGACGTGCCGCCCCCGGCTGAGAAATGGGGACAGGTTGTGTGAGCGGGCAACCCCGCCAGTCACTAGTCCAGACGACGGGTCTGCGCCACGTGCTTATACCAGTATGCGCTTGCCTTGGGCGTGCGCTTTTGGGTTTCAAAGTCAACGTAGAAGAAGCCGTAACGCTTGTTGTAGCCATTGGTCCAGGAGAACTGATCCTGCAGGCTCCACAGGAAGTAGCCGCCCACGTTGACGCCAACCTCCATGGCCTTGAGCAACCAGCGCAGGTGCTGCTCGATGTAGTCGATGCGCGGCTGGTCGTCCACAAAACCGTCCTTGTAGGGGTCCTTGTAGCCCATGCCGTTCTCGGTGATGAAGATCTGCTTGTAGTTGGGGTAGCGCTGCTTAATGTAGACGAGCAGATCGAACAGGCCCTCGGGATAGATGATCCAGTCCCAGTCGGTGGTGGGGATACCAGGCTTGTTCACGTGCTCGCCAATGCCCTTGACGCGCCAGCGGCCAGTGCCCTTCTCGCCCGTACCGTTGTGGTGCAGGTCGTTCTCGCCGTCGTAAGCCTTCAAGAAGCGGCACTGGTAGTTGTTAACGCCCAGGTAGTCGTTGTAGAGCGCTGCCTCGCGCATGATTTCCAGATCCTCGTCCAGGATCTCGATGGTGCCGCCCGAGACGGCAGCCAGGCGGTTGGCGCACTCGAGGGTGTCGGGCGCATAGTCGCCGCGGAAGGTGGCATCGAGCAAGAACTGGTTCTGCAGCACGTGCTCGTTGTTGGCGGCCTTGATGTCGGCGGGGTCGTTCTCGTTGAGCGGATACTTAAACTCCAACGACTGAATGACGCCGATCTTGCCCTTAAAACCGCCGTTGTGGAAGGCAAGCACAGCCTTGGCGTGGGCGAGCATCATGTTGTGCTCGCACTGGAAAGCCTCGGCCAGATGCGCCTTGACGCCACCGGGGAAGGTGCCCTCGATGTAGGTGTTGGAGGCGTCGGCCCAGATCTCGTTAAAGGTGAACCAGTAGGTTACCTGGTCGGCGTACTCCTTAAAGCAGAAGGTGGCAAAGTTCACAAAGGCGTCGATGGTCTCGCGGTTGAGGAAGTCACCCTTCTCAAAGAGGGGCAGCGGCGTGTCAAAGTGATGCAGCGTGACAAACGGCTCAACGTGGTGCTTATGGCACTCGGCGAAGAGATCGTGATAGAACTGGACACCCTCGGGGTTGATTTCGCCGGTACCGTTGGGGAAGATGCGGCTCCAGGCGATGGAGAGGCGAATGCCGTTGATGCCAAACTCCTCGCACAGCTCCAAATCGACGGGGTACTGGTTGTAGAAGTCCGAAGCGGGATCGGGGGAGAAACGACCCTGGGCCTCCAGGAAGTCGTCCCAGGCAACCTTGCCCTTACCGTGAGTGCGGGTCTCACCCTCTACCTGGTAGGCAGCGGTGGCGCCGCCAAAGACAAAGCCCTCGGGAAACTGCGCGGGCGGGTTGGTGACGCTAGCAGGGTTAACGGACATGATGATCCAATCGTCTAAATCGAAGGGCCAGCCGGCTGTGGATGGTCGGCTGGCCCTAAGCGTTACTTACTTCGAAAGCTGTTCACTCACGAAGGCGAGAGACTTATCGCCGTTCTGGGAGAGCTCGATGTACTGCTTACCGCGGCAGGCGACGCACTTGTTGCCCACGCGCTCGCAGTCCTTTTGCAGGTCGGCCAAGTAGCTGGCAGCCTGCGGGGCCAGGACGACCAGATCAAAGTCGGGGAGCATGTCCACGTGGTTGCCATATGCCTCGGCAGCGGTCTCAAGACTGATGCCGCGCTCCTTGGCGGCCTTGGCCAGCGCGTTGGCGAGCAGGCCCGAGGTTCCGCCGCCCTGGCAGAGCACGAGCACGCGCTTGCCGTTGAGGTCGCTGGCGGTCGTTGCCTCGGCAGCGGATGCTGCAGAAGCGGCGGGGGAGTCGGCCTTCACGGCATCGGCAGCAGCGCCGGCGGCAACGCTCTTGGCGTCAGCCTTGCCCTGGAAGGCATCGTTAAGCTTGGCGGCCTTCTCGGCGTTCTTGGCGGCGAGCTCCTCCTCGGAAATCTCGGCCTCCTCGGCGCACTTCTGGGCGTCATAGGCACGGAAGAACGGATAGTACAGAACGAAGTCGACGACCAGGATAAGGGCGAGCATCACAAAGGCGAGCGGCTGGAAGCCCAGACCCATGATGGTGCCGATGGGGCCGGGGACAGTCCAAGGCAGGGTGTACATAAAGCCGTTCATGCCCAAGAAGTCGATAAAGATCTTGAGGATCCAGATGTTGGCGATCGGGGCAAAGACAAACGGGACAAAGAAGACGGGGTTGAGCACGATGGGCGCGGCGAACAGCAGCGGCTCGTTGACGGCAAAGCACACGGGGACGATAGCTGCCTTACCGACGGCGCGCATCTCCTGAGACTTGGCCAGGAAGCAGAACATAAAGACCAGGACGAGCGTGGCGCCGGTGCCGCCCATGCAGACGACGAAGTACTGGGCACCCTGGGTCAGGACAGCGGAAGCGTGCTGACCAGCCTGGAACGCAGCCAGGTTGTCGGTCATGTTGGCAACGAGGGCGGCGGCGATGGCGGGCTCGACGATTGAGGGGCCGTGGACGCCCACGAACCAGAACAGGCTCATGGCGCCGTAGATTACAGCGAGGCCGATGTAGCCGTCGGCAGCGGTGAACAGGGGCTGGAACACCTGGATGACGCCTTGGGCAAAGCAGAAGCCAAAAGCAGCGCGGAAGACGATGTCAAAGACCCAAAAGACGGTGATGCAGACGGAGAAGGGGATGATGTCCTTAAAGGTCTGCGAGATGTTGGGCGGAACCTGCTCGGGCATCTTGACGGTGATGTTGCGCTTAATGAAGAACTTGTAGATGATGCCAGTCACAAACGCAGCGATGAAAGCGGTCAGCAGGCCCTTGGAACCAAGGTAGGTGGTGTTGAAACCGCTGGCGGCGTCCGTGGCGATGGTGTCGCTCGAAAGGAGCAGAAAGCCGATGATGGCCGCGCACATGCACGAGATGAAGTTGATCTGGTTGTTCTTGGGCAGATCGCGGTTCTGAGCGTCGGCGAAGTGCTTGGCCGTGGTGGCGGCGCAGGCGATGGCCAGGATGCCCATGGAGTAGTTGTAGCACTTCCACAGGGCGTTGTTGATGTCATCGGGCCAGTAGAAACCCCAGATGTTGGGGACCGAGGCTACCAGGCAAAAGATGGACGAGAAGATGATGATGGGGATGACGGAGATAAAGCCGTCGCGGATCGCCTTGAGGTACTTGTTGCGGGCGATCGCGTTGAAAAAGGGCTGGCCCTTTTCGATGATGGCGATGAGTTGCTCCATGCAAAGCTCCTAAGAGTCGGTGGGTTAGCAACGATGGTAGCTTTTGACATTCGGTTGCCAAAATGTTGACGTTGCCATTTTGTGACACAAAAAAAGAAGCGAACCGGTGGTTCCTGTGCCTGCGAACCGTCGATTCCTTACGCGTAAACGTTTGAGCCGCCCGGTGGCTCTGTGTTTGCACAATGGCAACGTTAACATTTGGGCGCTAAAAGCCGTTCGGGGAAGCAAAAATGTCGGTGAACGGTAGGTTTTGGGTGGTGAGCGTATGGTGGGGGAGGCGTTAGATATACTTGAAGACGTTTCATTTGACTGCGTAGGGTGCCACCAATGGCATCGTTGACATAGAAAGATCGACCTATGGCCGCTGTTAAAAAATCGGTATCCGTCAAAGACGTAGCGCGCCTCGCGGGCGTCTCGGAGCAGACGGTCTCGCGCACCGTGCACGATTCGCCCAGCGTGCGCCCCGAGACCAAGGAACGCGTGCGTGCCGCCATGCGCGAGCTGGGGTATCGCCCCAATTTTGCCGGTCGATCGCTGCGCCGTGGCAGGTTTAAGACCGTCGGCGTCGCCATGTTCAACATTACCGGTACCGGCAACCTCGACCGTATGGAGGGCTTTGCCGCCGCGGCCGACAAACATGGCTATGCCATCACCCTCACTAAAGTAGATGGACACCCCTATACCCTCGAGAGCGCATCGTCACGCATGAGCGCGCTGCCGGTAGACGGTATGGTCGTGATCATGAATCGCATGCCGGCGGACTTTGGCACCTTCGAGCCGCTGCCCGGCATGCAGACGGTGCTCGTTACGATGCTGGAGCACCCGCTCTGTTCAACGGTCGATAACGACCAGTTCGATTGCTCGCGCCAGGTGGTCGAGTACTTGCTGGGGCGGGGGCACAAAACCGTGCACTTTATTTCGTGTCCCGAGCGCTCGCTTTCGGGCATGCGGCGCGAGGAAGGCTGGCGCGAGACATTGCGCGCGCATGGTATTGAACCGCCGCGACTCGTCCGTGGGGATTGGACGGCACAGAGCGGATATGCTGCTGGTCAGGCTCTGGCGGAAGATCCGACCTGTACGGCCATTTATGCTTCCAACGATGCCATGGCCTACGGCTGCATTCGCGGGCTCGAGTCGTGCGGAAAGCGTGTGCCCGAGGACGTGAGCGTGGTGGGTGTTGATGACAGCCTGGGCGATATCGTGCCCGACCGTCGCCTGACCACGGTGCGCTTTGACAACAAGCGCGTCGGCATGTGGGCGGTCGACAAGATTGCCGGCGCCGATGGGGGTGCGTCTGGCGTGGAGCACATGCTGATCCCCGGTGTGCTTGTAGAGGGCGATACGGTGCGCGATTTGTGTTAGGGTGCGGTCCTGTTTGGGTTGCCGATAATTGTGTTTGATATTGTTCAGATTGGTTTAAAAACCGTTCACGGGCGAAAAGTGACCGTTCATAGCTCGAAATTACGTTTTGAGCTGTTCTTTTTTGTTTGAATGTTATTGTTTCTGTCATACACAACGCAGCGCGTATGCCCGGACGCGATGCTCTCCATTGGTTCATATGTGAAAGGAACGCAATATGGCAACCAAAGAAGAAATCTCGATGGTTGGATTCGAGATTGTCGCATACGCAGGTGACGCCCAGACCGATCTGCTTGCAGCGCTCGATGCTGCTCGCGAGGGTGACTTTGAGAAGGCCGAGCAGCTGCACAAGGATGCCAGCGATGCGCTCATCGGTGCCCACGACACGCAGACCAAGCTGCTTTCGCAGGAGGCCGGCGGTGGCGAGATGGAGATGACCTTCATCATGGCCCATGCTCAGGATACTCTCATGACCACTATGATTCTGGAGAAGCAGACCCGCTTTACCATCGATGCCTACAAGCGCATCGCTGAGCTCGAGGCCAAGCTCGCCTAACGAGCTCGCACAACCTCGTCCCCTTCCAAAAACCCTGCCGCTATCCGCGGCAGGGTTTTTCTGTATCTCACCTATCTAGGTTGCGGCGAAATAGGGGCCGACAGCCCCAAATGACCCGCTTTTCCCGTCCCCGGAGGATCGGTTGGCAGCGCTCGCCACGAAACTGGCTCATCTACTACGTTTAACCCGATACCCTCGAACACACCCGCGTTTCATGAAAAACCGCAGGACTTCTACCTGCGGTTTTGTTTTTCAGCTTTGTGGCATGGTCGGGGATGGGCGGTTAAACGTAGTAGATGGGCCCATTTCATGGCAGGCGGATCATGCAGCAGCCTGTTGCACCTCCTGCCGTTCAGTTTTTCGATGGGTGGGTATACTTTCCACCGCAATACAGGCCGGAATGAGGAGGTATCCAAATGCCGGACAACGGATCAATTCAAAAAAGAGACGCGTATGAGATGGCTCATGGGCGTCCTGTCCAGATAACCGAGCATACGACGGTAACCGAGCTGCAGCCCAGCCTGTCCGATGTCGTGTGCGCAAACAAAAAGCTCCAGATTGGCTTTATCGTTGCGCTCGTGGTGCTGGCGCTGCTGTCGGGCTTTGTAGCTCGTCCGCATTTTGCCGATACCAAGACTTGGGACTCCACCATCGAGGTCATCGATCAAAAGAAAGGTAACGTACTGGCGCTCACGACCTCGTGCGTGGCGCTATCTGCGGGCATTACCGCGCTGCCGGGTGATACGGGAACGCCGGTTGCCGAGCAGCTCGCGCAGCTTTCAGGCAACTTGGGCATCGTGCTTGCCGTGCTCTATCTCGAGAAATATCTGCTGACTATTTTGTGGTCGGTTGGCCTAGGCATCTTAATCCCGTTTGCGTTGGTGCTCTTTGCGGTGTCGCTTGGCATTCATGGGCGCTGGAGCACGAGCGCCGTCCTGCGCCGCGTGGCGACTCGCGTGCTGGTGGTTGCCATGATCGGCATGGCGTTGGTGCCTGCAAGCGTATGGGTGTCGCAAAAGGTCGACGAAACGTATCGAGTGAGCATCGAGGCAGCCGAGCAAAAGGCGGCCGACGCTGCGAGTGCGGCAGATAGCGACAGCTCCAAAGCAAGCAAGAAAAAGACCGAGTCCACAGAGTCCAAGAGCGTGCTTGAGCAGCTTGCCGACGGTGCCTCGGGTCTCGTCACGTCGGTGACCAGTGGCGCCAAGCAGATGACCGACGAGATCGTGCAACAGGTGACCGACCTAATTGAAGGCGTCATCGTGATGATCGTGACCTCGTGCGTTATCCCGCTGCTGGTGCTCGTGGCGTTTCTGTGGCTGGGCCACACCCTGCTGGGGATCGATATCTCTGGCCCGGCGAACTATTTGACGGGCCGTTTTCTGAGGGCTCCGTCCAAACATGCCAAGAAGAGCGGACAGTCTGAGTAGCTAAAACAGCTGTATATACCGGGGAATACCGCCGAAGGGGCGGTCGAGATGCGTTCTCGGCCGCCCTTTTGTTTGTTGAACACATGGTCGCTACGTCTGCGCCGGGCTCAAACGGTCGGCAATCATCCGTGAACGGTATTTGTTCAAAAAAGAACAAAGTTAAACAAATAATGGTTGCACTCGATGTTTGAATGTGTTCAAATAAACATGAACAGTGAAGAACCGCACATTCAGATGCCCGGACCTGAGCGCGATTCAACACTTCCAAACAGAAACTACGCACCTGCGTATCTCTCAAGGAGGATGTCATGAGGGTTGTAATCGCTTCCGATGCCGACGGTATGTCGATGAAGGAGTCCATCAAGGAGATGCTCATCGCCGACGGTCACGAGGTCGTCGACTATTCCGAGACCCCTGCTGCGGACTTTGTCGATTCCGCGACCGCCGTTGCCAAGGACCTGCTGGAGCACAAGGATTCCCAGGGCTTTGCATTCGATAAGTACGGCGTCGGCTCCTATATGGCCGCCGTCAAGATCAAGGGCATGGTCGTCGCCAACATTTCCGACGAGCGTTCCGCTTACATGACCCGCGAGCACAACGGCTCGCGCATGGTCACCATGGGCCCGGGCGTTGTGGGCACCGAGGTCGCCAAGAAGATCGCCCGCGAGTTCCTGCGCGCCCAGTACGCCGGCGGCCGTCACCAGATCCGTGTCGACATGCTCAACAAGATGGCCTAACGAGAGCCACCGAGAACTCGAACTTCTACCTCAACTTGTGAATTCAGACGAAAGGACGTTCTGATGAAGAAGACCATCGCAATCGGTTGCGACCATATCGTTACGGACGAGAAGATCTATCTGGCCGACCGCCTGGAGCAGGCTGGCTACAAGGTGCTCGACTGCGGCACCTACAGCCACACCCGTACGCACTATCCCATCTACGGTAAGGCCGTGGGCGAGGCTGTTGCCAGCGGCAAGGCCGACTTTGGCGTGGCCCTGTGCGGCACCGGCATCGGCATCACCAACGCCGTCAACAAGGTTCCCGGCGCCCGCTGCGCCCTGGTTCGCGACATGACCTCTGCCCTGTATGCTCGTCGCGAGCTCAACGCCAACATCGTGGGCTTTGGCGGCAAGATCACCGGCGAGTTCCTGATGGCCGATATCATGCTTGCCTTCCTGGAGGAGCCCTACGAGAAGACCCCCGAGCACGATGCCCTGATCGCCAAGATCGATGCCTGCAATAAGGCCGACGCCGAGGCTCAGGCTGACCCGCACTTCTTTGACGAGTTCCTCGAGAAGTGGGACCGTGGCGAATACCATGACTAGCGGGTATCCGGCGTAATTTACTAGTCCGTTGACGGCTCGCGTTTCTGTGAGGGGGCGCGGGCCGGTTTTCTATCAGCCCTATTCACTCGGCGGGCTGGCGTAAGAAAGGGAAGGCTCCTATGGAGTTTGTTCTTGATAACGGTTCTATTCGTGTGGCACTGAGCACGGCTGGAGGATCGTTCACTTCGATTAAAGCCAATGGTCGCGAGTACCTGTGGCAGGGCGATCCTTCGGTCTGGTCGGGCCAGGCACCCATTTGCTTTCCGATTTGCGGCGGCCTTCGTGACGGCCGCGCGATGACCATGGGCGGCCGCGAGGTCAAGCTTGCCCGCCACGGCTTTGCCCGCAAGCAGGAGTGGAAGCTCGAGGAGCAGGGCGACAACATGGTTGCGCTGAGCCTGAGCTCTGCCGACCATGCCGAGTTGCTCGAGCAGTACCCGTATCCGTTTAAGATCGTTGCTCGTTACACGATCGATTCGGAAAAGGTGGCCGTGTCGTACGAGGTGACCAATGAGGGCACCGAGGACATGCCGTTCTTTGTGGGCGGTCACCCCGGCTTTACGTGCCCGCTCGACGAGGGCGAGTCCTATGACGATTACGAGCTTCGTTTTGAGCAGCGTGAGGCCGCCGAGCTCTGTACTGCCGTTCCCTCGACGGGCCTGATTGATGTTGAGCATCGCAGCAAGAACCCCATGATCGGCCAGAACCTGCCGCTGACCCACGAACTCTTTGACTTTGCCGAGACCATCTTCGACGTGCTCGACAGCCGCGTGGTTACGCTGACCAAGAAAACCGAGGACAAGGGCGTGCGCCTGACGTTCCCCGATATGCCGTACCTGATTGTGTGGAGCAAGCCCGAGGGCGACTTTGTGGCAGTTGAGCCGTGGGGCGGCCTGTCCACCTGCTCCGACGAGGATGATATCCTCGAGCACAAGCGTGGCTGCCTGGTGGCCAAGCCGGGGGAGACCGTCACCCGCGGTTTTGAGATCGAGATCCTTTAAAGAGCTATCGTATGTTTGGGGTCGCACACGTCGTGCCCCGGAAACAGGAGTTCAACATGATTCTGACCGTTACCATGAACCCGTCGATCGATACGCGCTATCAACTCGACAAGCTGATCATCGACGACGTGAACCGCGTGACGCCCGAAAAGACCGCTGGCGGCAAGGGTCTCAACATGAGCCGCGTGCTGCTGCAGTTGGGCGACGATGTGCTCGCGACCGGCCTGCTCGGCGGCCACATGGGTGCCTATATGGCCGAGCTTATGGATGCCGACGGCGTCAAGAACGACTTTGTGCCCATCGCCGGTGAGACGCGCATTTGCCTGAATATCCTGCACGAGGGTAATCAGACCGAGCTGCTGGAGAGCGGCCCGCAGATCGCCCCGGCCGAGCTCGAGGCCTTTACGGCCAAGTTCGCCGAGCTTGCGGCGAAGGCGGACGTTGTGACGCTTTCGGGCTCGCTGCCGCGTGGTGTCGATGCCGGCTACTATGCCGAGCTCGTCAAGATCGCCGAGGAGGCGGGCGCCAAGGTGCTGCTCGACACCTCGGGTGCATCGCTGGAGGCCGCGCTGGAGTCCGACGCTAAGCCTGAGCTCGTAAAGCCCAACCTGACCGAGATTAACGGCCTGCTGGGTATGTCCTTTACGACCGATGATGTCGATGCCCTGCGCGAGGCGCTTGCCGCCGATGGCCGCTTTGCCGATATTCCCTGGGTTGTCGTTTCGATGGGCGCTGCCGGTTCGGTGGGCTTCCATGAGGGTCGCGCGTTCCGCGCCAAGACGCCCGCGATTGCGGCTGTGAACGCGACGGGTTCCGGCGACTCGACCATCGCCGGCTTTGCGCATGCCATTGCTGCTGGTGCCGACGACGTCACGGTGCTCAAGACCGCCAATACCTGCGGCAAGCTCAACGCCATGGATCCCAAGACCGGCCACCTGGTCATGGACCGCTGGGACGAGATCTACAACAACGTTGAAGTAACGGAGCTGTAGGAGTCGCGACACCGAACGCTCAAAAACGGCGCCCGTCGGCGATGTTGCCGGCGGGCGCCGTTGTCGTGTGGGCGGTTATGTCGTGGCCGCTGATGAGGCTCGAACTCGTATGCTATAGCGAGTCGATAAAGCGCTGCTGGGCGGCGCGGCCGGCTTCGTCCCACTTAAAGACGCCGGCGTTGTCGAGCACGTGGCCAAACACCACGCCGACTTCCTCGTGCAGGATATCGATGGCGTTATCCGCCGTAAGCTCGTCGGCGCGGCGGGCAAAAACGTCCTCGGCCCATGCAGCGTGGCTGCGGCAAAGATCATCGCCCTCGAGCGCGGCGGCGAGATCGTAGCTGGCATCGGCCTTGGCCGCCAGCAGGTGCTCGCGGACAGTGCCGAGCTCGGGAACCAAGCGCGGCGGCAAAATCGCCAGGCCCATGACCTCGATCAGGCCGATGTTCTCCTTCTTAATGTGGTGATACTCGGCATGCGGGTGGAACACGCCCAGCGGATGCTCGTCGGTCGTGATGTTGCAGCGAAGCGCCAGGTAGGCCTCGTAGATTTCGCCGCCGGCATTGCCGCGGGAGTCGACGCGGCGGATGACGGGCGTCACGGTGTTGTGCGGCATGCCATCGGCCGTGTGCGCGATGACGCCCACAGACTCATCGGTCCACTCGCGCCATGCCAGGATAATCTTCTCGGCGGCATCGAGCAGCGCGCCACGGTCATGCGAGCGCAGGCGCAGCACCGAGAGCGGCCACTGCAGCACGGTACCGCTGACCTGGTCAAAACCGGGCACGCTAAACTGCGAGACCTCGGCGGCGTGCATCATGGGGAACTCGTGCGCGCCGCCCTGGAAGTGGTCGTGCGACAGAATCGAGCCGCCCACGATGGGCAGGTCGGCGTTGGAGCCGATGAAGTAATGCGGGAATAGGTCCACAAAGTCGAGCAGGCAGGTCAGGCCCTTGCGGTCGACGTGCATCGGACGATGCTCGGAGCTCATCGTGATGCAGTGCTCGTCAAAATACGCATACGGGCTGTACTGGAAGCCCCAGCGCTCGCCGTCGAGCTGGATGGGGATAACGCGCAGATTCTGGCGTGCGGGGTGAGCGCCGCCGTCGGCTGCGGCGGAGCGACCGGGATAGCCTTCGTTTTCGATGCAGAGCTGGCAGGCGGGATACTTCTCGCCCGTGTTCTTGGCTGCACCTGCCGCGGCGATATCACGCGGGTCCTTTTCGGGCTTGGACAGGTTGATGGTGATCTCCAGGTCACCCCAGTTGGTGGAAGTGCTCCATTTGATGTTGCGCGCGATGGCGGCGCGGCGCACGTAACCGGCGTCACAGCACAGGCCGTAGAACCAGTCGGTTGCGGCGCGGGGCTCGTTGACGCCCATACGTCCGTTGAACTCCTCGTTTACAACCGAAGGCCTCGGCATGAGCGCACCCATGATGCGCATGGCGATGCGGTCGCGGCCTGACGCCGTGTCCTCGGCGGCACCGTTGGTAACGGCGGCCTCGGAAAGCGCGGCAAGCGTGCCCTCCAGGTCAAAGTCGGGGAGTGTATCGGGGTGCAAGAGCGAAATCTTCTCGGTCTTGAGTGCCCAAGCCATGTCGAGTGCGGGGCCCGTGGCGCCGATGCACTCCAAAATGGTGTTGTATGCCCAGATGCGGTCGTCCTGTCCGATCATCGATCGGTGGATGGCATACTCAATCAGGCCCTGTGCAGCCTCGCGCACGTCGGTCATTACAGCCATGCCGCGTAAGCCCCCTTGTCAGAAATTGCGTAGTGGCGGGCAGACCCCTCGCCCAGCCAGCTGTTCATCTTGGTGATAAAGGTGTCGACCAGGTCGAGCGGCACGAAGGCCTGGATGGTGCCACCAAAGCCGCCACCGTGGATACGGACGGCGCCGCGGCCGTCGAGCACGTGCTCGGCCAGCGCCAGGGCATACATAGAAGGCTGCTCGGAACCCAGCTTGGCAACAACATTCTGCAGGTACATGGCGGAGCTGGCGCCGGACTTGCGCGTCAGGACCAGGAACCGGTCAATGTCGCCGGCGTTCAGAGCTGACCAGCGCTTGTCGACCAGGCCGTTCTCGTACCAGTAGTGAACGGCGCGCAGGCAGGCACGGTCGCCCAGCTTGGCGCGCAGCTCGGGGAGCTTGGCGTCAAAGTCGGCAACGTTTACCTCGCACAGGCGTGCCTTGCCAAACTCGGCGGCGACGTCCTGCATCTCGCGCGGAACGGCGGCGTAGTCGTCGGTGGCGGCCACGTGGTCGGCGCCGACCTTGACGAGCACGAGCGCGTAGCCGTGATCCTCAAAGTTGAGCTCGAGCTTCTGGGTCTTAGGCTGAGCCTGATCCTCAAAGTCCATGTAGGCAAGGCCGCCCAGGCACACGGCTGCTTGGTCCATCAGGCCGCAGGGCTTGCCATAGTAGTTGTTCTCGGTGCGCTGGCTCATCTGGGCGAGCGTGACGGGCTCAATGGCGGGCGCGCCCCAGAGCGTCTCCATGGCGCGGCCGTATGCCGCCTCGACGGCAGCGGAACTGGAAAGGCCGCCGCCCGAGGGAACGGAGCAGGTGAAGGCGAAGTCGAAGCCCTGGGGATCAACACCAAGCGCTGCGACCTCGTGGGCCATACCACGCACGAGGCCTGCGGACGTGCCCTTCTCGGACTCCTGAATGTCTAGCGTGTCGAGCGTGATCTCAAACGTGGGATAGCCCTCGTCGGCTACGCGAATCTTGTTGGAATCGGTTGCCACGGCGATGCCGTCAACGGCGACATCGAGCGAGCCGGCGATGACGTGGCCGCCCTCGTGGTCGGTGTGGTTGCCGCTGATCTCGGAGCGGCCGGGCGCGTGCACGTAGAGCACCTGGCGGTCGCCGATGGGGCCAAACTCCTCCTCAAACAGCTTGGTGAGCGTGGCGAATGTCTTTTCGTCGGGGGTGGTCATGAGGGTCCTTTCCTTGGCGCGCACGGGTGGGTTTTGCGTCGTTATGAGTACGTTAACAACTTGAAGCGGCATGAACCAAGTGTTTACGATGGCGCACGTTACGGGCTATGTTAACGTACTCATAACACATCGCTTGTCACTTTTTGAGAATCTGGTAATCGGTAGAAATTCAGCCGTGAACGGTACTGCCGTATGGACTTATAAAGCAGAAGAGGTGCAGATAGAAAAAGTAGAGTACGTTAACATGCGTCCGACGATAGCGGGACTCGGCGCGGGGTGTATTTCTGCCCGGGCCGGCATTCACGCTATTCAGATCTCGCAAGGGTGAAGGTGATCCAGTGGCAAGGCGCCCGTCCAACGATACAGGTACGCGTCCGGTCTCCATGGCTGACGTCGCCCGTGCTGCTGGCGTTTCGCAGCAGACGGTTTCGCGCGTCGCCAACGGCTTGCCCAACGTCAACGAGCAGACGCGCCAGCGCGTGCAGGCCGCGATGCAAGAGCTCGGCTTTCGTCCGAGTTATGCCGGTCGCTCGCTGCGCGATGGTCGTTACCATTCGGTCGGCCTGTGCATCAACGATGTCACCAAGTTTGGCAACCTGACGATGATCGACGGCATCGCCAGTGCTGCTCGTGAGCATAATTGCGCCATCACGCTGGTCGAGATGTCCAAGACCGAGGAGTTTTCGCTTGCCGAGGCCACGCGTCGTATGGCCGCATTGCCGGTGGACGGCATCATCATCGGCATGAGTCGCATGGCGCCCGATTTTGAGACGTTTGATCCACTGCCGGGCATTGGCACGGTCATCGTTACCATGTACGCGCACCCGCGGGTGACCACGGTCGATTCCGACCATTACGGCTGCTCGCTATTGCTTATGGATCACCTGTTTGAGCTGGGGCACGAGCAGATTCGCTATATTGGCGGCCCGTCATTCTCGGTCGACGAGCAATTTCGTCGCGCCGGTTGGCAGGATGCGCTCGAGCGTAAGCACATTAAGCCGCAGGCGCCGCTCGAGGGCGACTGGTCTGCCAACAGCGGTTACGAGGCCGGCAGGTATCTGGTCGAGCACGACCGCGCCATGACGGCGATCTATGCGGCAAACGACCAGATGGCAAATGGCGCGATTGCCGCGCTGCGTGATAGCGGTCTGCGCGTGCCCGAGGACGTAAGCGTGGTGGGCGTCGATGATTCGCTCGATGATTTTGTAGCACACAACGAGCTCACGACCGTGCGATTCGATCTGCATCAGCGCGGACGCGAGGTGTTTGAGCATGCGGTTCCCGAGGCGGGTACGGTGGGCAAAACCGTTGCCATTCGTATTCCCGGCCAACTCATCGTTCGACATACCACGGCGATATCGCGCGCATAGTTTGTGCAGGTAAACGGCGATCTATCGCATTTCAATAACAATCGGTAAGGATGTCGGCGGGTAGCTGCTGGGATACTGCCGAGTGCTATGATAGACGGGTTCTTTTGTCTATCTAGGAGGCTTTGCCTGATGGAGATCACCAAGGATATCCGCTACATTGGCGTCGACGATCACGACATTGACCTGTTCGAGGGCCAGTACGACGTGTCCGAGAATGGTATGGCATACAACAGCTACGCTATCTTGGGCGAGAAGATTGCCGTTGCCGATTCGGTTGACGCTGGCTTTGTCGACGAGTGGCTCGGCAACCTCGAGGCCGTGCTCGATGGCCGTACGCCCGACTACCTGGTCATCCATCACATGGAGCCCGATCACTCCGCCGGCATCGCCGCCTTTATGGAGCGCTATCCCCAGGCACAGATTGTGGCCAGCATGGGCGCCTTCCGCATGATGGTCAACTACTTTGGCACCGATTATCCCGAGCGCAAGATGGTCGTCAAAGAGGGCGACGTGCTCGACCTGGGCGGCCACAGCCTGACGTTTGTCGGCGCCCCCAACGTTCACTGGCCCGAGGTGCTGTTCTCTTACGAGGCCACCGACAAGGTGCTCTTTAGTGCCGACGGCTTTGGCAAGTTTGGTGCCAATGACATCGAGGATCCGGAAGGGTGGGCCTGCGAGGCTCGCCGCTACTACTTTGGCATCGTCGGCAAGTTCGGCAAGTTCGTGCAGGCCGTGCTCAAGAAGGCCGCCGACCTGGACATCCAGATCATCTGCCCGCTCCACGGCCCCGTGCTGACCGAGAACCTGGGCTACTACCTCGACACCTACAACATCTGGTCGAGCTATCAGCCCGAGGACGAGGGCATCACCATTGCCTACGCGAGCGTCTATGGCCACCTGAAGGCCGCCGTCGAGGAGCTCGCCGCAGCGCTCGAGGCTCGCGGCCAGAAGGTCTCCGTCTTCGACCTGGCTCGCGACGATATGGCCGAGGCCGTTGAGGATGCGTTCCGCTATGACCGTCTGGTGCTCGCTTCCATCACCTATCAGGGCGAGATCTTTCCGTTCATGAGCACCTTTATCCATACGCTCGCCGAGCATGCCTACCAGAACCGTACCGTGGCGCTCGTTGAGGCCGGCTCCTGGGCGCCTGCAGCTGCCAAGGTTATGACCAAGGAGCTCGAGGGTATGAAGGACATCACCCTGGCGCAGAACAAGGTGACCGTCCTGGGTTCGCTCAACGACGCCTCGCGCGCTCAGATCGAGGCCCTCGCTGACGAGCTCTCCAAGTAGCGATACGCTCACTTTTAACGCTCAAACCACCACAAAGGGGACAGGCACCTTTGTGGTGGTTTTTGTTTAAGCGCCGGCGATGACGAGATTTGGGCGGGCGTTGTCGACGATCTCGGCGATTGAGGTGGCGACGGCATGATCGGGGTCACGGTCCATCACGATGGTGCCGACGTCGGCAAGCTCAGCAAAACGGTACATGCCGCGTCCGTTAACCTTGCTGGCGTCCATGAGGGCGACGCTTTGATGGGCTGCGGCGATCATGGCCGTTTTGGTCTCGGCCATCTGGGGAAAGTCGGTCGTAAAGCCGCAACGGGGGACAAAAGCGCCGGGGCACATGACGGCCAGATCGGCATGGATTATTTGGAGCGCCTGCATGGTGAGCGGTCCATACAGATAACGATGGCCTTTGCGCAGTGCCCCGCCCAGCATGACGACATCGACCGAGGGCATGCTCTCGTCAATGTAATCGGAAATGGTGATGTCGGCTGTGATGACGGTGATGCCATCGCGCTGGTCGAGGAGCCGGACAAACTCGAGCGCCGTGGTGCCCGAGTCGACGAGCAGTGTGTCGCCGTCATTGACGAGCTCGATGGCGCTTTGCGCGATGGCCTGCTTGGCGGCGACATTGACGTTGATGCGGCGATCCTGGGTGGATACGGTCAGCCGCTTCTGGAGCGAAACAGCGCCTCCATGCGTACGGCGCAACTTGCCGGACTCGGCGAGCGCGTCCAGGTCGGCGCGGGCGGTAACGGAGGACACGCCAAAGGTCTGGGCGATTTCTGCCACCTGCACCGAGGCGTTATATTCGAGCATCTCCATGATGGCGGAACGACGCTCGTCGGCGAAAGCTCGGGTTGTTGCGTGGGCCATATCTGCTCCATCATCGTCTGAAATTTGCAGGAATTGTGTTGAGTCTATTTTCGTTCATTTTCTTTTTAAGTAAGAAAACGCCTTTCGATTACTTACTTTTTCTATAAAAGAAAGACGCTTAACGCCCAAAATTCAATATCGAACACACCCACTCGGCTCCAATTCCTTCCGTTTACTTTTCAAAAACGACTGTATTGACCTGCATGGGCTCAATATCTCGCACATGCATACCCGCTGAATTTCATACAATGAAAGCGGTAAAACGCAAGGTAAAACGCCTTGTGAACAACTACGCCCGATGTCCAGATGCGGGCGAGGGAGAGGAGCAAACGCTCATGGCACTTGTTACCACCGAAAAGATGCTCAAGGACGCTCAGGCCGGCCACTACGCCGTTGGCGCGTTCAACGTCGAGAACCTCGAGTTTGTTATGGCCGTTCTGGCCGCTGCCGAGGAGACCAAGTCCCCCGTCATCATGCAGACCACCCCGGGCACCATCAAGACCGCTGGTCTGGACTATTTCTACGGCATGGTCAAGGCTGCCGCCGAGCGCGCTTCCGTGCCCGTCGCTCTGCACCTCGATCACGGCGATGGCTATGACCGCTGCATGCAGGCTTTCCGCACTGGCTACACCTCCGTCATGATCGACGGTTCGCACGAGTCCTTCGAGGACAACATCGCCCTGACCAAGTCCGTCGCCGACGCTGGCCGCGCCATGGGTGTGCCCGTCGAGGCCGAGCTTGGCAAGGTTGGCGGCAAGGAGGACGACGGTCCCGCGGTTGAGGGCGAGAGCCCCTACACCGATCCCGCCGAGGCCAAGGAGTTCGTCGAGCGCACTGGCTGCACCTCGCTTGCCATCGGCGTTGGCACCAGCCATGGCGTGTACACGAGCGATCCGCACATCGAGCAGTCCGTGGTCAAGGCCATCCGCGACGCCGTCGACGTGCCGCTGGTTCTGCACGGCACCTCCGGTGTGCCCGATGAGCAGGTTGCCGAGGCTGTGAAGAACGGTATCTGCAAGGTTAACTACGCTACCGAGCTGCGTCAGGCCTACACCAAGGGCTTCATGGCCTACATGGCCGAGAACCCCGCCTGCTTCGATCCCAAGAAGCCGGCCAAGGAGGGTATGCGCGAGATCACCGAGCTGGTTAAGATCCGCATGACCAACCTCAACTCTGTGGGCAAAGCAGAGTAACAGCAAGGGTACTCTGATCCCACCGGACGGTTTGGGCGGGTCCCGTACTTAGTTTCCAAAACGTCCTCGCGCATGAAGGCCCCCGTTGTCTCGCTTCTTCGAAGCGTTGACAACGGGGGCCTTCGCGCTGCGGAATGATTTTGGAAACTAAGTACGGGACCCGCCAAACCGTTCTGCTCAATCGCCCTTGTGGCGTTAGTGTCGGAAAAATAAGACGTTGCTTTTTGCCCCCTGCGGAAAGATTGGGGAACTAAGCCCTCGTCCCTCCCAGGTTGACCTACTCGAGGTCGTCGACCTTGTGGCGTTGGGCGGAAAATAATAAGAAGCCTTCGCGCTGCGGAATGATTTTGGAAACTAAGTACGGGACCCGCCCAAACCGTCCTGCTCAATCGCCCTTGTGGCGTTGGGGCTGAAAGGGTGGGGCGCGGGGGTTACTTGGTTGTTAGGGTTAGTAGGTCGTTGGGGGTTTTGAGGTTGTAGGTGGCGTTTGGGATGTCTTGGTGTGATCCCCATGCCGCTCTGGCAAAACTGACCCCTGCCGAAGTTGCGCATTGTTCGTCGTAGACGGTGTCGCCCACGTAGACGACGTTGCCAGGATTCGCGCCCGTACGCCGGAGATATTCGAGCATGGGTGCGGGCGAAGGCTTGTGCTCGGTTGTGTCTTCGACAAGGATGATGTGTTCAAAAAACTTATCGAAGCCAAGGGGTGCAATTTCTTTTGCGTATTCGTCGCGCGCACGTGAGGAGACGATGCCAAGTTTGCAGCCGCTATCGGCGAGTGTTGCGATGACTTCAAGCAAACCTGGAAACACGCTGATGGTGCTTTTAAAGCTGGCGGCAACTTGGCACCAGCGATCCAACGTTGCCTGCGAGTAGATCCCAAGTTTCTCAAGGGCATCCTTGCCGGGTATGCCGAGGGCAAAGTCAAGCTCGTGTCGGGGAAGCGTTTTGCTGGTCTCTTCTTGGACAATCTGGACAAGCGATGACAGAACGCTTTCTTCTGTATCTGCCAATGTCCCGTCAACGTCAAATACGATATGGTCAAAGTGCTTCATATGATTGCTCCTCTCTGTTGTTTGCCTGCAAGTTTGATGCAGTGACAGAAGAAGGGCTAGCGGGATTTCTGCCTGGTGCTATCGAGATTCTGCCTCGCTGCTCGATAGCTCGAAGGAGTGCACCCCATTTGTTCTTTAAATACCTGGCCAAGATGGCTTGCTGTTATAAATCCGCATTGGCGCGCGACTGTCTGTACCGTTCGCGTGGTGTGTGCTAAAAGTTCGCAAGCACGGTTTATGCGGTATGCGCGTAGATATGCCGCCGGGGTCGTTCCTGCACAAGTTTCGATAATGCGGTAACACTCTCTTTCGCTTACGCCGGCTGCAGATGCCATCTGGGGCACATCTATAGCGGCTGCATAGTTTGCGCGGATAAAGTCCAGGATTGCCTTGAACTGTACGTCGCGGTTGGTCATCCAAGAGGCGTTGTCGGAGGAAAAGAGCGGTTCGGCCTTGGCGTAAATCTGAATCCAGAGCTCTGACAAGCTATTCCGAAGCGCCATCTCGTTCTGCGGCCGTTGAAGGTCGTGGTTAAAGGAACTCTTTAGCAAATCGATAAAGGGCATATCGTCGGGGTTGGTGGGCGACCATTTGAGCACATCGACGCCTCGACATTGCAGCAATGGGTTGATATAGCGCTTTTGAAGGCGTCCCGCGGGATCGCCGAGCATCGACGGCTGAAAGATATGCAGCATTTGAATGGCTGGTGCCGAATTGGGTGATTGCAGCGTGCTGTGCAAAACGCCGCCGTTGATAAAGCCGGCGGACCCTTCCTCAAAGCGCACGTGTTCATGAGCCGCGCGCGTTCGATAGTCAATCGCTCCCTGCTCCATGTAGAAAAGCTCAACTTCGGAATGCCAGTGCCAGGGGACGGAATTGCCCGGATAGCGAGCGAATTCTGCGCGTTCGGCAATATAGGGCCAGTCTTCGGCGGTCTCGGGAAACGCTTCCTCGCGTCCTCCGCGGTGCAATTCTATGTGATCCATGTTTCGCATGGCATCAGTATAAAGCGCAATGGGCTTAGATTGCTCTTGCCTGTTCGGGGAACGCCTTGTCTAGGGATGCTTGGAGCTTTTCGAAGGATGCTCGTAAGTTGAGGCTCTGATCGGCTGAGCGCTTGGTTTTTGTGGTGGGGGAGTCGAGGAGACCGTTTCTCTGTGTCGGGGGGAAGGAGAAAAGGTTTGCATATTTTAGGGATGGCTGCTGTGCTGCGTCATTGGAAGAATGCATGCTTATGCGGCCTCCTCGATGTCCACCAATAGATTGCGCTCGGGGTATGCTGCTAGGTCCCGTGCGTTGGCAGTATTATGCCGCGGCTGCTGCAAAGAAGCGCTAAAGAAAGGCTTAACCTGGTTTGGTGTTACGATGAAACTGCAGGTCAGAGGTATCGAGTAACACTCTTGAAAGGTTTTGAGCTTAAGGGCTTTCTAAGGTTTGTGACGTGGATGTGGCGCGGATATGCGGAGCGTGTGAATGCTCGTTGTTAGCGCTGCGGCTTTGCGGCACGCACCTGCTCGATGACCTTTTCCATCGTGATGTCGATGCGGTCTTTTTTGAGCTCGCATTCCCAGATGGTTATGGGCGTCCAGCCCATTTGAGTGAGTGCTGCCACGGCAGCGCGGTCGCGCTCGACGTTGCGACGGAACTTTGCCTCCCAAAACTCAACGTTGCGCTTGGGCTGGCTAGGGTTGCACTTGGGGCAGCGGTGCCAAAAACAGCCGTTGACGAAGATGGCGATCTTGCGTCCGGGGAAGGCGATGTCGGGCTTGCCGGGAACCTTCCATTCCAAACGATAACCCGTAAGGCCCGCGGCGCGCAGGCGCTGGCGAACGAGCAACTCGGGCTTGGTGTTGGCGCGCTTGTTGCCCTTCATGGACTTTTTGATGGCGGCGCGACGGCGGACCAGTTCGCGCTCGTCAGCGGAGAGGTCCGAGGTATCGATGCCGTCGAGCAGGCCGGGCTTGGGACGCTTTTTGCTGCGGCGCTTAGGTGCGCGCTTGGGTTTGGTGGCGGGGTGCTCGGTCGTGGCGGCCTTGGCATCTTTGGCAGTGCTGTTGGCCTCAAGCCGATCTTCCTTCAACTCAATCAGAGCATCGATAAGCCCCTTGTCGGCGGGCATCCATTCAACGGTGGCAAGCGAGGTGCGTGGAATCCAACGGATATCGAGCTGACGGTCATGCTTCTGGGGCTCATCGGATTCATCAGCGAGCGAGCAGTAGTAGCACTCCATGGAGAGATGGAAATCGGGGTAGTCATACTCAACGGTATAGAAATCGCGCAGGTTGGTGACTTTTACCTGCAGCTCTTCCATGAGCTCGCGGCGTACGGCGTCTTCGGGCGTCTCGCCGCGCATGAGCTTGCCGCCGGGGAACTCCCAAAGTCCCTGCATGTCGCCATAGCCGCGCTGCACGGCAAGCAGCTCGTCAGATCCTTCCTTGCGAATGATCCCAGCGGCAACATGAACAGTCTTCAACAGGAGTCCTCTCTCAACATCAACACGTGACAGGGTAGCTACCCGTACCTTACACAACGGTAAGGCAAGCGTAAGCCATATCGATGGTAGCCGACTCGTCTTCTTGCGACTATAGATGCCGTAGACTAATCGCAAGAAAGGACTCGGTATGCAAACCACGCACATGGCGACCCCGGTACTGGAGGTCGCGCATCTCGAAAAAGTATATGGAGCGCTGGGCAACGTGACCCGCGCGCTTAACGACGTCAGCTTTACCGTCAACCGCGGCGAATTTGTTGGCATCATGGGCGCTTCGGGCTCGGGCAAGTCGACGTTGCTCAACTGCGTGTCGACCATTGATAGCGCCACGAGCGGCACGATCCGCATCAACGGCCAGGACGTGACGCGCATGAAGCAGGCTAAGCTTTCGCAGTTCCGCCGCGAAGAGCTCGGCTTTATCTTCCAGGACTCTAACCTGCTCGATACGCTCACGGCACGCGAGAACATCGCCCTGCCGCTCACCATCGCCCGCACAAACTCGGCAGAGATCTCGACCCGCGTGCAGGATGTGGCAGCGCGCCTGTCCATCAGTCAGGTGCTCGACAAGTATCCCTACCAGATGTCCGGCGGTCAGCAGCAGCGCGTTGCCGCGGCTCGCGCGCTCGTCACCGACCCCACCATGATCATGGCCGACGAGCCCACCGGCGCCCTCGATTCCAAGAGCGCCCGCCTGCTGCTCGAGAGCCTGGAGGCCCTTAACCGCCGCCTGCGCGCCACGGTGCTCATGGTCACGCACGACAGCTTTGCCGCCAGCTACACGAGCCGTGTGCTGTTTATTCGCGACGGCAAGATCTTCACCGAGCTGCGCCGCGGCGACACCGACCGTCGAGAGTTCTTCGACCGCATTATGGAGGTCGTTGCCATGATGGGCGGTGAGGGCTCCGATGCTCTGTAAACTCGCTTGGGGCAACGTCCGCCGCGCCGGCCGCGACTACCTCGTCTACTTGCTGACGCTCACCCTGGGCGTCACGGTCTTCTATGCCTTTAACACCATTTCGATGCAGGTCGACATCGCCGGCATCGATGAAGAGGGCTTGGCGCAGGTTATGGGCAGCATGCTCGGCTACCTGACGTACTTTTTGGCCGGTGTCATGGACTTTTTGATGGTGTATGCCAACAACTTCATCATGAAGCGCCGCAAAAAGGAGTTTGGCCTGTACCAGGTGCTCGGCATGGGGCGCGGGCGCGTCGCCACGATCATGGCGCTCGAGACCGTGATAGTATCGGTCGTGGCCTTTGTCGTCGGCATTGTGCTGGGTGTGGGACTCTCCCAGCTCATGACGTTCTTTACGGCCTCGCTTTTTAAGACACAGATCGCCAATTTCCACTTCTTTTTCTCGGTGCATGCGTTCAACCTGACCCTTGCCTGCATGCTCGTAATGTTTGTGCTCACGCTACTGCTGAACCTTCGCGCCGTGCGTCGTACCAAACTCATCGAGCTTATGGGTGCCGAGCGTCGCAACGAGAGCATCAAGACACGCAACCCCTGGATCGCGATTGCCATCTTTGCCGTGGGCGTGGTGCTTGTGGGCGTGGCCTATTACCGTCTGCTACGTGATGGGTTCCCGCTAACCGCGACGGACAGCAAGCTGCAAGAGGCCATGAACCAGTTTGGTATTACGACCGCTATGGTTACCGTGGGCACCTTTGCCCTGTTCTGGGGACTCTCGGGCATGCTCATCAAGCTGCTGCAGAGCCTGCGCGGCGTGTATTGGCGCGGCCTCAACATGTTTACCGTGCGCCAGCTTGCGGCCAAGGTCAACACGGTGTGCTTTTCGATGGGCGTCATCGCGATGCTCCTGTTTTTGGCCATCACCTCGGTGACGTGCGGTATGTCGATTGCCAACGTGATGAACGAAAACCTGGAGCGCTATAACCCTGTAGACGTGTCTCAGACGTATGTCTATTACACGCCCGATACGTTCGACTACTACAAAGAGTACGTCAATCCGTCTGATGAAGCCGATCGCATGGTGCCGGCCGATACAACGGTCGATTTGTACCCCGCATGGCACGGCAGGGACAGTTCGGCGGACAACAACGACGAGACCGGCAAGAAGGTCGATATCGCCGATGTTGCCGGTGAGCATGTGCAGATCGATTCGTATCTGAGTTACCCGTTTGGCAGCTCGAATCCTTCGGTGACCCCAAGTGAGATGTGCAAGATCATGGGCGAAAAGCTTCCCAAGGCGTTCGGGGGTAGCAATGCCGATACGATGGGTCTGTTTGTGACGCCGGCGAGCCAGTACAACAAACTGCGTCAGATGATGGGTGAGGAGCCGGTGCACATCGGTCACGACCAGTATCTGCTCACGTGTGATATGGGCGGCGAGCTGGTCGACCTGTACACCAAGTATATGGCTGGTGGCCATGCCCTTACCTTGGGCGGGCATACGCTCAAGCCCGCAACCGATAAGTCGGACGAAGATACGGCGGCCATCGCCAACTCGGCGATGGGCAGTAATCCGGGTACCGTCGTCGTTGCCGACGAGCTGTTGTCCCAACTTAATCTGCAGCCGTATTCCAGTAGCCTGCTCGTTAACTACAAACAGGGGATGGATACGACCGAGGCAGACGAGAGCATTAAATACACTCTGCTCGACGATCTGCTCGTTGACGGCAAGAAGCCGGGGTCGTGGGGAACCTTCATCACACGCTCCGAGATGTACACGCAAGCAGCGCAAATGAACGGTCTTATTAGCTACCTAGCCATCTACATCGGCTTTGTATTGGTCGTTGCATGCGCGGCGATTCTGTCGATCCAGCAACTCTCCAACGTGGCCGATGGCAGCCGCAGCTATCGTGTGCTGGCACAGATCGGCTGCGACGACCGCCAGATTCGCCATTCGGTGATGGCGCAGCAAGCGGTATTCTTCCTGTTCCCGCTGGCAGTGGGCCTAGCGCACTCCTTTGTGGCACTTAAGGTGATCATCGAGCTGGTGAGCATATTCGGAAATATGAGCATCGGCGGCACCGTGGGCCTCACCTGTGCGATCTTCCTGGCAGCCTATGGTGGCTACTTCCTGGTGACGTACCTCATGAGCGCCGGCATGGTACAAGCTGCCATCGCCACCCGCTACAGCGAGTAACAAGCGGGCAAAACCGTCGCAAAACCAACGCGAACAGCCGCCGCGAACGGGGTCCGGACCCTTTTCGCGGCGGTTTTTTGTCTATCGGATGCCTCTCAGATGCAAGTGAGTAGACTTTTTTGGACTTGTCGAGCACACCGCGCCAAACGCTCAATAAAACCGCAGGTCAGGGCGGTGGTGTTTTGGGGCGTGCTCGGCATCCCGCCAAAAGCCTACTCACTTGGTTTTACTGCTAGAAAACCGCCGCGAGGGAAAGTAGCTCCCTCGCGGCGGTTTTGGCATTTGCCCAGATAAAACCTGCCAAAATAAACCTGTCCCTTTTTGGTAGGTTATCGTTTCCAAAAGTGGAGGATGAGCGTCGTGCGGTTTTGCTGCTCAGTTTTGACCAGGATGTTGTGGATATGGGTCTTGACGGTGCCCACGGCAAGGAAGAGCTCGTCAGCGATCTCTTGGTTCGATTTGCCCAACACAACCAGACGCATGACTTCGGTTTCGCGGTTGGAGAGCTTGTAGGCGTTGCGATAGAAGGGCATCTGCTCTTCGATGTGTCGATCAAGATCGCTGACGTTCTTTTCCTCGGGCGCCTCCTGCATGCGAATCGAAAGCACGTGATAGGCATAGATGATCAGCAGAATCGCAAAGTAGCACGCAAAGATGTTCTCGCTAAAGTTGCGCTCGGACAGGTACAGCTGCAGCCAAGAGGGTGCCAGGCTCATGGGAACAACAAGGATGTTGTAGAAATCCTCGGCAACGATGCACCCGACCAGAATGGCGCCGATAATGAGGTGCTTTCGTTGATTGTTGACGCGCGCCTTAAGCTCGACCTGCGTGCTTTTATGCGCCGTCCAAAAGATATACAGTCCCACAAATACAAGGAATACCTGACGCATCGTGTAGTAGAGCCATTGATGCATGGGGCCGTAGGGGACAGCGACAATGACCAGCAGCTCGCTCAGGAAGAACGTTGCGACGGGAATAACAAACTGCTTTTTTGAATGTTTGTCGAGCAAGTCCATGGCAATGAGCCAGATAAAAGCTTGTGAAGCGGTCGCCACAAGGGTCCGCAACACAGGCATGGTAATTGAGTAATAGTCGCTGGCTGGAAAACTCTGGTTTTGCAACGTGTATTCAAAAAAGAAGATCTCGGTCATCTCGATGGCATAGCAAATAAAAACGCCGCTGCCATAGATAAAGAAGCGTCGACGAGACGAGGCATAGGCGGCAAGCGAAAGCACTGCCGTCACAATACAGATCACGAGTATCGCTAGGGTATAGAAGAACATCAGGGTGTTCATCTGCCACCGTCCCATCTCATTTCATCTATGGCCGAGCCCTGTATACCTTGTGGGATATAGACGTCTCAACCCTTCGTTCCATTGCGGATTAGGCGCCGAGATACAGCATAGCCGTATACCGTTCGCGGTTCTAGATAGTAAACCCCCTGCAAGCTGGCTACCTGCGGGTTTATATTGGTTTAGAGGGGGTGTAACTCCGTGAACGGTCTTTAATCCCGAATAAACTAGGTAAAAATTGCATACGGGTGAATGATGGTCTTGTCAACACGAGGCGTGATGTTCGAGCGCCTCATAGCAATAGTCGGCACGACCGGCGGAAAGGAATCGACATGGCGCTGCCTAAGGATTTCATCGATACCAACGACTTCACCAAAGAGCAGATCCTGGCTATCGAGGATCTTGGCCTGGCAATGAAGAAGGCCATCAAGGTTGACGGTTATTATCCGCACCTGCTCCGCAACCAGAGCCTTGGCATGATCTTCCAGCAGGTTTCCACCCGCACCCGTCTTTCCTTCGAGACCGCTATGACCGACCTCGGCGGCCATGCTCAGTTCTATGGCCCTGGCACCATCCAGCTCGGCGGTCACGAGTCCCTGGGCGACACCGCTCGCGTTATGGGCTCGCTGCTCGACATCATGATGGCTCGCGTTGACCGTCACAAGGACGTCGTCGGCCTCGCCGAGGGCTCCGCTGTGCCCGTCATCAATGGCATGTCCGAGTTCAACCATCCCACGCAGGAGATGGGCGACCTCATGACCATGCTCGAGAACCTCCCCGAGGGCAAGAAGATCGAGGACTGCACCCTGGCCTTCATCGGCGACGCCACCCAGGTCTGCGTCTCCCTCATGTTCATCGCCTCCAAGGTCGGCATGAAGTTTGTCCAGTTTGGACCCAAGGGCCACCAGATCCCCGACGGCGGCCTGCACGTTGGCACCGTTGAGGAGCGCGCCGAGTTCGGCAAGCAGATGATGGCCATCGCCGAGGAGAACTGCAAGGTCTCCGGCGGCTCCGTCGTCATCTCCGACGACATCGAGTGCATCAAGGGCGCCGACTTCATCTACACCGACGTGTGGTATGGCCTGTACGACGAGGAGGTCTCGGGCGAGAACTACATGGACGTGTTCTACCCCAAGTATCAGGTCACCATGGACATGATGAACTTCGCCGGCCCCAACTCCAAGTTCATGCACTGCCTGCCGGCCACTCGCAACGAGGAAGTCGTCGACGAGGTTATGGACGATCCCGAGCGCTCCCTGTGCTGGGTCGAGGCCGAGAACCGCAAGCACTCCATCCGTGCTCTCCTCGCTGCCCTGGGCAAGCGCACCCCGCTCAACGACGAGGGTGTCGAGTACTCCGCCAAGGCCGAGCTTCACGCCGCTCTCGAGGCTCTCGAGCAGCTCTAAGCCTTAAGCCTGCTAAACGCACGTTTGCGGGCGGCGGATGCTCGTCTCCTGTCGCCCGCTCACCGAGGCTCAGGCAATTGCCTTAGTACCTTGGGCCTCGGATCTGTCCAAGACTGAGCGAAGGAGCTCATCATGAGTGACGGAAAGAAAAAGCTTTCCTTTTTGACGGTCATTTCGACCATCATCTGCGTCGTCTTCGTTTGCGAGGCCGCCGCTCCTGCTGCTGCCATTGGCAACCAGCAGTTCTTCTGGTGGATCTTCCTGATCCTGACCTTCCTGCTTCCTTATGGCATGGTTGTTGCCGAGCTCGGCACCACCTATGACGGCGAGGGCGGCATTTACGACTGGGTACGCGATGGCCTGGGCGACAAATGGGGCGCCCGCATCTCGTATTACTACTGGGTCAACTACCCGCTGTGGATTGCCTCGCTGGCTACCATGTTCCCCGACATTTTGGGCATGGTCTTTGGCGTTGAGTTCAACTTGATCGCCAAGATGGGTATCGATCTTGCCTTTGTGTGGATCGTCTACCTCATGGGCCGCTCCAAGGCGGCCGACTCCGAGTGGGTCCTTAACGGTGGCGCCATCATCAAGGTCGCCGTCGCCGTTATCGTTGGCGCTTTGGGCATTTGGTATGCCATGGAGAACGGTTTTGCGAACGACATGTCCGCTGCCACCTTCCTGCCCGAGCTCACCAACACCAACGCTCTCGGTTACCTGTCGATCATCATCTTTAACTTCATGGGCTTCGAGGTCATCTGCACCATGACCGATGACATGGCCGATCCCGCTCGCGATATTCCCAAGGCTATCATCGTCGGTGGCCTGTCCATCGCCGTGATCTACCTGTTCGCTGGCTTTGGCATCGGCGCTGCTGTGCCGGCCGATTCCATCGACCCCGACTACGGCATGATTTATGCAGTCCAGACCATGGTGGGCGACTCCATGATCTTTAAGGTCATCTGCATTGCCTTCCTGATCACCCTGTTCGCCAACATGGCTGCTTGGTCCTTCGGCGTTAACTCCGTTGCTCGCTACGCTGCCGAGCACGGCAACATGCCCAAGGTCTTCGCCTCGATGATCTCTGATGACGACATGCCCAACGGTGCCAACCTGGTCAACGCCGTCGTTGCCTCCCTGGTGCTGTGCCTGCAGCTCGTTCCCATCGATGCCATCTCCAACGGCGTCTTCTGGATGCTCTTCGGCACCTCCGTCGTCTTCCTGCTGCTGACCTACATCCCGATGTTCCCGGCGTTCCTCAACCTTCGCAAGAACGACCCCGACCGCGAGCGCATCTTCACGTTCCCGTTTAAGGGTGCCATGATGAAGGTCATGCTGGCCATCCCTTGCATCGAGCTGATCCTGGCCATCGTTGCAACGCTGGTGCCGTTCTCTGCCGCTGAAATTGGCGACAAGCTCCCGATGATCGTTATCTTCATCGTGCTTCTGCTCATCGGCGAGGTTGTCCGCGTCGTCAGCGCTAAGGGCCGCGAGACCGAGTACAAGGGCCTCACTCCCGAGCTGGCAGCTCAGCGTCTCGCTGAGGAGGCCGCCGAGGCCGAGGAGAACTAGAGCACCCGGTTCTGGGGCTCCAACCCTCCTCGCGTACCAACGTGCGCTTCGTCGGGCTTGTCGCTCCCGACTCCAGGCACTCTAGCCTCTTCGAGGGCGTGCCCAAAGCGACAAATTTGCTCACTATTTCCTGGGGCGGGTGCGAGCGATAGCTCCGGTAACCACCGCCCGCCCCAACCTCTCTCTCGTATCCTTCGTGCGTTTGTCTCCACGCACTTGGTTACGTTGCCGCTCGTCGGTGCGGCTCCGTGAAAACCGGCACCGGGCGCCCCGACCTTTGCCGGGGGACGGGCGCCCACTATCTCTTGGTTTTAGGCTGCGGGTAATCCGCCCGCGGCAAACGATCGTTCGATTTGGAGGAAATCTTATGCGTACGATCACCGAGTCCGAGTCCACCCCCAAGGCCGACGGCTTCTTTATGCCCGCCGAGTTCGCCCCGCAGGATCGCGTGTGGATGGGCTGGCCCCACCGCACCGACACCTGGGCCCACGGCGCCAAGCCGGCTCAGAAGCAGTATGCCGCCATCGCCCGCGCCATCTCCGAGTTCACCCCGGTCTATATGTGCGCCAACCAGGTCGACTATGCCAACTGCAAGGCCGTCTTCGAGAACGACGAGAACGTCACCGTTATCGAGATGACCACCGACGACGCCTGGTTCCGCGACACCGCCGCCACCTACGTCATCAACGGCAAGGGCGAGAAGCGCGCCAACCACTGGCACTTCAACGCCTACGGCGGCCTCGTCGACGGCCTGTACTTTCCGTGGGACAAGGACGAGCAGATCGCCCTCAAGATGGCTGAGCTCTCCGGCTGCCGTCGCTATCGTCCCGACGACATGATCCTCGAGGGCGGCTCCATCACCGTCGACGGCGAGGGCACCCTTGTCGTGACCGACCAGTGCCTGCTTTCCCCGGGCCGCACCTGCTCTGCGGTTCTGGAGGAGGAAGAGGATCCCGAGTCCATCTGGCCCAAGTTCCACAAGAAGTTTGAGCCTTGGAGCGAGGAGCTTCGCGCCTACATGGACGAGCACCTCAAGGATTACCTGGGTGTCGAGAAGGTCATCTGGGTCAAGGAGGGCATCGACCCCGAGGAGACCAACGGTCATATCGACGACGTTGCCACGTTCATCGCTCCGGGCGTCATGGCCTGCATCTGGACCGACGATCCCGAGTATCCGTTCTACGAGCAGTGCCACGCTGCCTACGAGACCCTCTCCAACGCCGTTGACGCCAAGGGCCGCAAGATGAAGGTCTACAAGCTCTGCATGCCCGTGAACCCGCTGTTCATGGACCAGGCCTCCTGCGACACCATCGACGCCGACGAGAACGCCGAGCCGCGCGTCCCCGACGAGCCGCTGATCGCGTCCTACATGAACTACCTGGTCACCAACCACGGCGTCATCGTCCCGCAGTACGGCGACGAGAACGACCAGCTGGCCGTCGACACGCTCCAGAAGATCTATGACGAGGTCTGGGGCGAGGGCGTCTACAAGTGCGTCGGCGTCCAGTCCGAGCAGGTCGTCTTCGGCGGCGGCAACATCCACTGCATTACGCAGCAGGAGCCGTCCGCGTAATTGTCTGGCTTCCCGAGGCACGGCACCTTGCCCTTCAATCGTCGGGCATGACCCTTAAGGTCTATGCCCTCCTCTTTCAGGGCAATCTGCCGCACCTCGGAAACCCAGCCGATCAATCGGACAGTCGATGAATCGCACCGTGACCATCTCGGGGCATTGATGGTCGGTTTATTCGATGTCTTGGTCGGCTGGGTTTTTCTTTGGGCACTCCGTTGCCTCCACTTCGGAGTGCCCGCCTCTTTGATTGAGTACGCGTCTGATCTGGGATTTATTGCGGGTTAGGCCAATTGTTCGCTTGAATATCCCAGGTCAGACGCGTCTTCAATTGCCAAAAGATTCCGGTCGCAATCGCGGCCGTTTTGATCGGAGTATCTATGTACCAGCGTATCGTTATCTACACGCGCCTGTTCCGCGAGCGTTGGTCCAACAATTGCATCCTCTCTTCTCTTTGGGATGGCACCTGCACCGGTGAAGCGGCCTGCAACCCTACCTTGGGCTGCGCCTTCGGTACAGATGCCATCCTTTTTGCTGTAGGGGGAGCGTGTCGTGGCAGGTAAAAAGTTCTCCCTGTTCGAGGTCATCCTCTCGGTTATCTGCGTTGTCTTTACCATCGAGGCGGCCGCTCCGGCATCTGCCATGGGTAACGTGCAGTTCTTCTGGTGGATCTTCCTCATCATTACGTTTTTGCTTCCCTATGGCCTGGTGGTGGCCGAGCTCGGTACGGCGTTCGATTCCGAGGGCGGTCTGTACGATTGGGTTCGCCTGGGCTTGGGCGACCGTTGGGGCGCCCGCTGCTCCTGGTGCTATTGGGTCAACTTTCCACTGTGGGTGGCAAGTATCGCCTGCATGTTCCCCAGTGTCATCAATGCGGTATGGGGCATCGAATTTTCGCTTGGGGTCCGAATTGCCATCGAGCTTGCCTTTGTGTGGGGCGTCACGGTCATGGCAATGCAGCCGGTGGCCGAGGCCGATTGGGTCATGGATGGCGGCGCCGTCATCAAGGTGCTCATTACCGCCGTGGTGGGAATCGTCGGCATCTGGTTTGCCTGCAATAACGGCTTTGCCAACGATATGTCGTTTAAGACCTTTGTCCCCGATCTGGGAGACACTAACTCACTGACGTATCTTTCAATCATCCTATTCAACTTTATGGGCTTTGAGGTGGTCGCGACCTTTGCCAGCACGATGAAGAACCCATCGCGCGATATCCCCAAGGCGGTTATCGCCGGTGGCGTTGCCATCGCGGCGATCTACATTATCTGTGGCATCGGTATTGGAGCCGCGGTTCCCACCGAGCAGCTTTCACTCGATTCGGGCATTGTGGACGCGGTTGCCGCCATGGTGGGGCGCGCTCACCCGCTGACGATGGTCGTGGGCGTGGCCTTTTTGGTGACGCTGTTCGCCAACATGATCTGCTGGAGTTTTGGCGTCAACAACGTGGCGAGCTATGCCGCGCGCCACGGCAACATGCCGCGCCCCTTTGCGCTGGTGTCCAAGAAGACCGGCATGCCCAACGGCTCAGCACTCATTAACGGTTGTTTTGCCAGCTTGGTGCTGCTACTTCAGATTCCGCTGGGCGAAGGTTCCGACGTCTTTTGGGTCTTCTTCTCGATGAACGTCGTCTTTCTGCTCATGAGCTATATCCCGATGTTCCCGGCGTTTTGGCGCCTGCGTAAATACGACGACCGCCCACGTGTGTTCCGCGCGCCCTTCGAGGGCAAGGTGCTTGCGGTAGCGCTTGCGGTGCCGGTGGTAGAGCTCGTGCTTTCGATTGTTGCGACAATCGTGCCGCTTAACAGCTCGCCCGCCGAGATGTCAAAGTTGCCGATCCTCATGGGTGTGGTGATCGGCGTGTTGCTGGGCGAGGTTTCGCGCCTCATATCGCGCCGCGGCCGCAGCATCGACAATCCCGGCGTTGGCGCAAGGGGGACAGGTCGCTTTGCGCCAAAACAGTAGCGCCGCGAGTTGTGCGGTGCTAGATGCATCTTGGATTACTGCTCACGCTGCTCGGGATCAGATGCGAGCTTGGGTGCAAAGTAGGGGACGTGGCCCAGGTAGGGGCAGCTGTCCGAACGCGCCTCAACGGCGCAGGGGACATCGTCGTAGGTCATGGAAGAACCGAGTCGGGTGATGGCCTTGGCGGCGGGCGCGACGAGCATCTTGAGCGGAGCGATCGGTGCCATGGCATCTCCTTTCATCGGTGAGACACAGCTTGTTTATCTAAACGATACAGTACGTTTAATCGGTGAGTCTAATCTTGCGGCAAAGAATCTGTCAACATCCTCACAGCATCTAGACAGGGGAGGCGGGCATGAGTTTCGCGTTCTATATCTACACCACGATTATCATGGGTGTGGCTCTGGTGACCAGTGCCGTGGCATTGGTGGTTTGGCTCATGACGCACCGTCGCGACAGCCTAGTGGCCGCGGCGGGCTTTTTGCTCTACATGCTCGATATGTCGGTCATCTTTTTTGACGAGTACACTCGGCTCAAATATGACTACGCCGTTACCTTTAGCGAGCCGCTGCAGCACCCCTTGCTGCGCTGCGTGCTCGGTATTGCCATCTATGCTTGCATTGTGCTGTGGATGTTTGCGCGCTTGCGCAAAAGGCCGACGTCGCGCATGCTCGGACTTGTTATCGTGCCGTTTTCAATCTTGCAATTGGTGCTGGTGCCTCGCAGCGGTGCTGCCGGAGAGATGCAGCAGTATCTCTTTTGGCTCACGCGTGACCTGGGCAATGTAGGATGTCTTGCCTATGCCGCCTGGCATTACCGGCACAGGGCCACGCGTGTTGAGAAACTCGACCTCGACCGCTCAAAGCTCTTTTGGAAGGTGGCACTCGTTCTTGCGTTTTGCGTAATCGCCGAGGACACCTACATGATTTTGCTCTGCCGCCCCGACTCTCAAAACCCCGTCATCAGCCTCTTTTTGTGGTATCTGTCCGAGCGCAATATCTCCGAAAACGTGCTGCTCGTGGCATGCGCGGTCCAACTCTTTTGCCAGTTTAGCCATATCCTGCGCGTGTATGCCCGTCATCCGCGTGCCGATGAGGACGTGGCGGCCGAGAGCGCACGCTCTGGGGACGATCTAGCATCACGCGTTGTGATCTATGCCGATGCCCATAAGCTGTCGCGGCGCGAGCAGGAGGTGCTCACGCTGGTGCTGAAGGGCAACGACGCCCAAAACATCGCCAGCGAGTTGGTCATCAGCCCTGGCACTGTCAAGGCGCACTTGCATCGCATCTACGTTAAAAGCGGTGTCTCCAACCGAGATGACCTCATAGATGCCTTTTGGCGTTCCTAGTCCTATTCTTCCTTGCATGCGGGTCTTGCCGTGTGGTCGGGCACGCCGTTGGGCGTAATGACGCGGTAATAATCTCAGACAATAAACCTGCAGGTAAAGCGTGTAAACCTGCTTAAACTGACCGTTTGCGATCCCTGGCCTTGGCACGGATTTGCCCCTGTGTATCAATGGGTGTAGCGCGAAGCCGCGGACGTGGGACAGACGTCCGAGCACGGCTTGTAGGCACGCGCCGATGCGGGAGCGCTACGCTCCCAACCGAGTGCCCACGCGGGCGGTGCGTCCGCGTTGCAACCAAAGATGCCTGAGGAGGCTCACATGGACAAGGCTGATGTAGTTATCAAGAGCAACGCCGTCTTTACCGGCGATGGGCTCGAGCCGTTTAAGGGCGGCGTTGCCGTGCGCGGTGATAAGATTGTTGCCTGCGGTGACGATGCTCACCTGGCACCGTTTATCGGTCCCGATACCGAGGTGCGCGACTTTGGCGACCAGCTCGTCATGCCCGGCCTGATCGACTCACACACGCATTTTGCCCAGGGCGCGTTTATGACCGACCCCGATTTTGCCGTCAACCTCATCGACTGCACCAGTTTTGAGATGGCGATGGAACGTGTCGTGGCGTTTGCGGCCGACCATCCCGATAACGAGTGGATTCTGGGCTGCCAGATTATCCAGTTCCAGTGGGATGTCCCCGAGATGCCCACAGCCGCGATGATCGATGAGTACATCTCGGACCGCCCGGTCTTTCTGCAGCAGGTTGACCTGCATACCTTTAGTGCCAATACCTGCGCCATCAACAAGGTGGGAGTAACTTCGCAGACGCCCGATCCCGCAGGCGGCAAGATCCTTAAGGATGCCGAGGGCAATCTGACGGGCGTGTTTTCCAACAACGCCGGCGTCTTCTTTATGGACGAGGTCTACGACCCAGCGCCCGAGGTTGTTGACGCGTCGTTTGCAAAAACCGCCCGGCGCGCCAATGCCCTGGGAATCACTACGGTCGGCATGGTCAATCCTACGTTTGTGAGCATGGAAAACCCGTATGCGGTGTTGGCAGGTCTTAATGCCAAGGGCGACTTGCCACTGCGCGTGTTCCTGTACACCGATCTGTTCGAAAACGAGTCCTTAACGCTCGAGCAGATCAAGGAGAAATACGCCTTCTCGGGTACGCAGGTCGAGTGGCACGGCTTTAAGCAGTTTCTTGATGGCGTGTGCTCCGACCACACCGCTTGGATGCTTGAACCCTATAGCAATGCGCCCGATACCTGCGGTGAGCCCGCGGAGGATCCAGAGCGCATCCGTGCCGCCATTGTCAGGGCGCAGGAATGGGGCGTTGACACGCGCGTCCATACGATCGGCGATCGCTCGGTGCGTTTTGTGCTTGATTGCTTTGAGGAGGGCGAGCGCTTGCATGGTAAGCGGGGTTGCCGCCACTCCATGGAGCACAACGAGACGGTTCAGCCCGAGGATCTGCCGCGCTACGCGGAGCTTGGTATATGCCCCGGCATGCAACCGTGGCACATGCTGCTCGATATGGCTGACCTTGCCAAGGACGATGCCGTGGGCCCCGAGCGTGCAGCGCTTTCGTGGCCCCTGCACAGCCTGCTTGCCAGCGGTGCCGTGGTGCACTTGGGCAGCGACTTCCCCGTTGTGGGCTTGGAGCCCATGGAGGAGGTGTACGGCGCGGTCTTCCGCATGCTCGAGGACGGCTCCAACCCCGAGGGCTGGTTCCCCCAGGAGCGCATTACCATGGCCGAGGCCCTGCGCGCCTACACCTACGGCAGCGCCTACGCCATGCATGCCGAGGATCGCATCGGTACGCTCGCATGCGGCAAACAGGCTGATATCTGTGTGCTCGACCGCAACCTCTTTGACTGCGAACCGGCTGAGGTCCTCGAGGCCACGGCGTCTCTCACGATGATTGCCGGCAAGGTGGTCTACGAGGCCTAGCGGGGCTGCTGCATCGCTGGGCGGTGCCACAGCCTGTGCGTGCCGCCCATCCATTCATCCATCCATTCATCAATCTCTCATGGAAAGGGGAGAACAATGGCAGAAGAGACAACCGCCGCTGTTGAGGAGGAGCGTGAGCTTGCCTCGCAGCCGATTCCCGGCCTGGTGCGCAAGTACACCATCATCACCGGCCAGGGTATGCTCGCCCAGATTATCATGGTGGTCCTTGAGGGCCTCGTGATGGGTTGGGGCCTGGGTGCACACGGCCTGGCCTGTGTTTCGATCATCATGTCGGTCGAGTACATTAACCTGGCCTTTGGCAACCTGTTTGGCACCGGCGTGCCCGCCGTGGTGGGCAACCTTTTGGGTGCCGGCGACATTAAGGGCGCCAGCAAGGCGTTTAGCCAGGGTTTTTGGCTTACCACGATTGTGAGTGTGCTGCTTGCTGTGGTGATGGCTGTGTTTACCGAGCCCATCTGCGCATTCTTCGGCGCCACGCCCGACATCATGACCGATACCGTTGCCGGCGTGCGCACCTTCTCCGTGCTGCTGCCGCTCACGGTCATTGGTCAGATGGTCACCGCCGTCATGCGTGTGGACGAGAAGGTTCAGATCCAGGCCAACCTCATGACCGTGTCTGCCATCGTCGCTATCTGCTGGCTTGCGCTTTCCACGTTTGTGCTCAAGCTTGGCGTTATGGGAGCTGGCGTGTACTACGGTCTTTCCATCGGTATCTGGGCCATCGGTATCTTCTGGTTCATCGGCGGTAAGAAGTCGCAGCTCCAGATCAGCGCCGCCGACCTCAAACTCGACATGGCCATCTGCGGCCAGATCATTAAGATTGGTTTCCCGTTCTTTTTGGTGCAAGCTGCCACGTTCATCTTCAACACCGTTGCCAACTCGTTGCTTGGCCAGCTCGGCGGCGACATGGGTTCGCTCTACATCGCGGCCTTTGGTGTGATCAACGGCTACATCCTCTACATTACCATGATGGTCGCCCAGTGCTTCTCGTACGGCCTGCAGCCCATTGCCGCCTTCAACGCCGGCGCCAAGGCGTGGGCGCGCCTCAAGGAAACGCTCTCCTGCACGCTTAAGTACCAGGTCGTGACGCTTGCTGCGGTGTCTGCTGTGCTATGGGTGGCCGCAACGCCGGTCTGCGCCTTTTTTGCTGGTAGCGACCCGGCGCTCGTCGAGGTTGCCGCCAACGCCACGCGCATCGTTATCCTGGCCGTGGCCCTGGGCTATCTTGCCATGACCATGTCGATGTACTTCCAGGCGGTTGAGAAGGTGGGTATCGCCACGTTCACCGGTCTGCTCCGCTACGTGATCTGCTCCGTGCCGCTTATGTACCTGCTTGGCAACATGATGGGCGTTCAGGGTGTCTGGTTTGCCTTGGTGGCGGCTGACGCCATCACTGGTCTTATCTCCATCGCCCTCGCCGTCCGCGAATCCAAGCGACTTGCCACGCTCTAGACTCGGACACGGCCGGCCCGCGATAGTCGAATAAGTCAACTCGCCTGCAAGCCACCGCAATGGGGACAGTTCCCATTGTGGTGGCTATTGTTATTTAGGGTCTGAGATTTCGGCTCTATAAATAACGTTTTTGAACTGGGCTACTATAAGATTGTGGAAAACACTACTACAAGATTATGGAAAACGCTACTGCGAGATTATGGCAAATGATACTATACGATTATGGTAACAGCGTTATAAGGGGCGTTGATATGGCCGAGTACATTAACAGGGATTTGCATGAGTTGCTCATTCGCATGGCGGGTTGGTTTCCTGTTGTGTCGTTGACGGGGCCTAGGCAGAGCGGAAAGTCTACGCTGGTTAGGCATGCCTTTCCCGACTATTCCTATGTCACGCTTGAGGACCCCCAAACGAGGCGCGCGGCCTTGGAGGATCCGGTGAGTTTTATCCGCAACCGAAAGGGCGGACTCATCATCGATGAGGCGCAATACGCCCCGGATTTGTTCTCGATGATCCAGGTTGTTTCGGATGAGCGGGGAGATGCCGGTCAATACATCCTTACGGGATCGCAAAACTTTTTGATGATGAAAAGCATCGGCCAGTCTCTTGCCGGGCGAGTCGGGATCTTAAAATTGCTGCCATTTTCGTTTCGAGAAGCGGAGAGGGGCCAGCAGGGGCAGTTGGAAGTGGATTTGTTTGCGCTCGAAGGGGGATACCCTCGCCTGCGTTCCGCCGGAATGCCGTCCTCGGTTTATTTCCCCAGCTATATTGATACCTATGTTGAGCGCGATGTTGTGGGCTTGCTTGACGTGCGCAATAAAGCGGAGTTTCATAAGTTACTGTCCATAATTGCCCAGAGCGCCGGTGCTCTCATTAATATATCTTCGCTTTCTCGAGATACGGGTGTGAACGTATCGACCATTAAAAGCTGGTTGTCTATCCTGGAGCAGAGCTACCTGACGTTTTCACTGCAGCCTTATTATGCAAATGCCAGGAAACGTTTGACTAAAACGCCCAAGCTTTATTTTTACGACACGGGGCTGCTCTGCTACTTGCTCAAAATTGGATCACTGGAGCAACTTTTGGAGAGCCCTTATCTGGGGGCAGTTTTCGAAAACCTCATCGTTTCCGAAACGGCGAAGAGCCATCTCAACGTGGGCGAGAATCCCGAGTTGTATTTCTATAGGGACGACGGCAAGCGAGAAATCGATTTGCTCGACTGCACAAACTCAGGGAGTCCCAAGGCTATCGAAATAAAATCATCCAGAACGTATCACGATAAGTACGCCCGCCATTTACAGGCTGTATGCGATGAGATCGACATTGCAAAAGATGCGCGCTATGTTGTGGCCCGCGTGGATTCAACGTATGAGTCGAAAGACTGTAGCGTGGTCTCGGCGCGTGATTGGCTTTTGCGATAACAAGTTCGGCGTATTAACAACTGCCGCGAAGGGTCCGGATCCCTTTCGCGGCGGTTTTTTGCCGATCCGGTGCGCCTCAGATGCAAGTGAGTAGACTTTTTTGGATTTACCGAGCACATCGCGACAAATGCTCGGTAAAACTGCAGGTCAGCGCTGTGGCGATTTGGCGTGTGCTCGGATTCCTGCAAAAAATCTACTCACTTGGTTTTTGCTGTTAGAAGGCCGCCGCGAGGGAAAGTAGTTCCCTCGCGGCGGCCTTGGTGTTTTCCCAGATAAAACCTGCCAAAATAAACCTGTCCCTTTTTGGCAGGTCTCTATTTGGTATGGCTGACCGGTTTGGGCTGTCTTGGAGAAAGCCCATGAGGCGGCACACAGGCTAATCCTGCGTGTCGCCTCCGTACATGTAGACGATAAAGCCGTCGCCGGTGTCTTGGCTGTGATCTTCTAGGATGCGCTTCATGTTGAGGTGCTCGTAGAACTGCCAGTCAGAGTTGCAGTCGCTCATCAGGAAGAACTTGGTGCAGCCTGCCCGGGCGAGCTCGGCGCGGGCAAGGTCGATGAGCGCGCGGCCGAGCCCTTTGCCCTGCCACTCGGGCACGATGATGATGAGGTTGAGCTGGCCCTGGGCATACTCATTGCCCGTGGCGGCAAAGCGGTCGGCCGTGGCCTTCTCGCGGCTGTCGCCAAAGAGCGAGCCCTCGAGCTTGGCGTCGGCGGTCTTTGCCATCTCGGTTGCCTGGGCGAACATCTCGTCGTAGCAGGGCACCCACGTGGGATTGGTACGCGGCTTGCCGTCCTCGAAGATGCCGATGCAGCAGGCGGCGATAATGCGGCCCTCGGCCTCGGCGACAAGCGCGATAGGTGAGCGCTGTAGCTGCATGGTGATGTTAAAGCGCGCGCAGAAATCGGCAGCTTCGACGTCACCGCGGTTGCGCAGCGTGTTGCACCACAGCTGGTTGTAGATGGCGGCGATGCCAGCCAGGTCGTCGAGCGTGGCGGCGCGCAGGGTTACGTTGTCAAGGCTCATGGAGGCTCCTTCCAAGGTGGGTCAGGCCACCTCTGAGTGTGACATGGGCGCGCCGTCGCCGCATCAATCATTCGGCAGACGAGTCCCGTTCCCTCGGGGACGGAGGAAAAGGGGCCACGAGCGAGGATTTTCGGACGCTTGCTCGACGAGAGTGGATAATCTCCCACTTTCAGCGCGATCCTAGGCCAAAAACGGGAGATTATCCACTCTCGTGGTAAGCGACCCGCGCGTTATCCATTCCCTTTTTGGTTGGTCGTGCTTGCACTTTAGCGTGCGACAGCGGATAATGCCGAGCACTCGACAATACGCTTATTGCTCTCTCTATAGATTGAGGAGGCCCCTATGGCCATGGATTTCAAACGCAGGCTGCCGATCCCCATGGAGATCCGCGAGGAAATGCCGCTTTCTGCCGAGCTTACCGCCAAAAAGCAGGCATTTGACGCCGAGGTCGTCAAAGTCTTTACCGGCGAGGACGCACGCAAGGTGCTTATCATCGGCCCGTGCTCTGCCGACCGCGAGGACTCGGTGCTTGAGTACATGAACCGACTGGCCAAGACCGCCGAGGAGGTCAAGGACAAGCTCATCATCATTCCGCGCGTCTACACCAACAAGCCGCGTACCAAGGGCACCGGTTACAAGGGCCTGCTGCACAACCCCAACCCCGAGGCTCCCGACGACCTGCTCGAGGGCGTCAAGGCCATCCGCCATATGCACCTGCGCGTTATTGAGGAAACGGGCTTCTTCACCGCCGACGAGATGCTCTACCCGTCCAACTACCAGTACCTCGTTGACCTGCTGAGCTATGTTGCCGTGGGCGCACGCTCGGTCGAGAACCAGGAGCACCGTCTGGTGTCGAGCGGCATTTCGGTACCCGTCGGCATGAAGAATCCCACTGCCGGCTCTACCACCGTTATGCTCAACTCCATTTACGCCGCACAGGCGCACCAGAGCTTCATCTTCCGTAACTGGGAAGTCGAGTGCGATGGCAACCCGCTTGCGCACGCCGTCATGCGCGGCTACATCGGTCTCGATGGGCGCACCTACCCCAACTACCACTACGAGCACCTCGAGCGCCTGGCCGAGCGCTACACCGAGCACGCCGGCTACGCCAACCCGGCAGCGGTCATCGACTGCAACCACGACAACTCGGGCAAGCGTCCGCTGGAGCAGTATCGCATTTGCAAGGAGGTGCTCGACAGCTGCCGCCGCAACGAGTCCATCTCCAAGCTGGTCAAGGGCTTTATGATCGAGTCCTACCTGGAGGACGGCAACCAGCCGGTCGACGGCGGCGTCTTTGGCAAGTCAATCACCGACCCGTGCCTGGGCTGGGAAAAGACCGACTACCTCATCCACGAGATCGCGGAACGTATTTAGTTACGCGGGTTTACCAACCCGCGTAACGGCTCGACGTTGCGCGCCGCCCAGAGCGACAATTTGTCATTCAAAAGGCAAGGCATGACCAGAAGGTCTATGCCTTGCCTTTTTCATGCCAATTTGTTCGCTCTGGACGGCGCTCGCTGTCCGCCCTCTACCTGCGGCGTTGTCTTGCTCCAGGGGCACTCATTGGGGACGTACTTAAATGAGTGGTCGTTGGGGACGTTATTGTTTGACTAGTCGTTTAAGAACGTCCCCAATGACTACCTTTCAAACCTGGCAGTTAGGGACGTTCCTTATCTGCCGGCACTTGGGGACACTCCTTGCATCGGCTGACGCGGTTTGCTCGCTGGCATTGCTAGATTTTTTGGCGTTCTCTAAGTCCTGTGGGAAAAAAATGCCAAATATGAGTACTGTTGCTATCGTAGTGCCATATTGACGGTATAAGATAATAGACATAACAGCAAATATGTTCATTAACCTCAACGCATATAAGTCCGCTATAGGGCTGTTTGATCAATTTAGGAGCGCGTGCAAGCCGTGTGAGCAGCATTTGGGGCTGTTTTGGCTGTTACTAAAAAGGTGACAGTACTCATATTTGCCATTTTTTGCCCACAGGGCTTGGAGTGGGCCGTCAATCAGGTCCCAGGGGAGGCGGCTCGAGGCCCAAAGGACACAAAACGGGGGCGCAGGTTGTCCTGTGCCCCCGTTCTCGGGCGTCATCCGTTCCCTGCGGTCGAATCTACGCCGCTTCGTCGAACTGCGAGTTGTACAGGTCGGCGTAGAAGCCGCCTTGGGCGAGCAGCTCGTCGTGTGTGCCCTTCTCGACGATGTCGCCGTCGCGAATCACCAAGATTACGTCGGCGCTGCGGATCGTGGACAGACGGTGCGCGATGACAAAGCTGGTACGGCCCTGCATCAGCGCATCCATGGCACGCTGAATGAGCTCCTCGGTGCGGGTGTCCACGTTGGAAGTCGCCTCGTCTAGAATCAGCGCCGGGCGGTCGGCCAAAATGGCACGGGCGATGGTCACGAGCTGGCGCTGACCCTGCGACAGGTTAGTGCCCTCCTCGTTAATCATAAAGTCGTAGCCACCGGCGAGCGTATGGATAAAGTGGTCGCAGCGTGCGGCGCGTGCAGCGGCTTCGACCTCGGCATCGCTCGCGTCGGGGCGTCCGTAGCGGATGTTCTCGCGGATGGTGCCGTTAAACAGCCAGGTATCCTGCAACACCATGGCAAACTCGCCGCGAAGTGCCGCGCGGTCCCAGTCGCGCACGTCGACGCCCTCGACACGCAGCGAACCGCCGTCCACGTCGTAGAAGCGCTGCAGCAGCTTGATGAGCGTGGTCTTGCCGGCGCCGGTGGGGCCGACGATGGCGATGGTCTGGCCGGGCTGCGCCTCGCAGCTAAAGTCGTGGATGATGGTCTTGTCGGGCGTGTAGCCAAACTTGACATGGTCAAACTCCACGTGGCCGGGGCGCTTCTCGGGAATCTGCGCGTCGGCTTTCTGCTCCTCCTCGGGCGCTGCCAGGAACTCAAAGACACGCTCGGTGGCGGCGGCCATCGACTGCATCGTGTTGCTCACGTTGCCCAGCTGCTGCACAGGCTGCGTAAAGTTGCGCACGTACTGGATAAAGCTTTGAATGTCGCCGGGCGTGGCATTGCCGGTCAGCGCGAGCTGCGCGCCCACCACGACGACGCCCACGTAGCCCATGTTACCCACCAAGCTCATAAGCGGCATCATCAGGCCCGACAGGAACTGCGAGCGCCAGCCACTAATAAAGAGGCGGTCGTTTTGACGGTCGAACTCCTCGATCGAGGCCTCGGCGCGGTCGAACACCTGAATGACGTTCTGGCCGGCAAAGTCTTCCTCGATAATGCCGTTGACGGCGCCCAAAACCTGCTGCTGCTCGCGGAAGTACGGCTGCGAGAAGTGAATCATTACGGTCAGGATAATCGCGGCTGCCGGCAGCGTGAGCACGGTAACGCCGGTGAGCGGCAGGCTGATCGACAGCATCATGACGAGCACGCCGATAATCTGCGTTACCGACGTGATGAGCTGCGTCACGCTCTGGTTGAGCGACTGGCCCAGCGTATCGACGTCGTTGGTGATGCGGCTGAGTACGTCGCCCTTGCTGTGGCCGTTGAAGTAGCTCATCGGCACAACGGCGATCTTGGCGGCGATCTCCTTGCGCATGCGATAGCAGATCTTCTGCGTGACGCCGGTCATAAGCCAGCCTTGGATGAGGCTGCAGACAGAGCTTGCCAGATACAGACAGAGCAAAAAGCCGAGCGTCTTGGCGATCCAGGCAAAGTCGACATCGCCGGTACCGTTGACCTTGGAGACCAGGCCTTCGAACAGTTTGGTCGTAACCTGGCCGAGCACCTTGGGTCCCACAATGTTAAAGATGACCGAGCACACGGCAAAGGCGACGGCGGCAAACACGGCAATCTTGTGCTGACCGATATAGCCGAGTAGCTGCCTCATGGTGCCCTTAAAGTCCTTGGCCTTTTCGCCGCGGCCCATGCCACCCATGCGGCCCATGGGACCGCGCCGGCGGGTGGGCTTAGGAATCTGAGTCTTGGTCTCGTCTGCCATTAGCGCTCGCCTCCTTCCATGACGGCTTCAATCTCTTCTTGGGTAAGCCCCAACTCCTCGGCGGAAAGCTGCGACTGTGCGATCTCCAGGTACGCCGGGCAGTTGTGCAGCAGCTTCTCGTGCGTGCCGGTGCCCACCACGTGGCCGTCGTCGAGCACGATGATCTGGTCGGCGTGCATGATGGTCGCGATGCGCTGGGCCACGACTACGAGCGCGGCGTCGGTGACGTTTTTGGCGAGCTCCTCGCGCAGGCGCGCGTCGGTCTTGTAGTCAAGCGCGCTAAACGAATCATCGAACACCACGACCTCGGGCTTTTTAGCCAACGCGCGGGCGATGGCCAGACGCTGGCGCTGACCACCCGAAACATTGGAGCCGCCCTGGCTGATGGGGGAGTCGTAGCCGCCCTCGCGCTCGGCGATAAAGTCCTCGGCCTGGGCGATGCGTGCCGCCCGGTGCATGTCCTCGTCGCTCACCATGTCGCCGGCAAACTTGAGGTTACTCTCGACGGTGCCCGAGAACAGGCGCCCCTGCTGCGGGATGTAACCAATACGGCGGCGCAGCTCGGAAAGGGTCATGTCGCGCACGTCGATGCCGTCGAGCGAAATGCTGCCGCCCGTGACGTCGTACAGGCGCGGTATCAGCTGCACAAGTGTGGACTTGCCCGAGCCCGTGGAACCAATGATGCCGAGCATCTGACCGGCGTGCGTGGTGAAGTTTACGCCGCTGATGACGTCGGCGCGGGCATCGGGATACTGGAAGCTCACGTCGCGGAAGGTGAGCTCACCGCGCGGCGCGCTGGCCGCGGGCAGTTTGGGCGAGACAGGGTCGTTGATGCTGGTGGGGCAAGTGATGACCTCTTCCACGCGCTCGGCTGCGACCTCGGCGCGGGGCAGGATAACCGAAACCATGGTGAGGATCATAAACGCCATGACGATCTGCATGGTGTAGGAGATAAACGCCATCATGTTGCCGACCTGCATCACGCCGTCGGACACGCCCTGCGCGCCAAACCAGACGATAAGTACGGTGATGCAGTTCATGACGAGCATCATGAGCGGCATCATAAAGCTCATGGCGCGGTTGGTGTAGAGCTGCGTGGTCATCAGGTCGAGTGATGCCTTGTCAAAACGTTCGAGCTCATGCTCCTCGCGGTTGAACGAGCGGATGGGCATAAGGCCGTCGAGCAGCTCACGGGCGGTAAGGTTCACGCGGTCAACAAAGCTCTGCATCTTTTTGAACTTGGGCATGGTGAGGCCCATGAGCACGCCGACGACAGCCGAAACCGCGATGATGGCCACAGCGATGGTCCACTCCAGGCCGGTATGGTTGGCCAGGACGCGCATGACGGCGACGATGCCCATGACGGGAGCCATCAGGCACATGCGGATAAACAGGGTTGCGGCCATCTGAATCTGCTGAATGTCGTTGGTGCAGCGGGTGATGAGCGAGGCCTGGCTAAACTTGCCCACCTCGGCCGGCGAGAAGTGCATAACCTTGTTGAAGGTCTCGCGGCGCAGGTCGCGGGCGATGGAGCAGGCGGTGCGCGAAGCCACGGCGCCGGTCAGGATGGTGGCGACCAGCGACACCAGACACAGACCAAACATCGTGGTCGCCATGCGGCCCAGGTAGGCGTTCTGCACGTCAGCGGGGTCGATGCCCTGTGCCTTGTACTCGTCCTGCACGTAGCTCACGGCGCGCTGGGTGACGATGGAGCCCGACATGGAGCCCATTTTGTCAGCCATATCGTTGGCGCCCTCGACGAGCTTGCCCTGATCGATAAGACCGCCTTCAACGCCTAGGCGCAGGCTCTTCATGGTGATCTTACCGCCGTCGGCGTCGATCTGCTTTTGCATGCTCTGCGCGGCTGCGGCCTTCTGCTGCATCTCGGCGAGCTGCTCGGGTGTCATCGCTGCCATCTGCTCGGGGGTGGGCATGGCCTGAGCGGCGCCGCCATCGCTTGCCTCGGTGGATGCGCCGGTCATGTCGCCCATGGAGTCGGCGTCAATGCCCTGGTTGAAGGCGAGCACGACGGTCTCAGGCAGGCTCATGATGTCGGCAATCTTGTCGCCGTCGCCGCGCTCCTCCTCGGTGCCCTTGTACGTTCGAATGCCGTTATTGTCCGCCTTACTAAACACGGCCTCCACAGCTTTGGCGTCCTTGGCGCTCATAAAGAGTTCGAGGTCGTCGAGCGATTCGGCGCGAATGGTGTCGGGCACGGGCGAGGCGATGCCGCCTTGCTGCACGCCCACGTCGACGATGTCGCTCATATAGGTAGGCAGCGCCAGATCGGCGTTGCAGCTGATTACGATAAGTACGATAGCTGCGAGCAGTGCCAGGACATGCTTTTTAAAGAGCTTGAGAATCCTCACTCGGCATCTCTCCTTTCTTGATTGTGGTCGATAATTTCGTTGGCACGCCTTAGAAGACGCACCATCTCTTGGGTATCTGTTTCGCCGAGCTGTTCGAGGAAAGCCGCGGTGCGGTCCTCGAATTCCCGGCGTTTGATTTCGAGATCCTGGAATCCCTTGTCGGTCACTATGACGTGTACGCGACGACGGTCGGTCTTTGAGTGCTCACGCTCAACCCAGCCCTTGGCTTCGAGAGCGCGTAGGATATTGGCAATGCGGGCGTTCGAGACCCAGGCGCGATCAGCGAGTTCGCTCGGCGTGAGCGAACCGCCAGCGAGCATAAGGGCGCGCATGACAGCCATCTCGCCGCTGAGAGCTTTGTCCACAAAGCGCGAAACGCGCTGGTGAATGCCGCCAAACTCGGTAAGGAGCTGACTCCCAAGCTCATGGAAATCGGTATCTTCCACCGAAAACCCCTAACACTAGAAACTATTTTCGGTGAAAGATGATACCCCTGCACGCGCGCCCTATACGGTAGATTTTGGGACATGCCAAGAAAACTACCTTTAGGCGACCTCCGTACACCGTCGGTGCCAGTAAAGTTTGGGGCAGATCGTTAGGCATGTCCCAAAGCCTACTCAGAGGCACTTTACCCTGCTAAAGCTGGCATAACAGCTAGAGTGAACGTCGTATAAAGGCAAGGAAAAATACCAAACAAATCGGTGAACGGTAGTTGTTCGCGCTCGCATTTCCTGCGGGTTTGTAAAAAACGCACTAATGGTATAAAAAAAGAAACATATAACAGCCCAGATGGAGAGGGTCGCTATGTTATCCTTCTCAAACGGGTGAAATCTTGGGTTTTTGGGTTGCAGTTCCAAGGTGGACATACGTTTTTCCCTGTACCAACGTGTGGTGAAGAACGGAAGAAGCCGGTAGTGCAAGCCGATAATTCAAGAATTCAATAAGCAGCGGTGTGAGAGAGCGCCGCATTACACGTAACTAGGAGCGTGGTTACACAATGCAGGAGGCATGGGAAGGCTTCAAGGAAGGCATCTGGACGGGAGAAGTTGACGTCCGAGACTTCATCCAGAAGAACTACACCCCCTACGAGGGCGACGAGTCGTTCCTCGCCGGTCCGACCGAGCGTACCAAGGAGCTGTGGGGCGAGGTTCTCGACCTGCTGCTCAAGGAGCGCGAGCAGGGCGGCGTCCTCGATATGGACACCAAGACCGTCACGGGTATCGTGAGCCACCCCGCTGGCTACATCGATAACGCCCATCGCGACAAGGAGACCATCGTCGGCCTCCAGACCGACAAGCCGCTCAAGCGCGCGCTGCACGTCAACGGTGGTATCCGCATCGCTTGCCAGGCTGCCAGCCAGCACGGCTACAAGATCGACGAGAACGTTGTCGAGCGCTACACCTTCGAGCGCAAGACCCACAACGCCGGCGTTTTCGATGTCTACACCCCCGAGATGCGCGCCTGCCGTTCGGCCCACATCATCACCGGTCTGCCCGATGGCTATGGCCGCGGCCGCATCATCGGCGACTACCGTCGTGTCGCCCTGTACGGTGTCGACTACCTGATCAAGGACAAGGAGGCCCAGAAGGCTTCCACCCCGACGGTCATGACCGCCGACAACATCCGCGATCGTGAGGAGCTGCAGGAGCAGATCCGCGCCCTCGGCGAGCTCAAGATGATGGCCGAGACCTATGGTTTCGACATTTCCAACCCTGCTACCAACACGCAGGAGGCCATCCAGTGGATGTACTTCGCCTACCTCGCTTCCGTCAAGGAGCAGAACGGCGCCGCTATGTCCATCGGCCGCACCTCTACGTTCATCGACATCTACGCTGAGCGCGACCTTGCCAACGGTACCTTCACCGAGGAGCAGATCCAGGAGTTCGTGGATCACTTCATCATGAAGCTCCGCATGGTCAAGTTTGCCCGTACCCCCGAGTACCAGGCCCTGTTCACCGGCGATCCGCAGTGGGTCACCGAGTCCATCGGCGGCATGGGTGTTGACGGCCGTACGCTCGTTACCAAGATGAGCTACCGCTACCTGCACACGCTCGAGAACATGGGCACCAGCCCCGAGCCCAACATGACCGTTCTGTGGTCGACCCGTCTGCCCGAGAACTTCAAGAAGTTCTGCGCCAAGACTTCTGTCGCCAGCTCCTCGATTCAGTACGAGAACGACGACCTCATGCGCGTCTACCACGGCGACGACTACGGCATTGCCTGCTGCGTGTCCTCCATGCGCATCGGCAAGGAGATGCAGTTCTTCGGCGCCCGCGCCAACCTGGCCAAGTGCCTGCTGTACGCACTCAACGGCGGTGTTGACGAGGTCTCCAAGAAGCAGGTCGGCCCCAAGTATCGCGCCGTCGAGGGCGATACGCTCGATTACGACGACGTCGTGGCCAAGTACAACGACATGATGAAGTGGCTCGCTGGCGTGTACGTCAACTCGCTGAACATCATTCACTACATGCACGATAAGTATTGCTACGAGCGCATCCAGATGGCTCTGCACGACAAGCACGTGCACCGCTGGTTCGCTACGGGCATTGCTGGCCTTTCCGTCGTGGCTGACTCCCTGTCCGCCATCAAGTACGCCAAGGTCCACCCCGTCCGCGACGAGAACGGCATCATTGTCGACTTCGAGACCGAGGGCGAGTTTCCCAAGTACGGTAACGACGACGACCGCGTCGACCAGATCGCTCACGACGTTGTGCACCAGTTCATGGAGTACATCCGCATGAACGACACCTACCGCAACTCCGTGCCTACGACCTCGGTTCTGACCATTACCTCCAACGTCGTGTACGGCAAGAAGACCGGTTCTACGCCTGATGGCCGCAAGGCTGGCCAGCCCTTCGCCCCGGGTGCTAACCCCATGCACAAGCGCGATAGCCACGGCGCCATCGCTTCGCTGTCTTCGGTTTCCAAGCTCCCGTTCCGCGATGCTCAGGACGGCATCTCCAACACCTTCTCCATCATCCCGGGCGCGCTCGGCAAGGAGGACCAGGTGTTCTTTGGCGATATCGACCTTGATCAGCTGGGCGAGTAACTATTGTTAGTGCTATACTAACAATAACGATTACTGATTAGCGCGCCGGTTTCGGCCGGCGCCTATCAATCGAAGGAGACACATTATGAAGGTTTCTGAAGTTTCCGAGACTCAGGCCGATAACCTGGTCCACATGCTCGACGCTTACGCCGAGAAGGGTGGCCACCACCTGAACATCAACGTCTTCAACCGTGAGACGCTGCTCGACGCTCAGGCTCACCCCGAGAAGTATCCGCAGCTGACCATCCGCGTTTCCGGCTATGCCGTGAACTTCCACACGCTCACCAAGGAGCAGCAGGACGAGGTCATTTCGCGTACCTTCCACGACAAGTTCTAAAGGGGTTTAACTCCCGCAGGATCGCTGGGGCTGTTTGGGCTACCTCCCAAAACGTCCTCGGACATGCAAGAAGCCCTCGCTGCGCACTTCGTGCGGCGAGGGCTTCTTGCGTCCTGCGGAATATTTTGGGAGGTAGCCCAAACAGCCCCGGCGGGGTCCTGTGTAGTCACCCTTTAGGCGGAACTCTCCTAATGGGTTGAGCGTTCTGGATTCTTGCTTGCTACCGTTTATCGCGTATAGCTACCGTTTGCGGAATAAGTAACACTCCTTAATAAACCGTGTAGAATCTCAGATAAGCACGGAGTTTTCCAGGGAGACGCTGTCCTTTGTTGTGTGCAAGGGGCGGCGTCTCTTTGGCGCTTGGAGGCCGTTCTGCAGCAGGACGGCGGACGTGCGTCACATATTCAAAAGCCAACGTCGAGATGGGTTGTGATGATAATGGGCAAGTACGTAATCGTGGTTGAGTCTGGTTCGGATGTGACGCCGGAGCTCTGCGAGCGCTATGGCATCGTGCGCGTGCCCATGCATGTCACGATTGGTGACGAGACCGTCGAAGACGGATCGATCGACCCGCTTGAGATTTACTCGCGCTGCAACGAGTTTGGTGTGATGCCCAAGACCAGCGGTTGCTCGCCGGCGGATTTTGCGCATGTGTACGACCGCATTCACGCCGAGCAGCCCGACGCGACCATTTTGCATCTTGCATATTCCGAGGTAACGACCTGCTCGCATCAGTCCTCGAAGATTGCGGCTGCGGGGCGCGACTACGTGTTCTCCATGGACACGCGCTTTGTCTCGGTGGGCCAGTCGCTTGTTGTCGTCGAGACCGCCAAATACATCGAGGCTCACCCCGATGCCACCGTCGACGAGATTTTCGCCTTCACCAATTCCGTCATGGACCGCGTGCTGCTGGGCTTTGTTCCTACCGACCTTGCCTTCCTTAAGGCGGGCGGTCGCTTGTCCAACGTCGCGTTCTTAGGCGCCCATCTGCTCAAGATTAAGCCCTGCATTGAGGTGACGGGTGGCAAGTTCGTGGCCACCAAGAAGTTCCGCGGCTCTATGCTCAAGTGCGCCCGCGCCTTTATCGATCACATGGTTGAGAAGGGCGAGATCGACTATTCGCACATTGGCTTGGCGTATTCGGTGGGCCTTTCCGAGGAGCTGCGCGACGATATGGAAGTCTATGCGCACGACCTGGGCTTTAAGGACGTTACCTGGACTCAGGTCGGCGGCGTCATCTCGAGCCACTGCGGCCCGACCGCCTTTGGCGCGGTGCTTACGCTTAAGGCGTAGGGCCTGGCGTCTATCGATTTCTATTGCTTCGGCGGCGAGCGGGTTGTGACGACCTTCCCGCCGCTTTTGCGTGGAGTCAAATAGGACGATCAAATTGACCGCTAAACCGTTTCGCCATCAGGCGTATGGGCTAGAATGGCTCTGGCATTTTAATTGACAAAAACCAAAGAGAGGCAAGGTTGCGGGAATGGCTGAGATGACGCTTGAGGGTGTGGATGCTCATTCCGAGGACTCTGCGTATGCCCTGGGTCGCGTGCATTCGATCGAGACGATGGGAACGGTCGACGGACCCGGCATCCGCTTTGTGGTGTTTGTTCAGGGCTGTCCCATGCGCTGCGCGTATTGCCACAATCCCGATACCTGGTCTGTTAACGGCGGCACGATGGTGACCGTCGAGCATCTGATGGACGAGTTCCAGAGCAACCATGAGTTCTACCGTAGCGGCGGCATTACCGTTTCTGGCGGCGAACCGCTCCTGCAGCCCGAGTTTTTGGCCGACCTGTTCCGCGTGATGCACAACAACCCCGATGGCCGCGTACACACCTGCCTAGACAGCTGTGGCTATGCATTTGATCCCAAGCATCCGGAGAAGTTCGATGCTGTTCTCAACGAGACCGATATGGTGCTGCTCGACATCAAGCATGCCGATCCGGTTGAGCATAAAAAGCTGACCGGTTGCGATCCTGCGCGCATCCTGGCGTTTGGCGATGAGCTTGCCCATCGCAAGATTAAGGTTGTTATTCGCCATGTGGTGGTGCCGGGCATTACCGACACGGCGGAGGAATGCGAGAAGCTCGGTCGCCTGATCGCTCCATGGCACAACGTGGTGGGCCTGGAAATGCTGCCGTATCACACGATGGGTGTCGTCAAGTACGAGCAACTGGGTATTCCCTATAAGCTTGAGGGCGTGCCCCAGATGGATACCGCGCGCATGCCCGAGCTGCGCAATGCCGTTATGGCCGGCATGAAAAAGCGCCGTGCGGAGCTCAGGTCGGCCATTGGCTAACAAGCCCGTCCCAAATTGACTACCCTTTAAGATGTGCAACAAGGTGGGTTGGGTCAGCGAGGATGGTTACTATTCGACATGCGATGCGGGCCTTATCGACATCGATGGCCGTACCTATGTCATGGGCGTCATGACATCGATGCCGTGGAGCGACCGCTCGAGCGAGGTTACGGCCGCGATTGCAAAGGCTCTGTTTGATACGCGAGCTGCACTGGCTTAGCGTGTTCGTTTGGCGAGGTCAAACAAAATGCTGGTACCATACCGTGGTTGAGAATTTCGAATAGGTTTGGGGAATGGCATGGCTACCATCGCGATTATCGGTGCGCTCGAAAAAGAGATCATGCAGATTAAGGAAGAGTTGAGTAACGTTTGCATGGTACAGGAGGCGGGCTTGAACGTTGTGACCGGCGGGCTCGACGGCCTGACAGTTGTCGCCACAACGGCGGGCATGGGCACGGTGAACGCCGCCGCTGCAACACAGCACCTCATTAGCAAGTATGCTCCGCAGGCTGTTGTGTTTTCGGGCATTGCGGGCGGTTTGAACCCAAGGCTCCATATCGACGACGTGGTCATTGGCAAACGCCTGCGCTATCTGGATACCGATACCGCGCTTATCGCCGAGTCTGCAC
>CABUOA010000009.1 GCA_902493145.1 uncultured Collinsella sp. | reverse complement strand
GGGGTCGGCCTTGGTCTCGCCGCCGTTCTCGTCGAAGGTCACGGTGACGTCGCGGGGCACCCACTTCCACTGGGCGTAGACGGTCGTGGACTTGGAGACCTCGGTCTTGTCGGTGAACTGATCGCCCGACCCGTCCCTCTCGGTGTTCCAGCCGTCGAACGCCCAGCCCTTGCGGGTCGGGGCGGTCTTGGGCAGCGCGAAGGTGAACGAGGTCTTGCCCGGCTCGGTGGTCTTGGTCTGGGAGGCGGGGTCGGCCTTGGTCTCGCCGCCGTTCTCGTCGAAGGTCACGGTGACGTCGCGGGGCACCCACTTCCACTGGGCGTAGACGGTCGTGGACTTGGAGACCTCGGTCTTGTCGGTGAACTGATCGCCCGACCCGTCCCTCTCGGTGTTCCAGCCGTCGAACGCCCAGCCCTTGCGGGTCGGGGCGGTCTTGGGCAGCGCGAAGGTGTAACTGTCCTTATCTGCAGTCTTATCTTGCAAAAACTTTTGAGGATAAGCAGGATCGCATGCGCCATTATCATCAAAAGTCAGCGATAACTTTGCTGCGACCTGCCACATGTGAAAATCATCAGTACTGTCGGCATCCCTGACGCGCTTAAGGTAATAGCCCTCACCAACCGCATCCTCGTTGCCAAGAATAAAAGTGCTTTGCTTAGGTGCATCACCACTAGCTTTGGAGAGTACGTAGTTATCTCCGAGTGACGGCAGTTTCAAATTCTGCCAATTGTTCGGATCCACCGTATTAACAGTAGTCTTCCCTGACGATTCCCCTTTTACAATAAGGGGTATGTCGCCGCCATCATCCGTGCCATCATAGTTATTAGTGACAGCTGGCAGTCTAATTTCAGCGTCATCGCCACGGTAATTTCCTTGGAATAATGCGGGTGCCATTAAGGCAAGTGTGCCCTTATTAATAACGGCACCTTTCAAATTACTTGAACCGTGATCGATGAGAATGCCCTTACTGCCAATAGAGGTGGTTCCCTTAACGAAAATATCGTTATAGTTTTTCGCAGTATTGTATTGTTGCTCCCAAGTACCATTGATATCGACATAACCATATACGTAGGCTTGAGAGCCAGCTGTCGTCAAAACGCTGCCCTCATCTACCCGAAGGCCATTGTCTTCAATTAATTCATAGCTAGAAGCATTGTTGCAACCAAATTTGGTCGTTACATTTGTATTCGATTGACCAGTAATAGCGATCTTATTTACAGAAGAAATCGTACCGGCCGTAATTTCGGAGTTATCAGTAACATTCAATGCAGATGCGTACTTAATATAAGGAATCTCAGCCACAGTCCCTGCAATATTGATTGTGGGAGAAGAAGACCCCTTGGGAAGCCCATAGTACACACCCGTAACGCCCGTAGCTATTTCCGGTCGTCCAGCAATATTAATGAAGGAACCGTCAGAAATCGATACATTCTTGTTCGAAGTCAACGAAACGTAGCCAACACTGCCGCTATTCAGACTGATAGATAGCTTTCCTCTAGCCTTTACGCTCGATCCCTCATCCGACGAATTGGTCAGGTCGTTCTCGCAGAAAACATACCCATGAGAATCGCCCGCTTCATCCCTCAGCTCAACACCAGAAGCGTTCACGGCGATATCACCGTTTACAGCACTCCACTCTGCTCCATAAATAGAGCCAACATGGGAGCCGTGGACATTAACGGTAATAGATCCGCCAACGTTCGCTTTCTTCGAACCTTCAATAAAAGGGACATCATTGGGTATCGATCCACCTTTATCCCAGCCCCAAACATTCTCGTAAGCATCGATAACGACATCGCCATCGACCTCATAAACTCCATCTGGGATCATTTGTCCTGCGCCAATTATTGGCCAATTGCTATTAAGACGAAGCGTTTTGTCGGTGTTTTCATAAGTACTGCTGCCCGCAATAATATGAATGTTGCCTTTAATAGGCGCAGGGTCACCAAAATGACCGCAAATTTCATTTACCCGACCCGAGCGAACATCAAGCGTCACGTTGCCGCGCATCTCGCAACCGTAAGTGCCTTCGATAGCAGGAGAAACTTCGGAGTTGGCATTGTCGTAAACAAGCGTGGCGTTACCACCTACATAAACAGCAGGAAAGCCGTTTCCATCGCCGCTCGACCCATCGCCGCGCATGCAACCGGGATTAACGTGATTACCGCTAGCCATGCGAAGGTTACCGCTGATCTCAAGATAGGTGTCATGCTCGACGGACCCTTGATATGAACCACCGATGACGTCATGAAGGCCAGCGCCACTACCAGGATTGATATATCCAGACGCGGCTATCACCACATGTGTGTGATCGACAGTCGACCTATAGCCACCGCCATAAAGTGTTTCAGAGAGGTTGAGCTCGCAGTTACGAGTGAAAACGGTATCGAAACCATTGCAATAGAATTTTCCTGAACCAACCACTTCGACGTTGTCAAAAGTACAAGATCCGGAAAGCATGGCACGGTTGGAGAAGTGCAAGGTTGCGCGATTATCACCGTCACTCGTCACGGTAATCTTCTTGTTAGCAACGCCGAAAGTCGAAACGTAATCTTGGGTCGGCACCACAAAAGACGAGCCGCCTTTTAGGACAAGTCTGATCTCCGATAAATTATCGGAGGCGATTTTATTCAGCGCATCCTCAAATGTTGATTGATCATTAACTTGATAAACACCAGATTCTGCTGCATCAGAATTCGATTCATCAGATGTTTCATTCACATTCACATCGTTTGACTGCTTATCCGAGACATCAGATTCAGGTTTTTGATCATCACTTGAAACCGTATTGTCGTTAGACGAAGCCTCGACCGCCCCCCCTTGACCCAGAATCACTATCAGCAGATTCATTAGACAGATTCTCCGAAGTCGTGTTTTGCTGAGGGTCATTATTCACTATTACGTCAGCAAATACGCTCGTAGGAATCGTATTAAACACGAACAAAAAAGAGACGAGCCAAACGAGAGCTCGCCTGCAACGTGGCAATCTCACAAACCGCCCTTTCTACTCAACTGACATGAACCGGTAAAGGGCGACAAAATACCCAGAGGCAAAGGCATATATTTCACTCTTACTGAATGTACTGTCTGGCACATTGGTTTTAGTTTAATACCAGTGTTTTGTCTGACAAGAGAACGCGTTTATTGCCATGAAATAGAAACGACCAAAAATTAGTGTCACGACCAGCCAGAATTGATCGATGTGCATTAATTTCCTAAGACCTAATGAACAAACAATGAACAAACTCCACACCATAGCCATGGGGAAACTAGGAATTCGCCCGGAGAAGACGTTGAGCTTTTAGTTAAATGGTTAAAACGCTTCAGTTTATTGAAGCGTTTTAGTGTGCCTTTTAGAGGAATCTGACCGTTCGCCGAATAATTTCTTGCTATCATGCAAGGCGTAGGGTAAATCTCCGATCGCAAGGAGACACAAATGGTGAAAAAGTCACCGGAAAACACTACTCCCGCAATCGTGGACAACGTAGAGGCGCTTGAGGCTAAGCTCGCTCAGATGCGAGAGGCCCAGGCGCTTTTTGCTACGTACACGCAGGAGCAGGTCGACAAGATCTTCTATGAGGCCGCCATGGCCGCCAACAAGGCTCGTATCCCGTTGGCGAAGATGGCCATCGAGGAGACCGGCCGCGGCGTTCTTGAGGACAAGGTCATCAAGAACCACTACGCCGCAGAGTACATCTACAACGCTTACAAGAACACCAAGACCTGTGGTGTCCTGGAGCGCGACGAGGCTTATGGCATCACCAAGATCGCCGAGCCCATCGGTATCGTGGGCGCCGTCATCCCGACGACCAACCCTACCTCCACTGCGATCTTCAAGACGCTGATCAGCCTGAAGACCCGCAACGCCATCATCATCTCCCCGCACCCGGCTGCCGCCAAGTGCACCATCGCCGCCGCCAAGCTCGTGCTTGACGCCGCCGTCAAGGCCGGCGCCCCCGAGGGTATCATCGGCTGGGTCGATGTCCCCTCCATCGAGCTGACCAACATGGTCATGCGCGACGTCGACATCATCCTCGCCACCGGTGGCCCGGGCATGGTCAAGGCCGCCTACTCCTCGGGCAAGCCCGCCCTAGGCGTTGGCGCCGGTAACACCCCGGTCGTCATCGACGACACCGCCGACGTGCTGCTCGCCGTCAACTCCATCATCCACTCCAAGACCTTCGACAACGGCATGATCTGCGCTTCCGAGCAGTCCGTGACCGTCATCGACACCATCTATGACCAGGTTAAGGCCGAGTTCCAGAAGCGCGGCTGCTACTTCGTCAAGCAGGGTGCCGAGATGGAGGCACTGCGTGCCGCCATGTTCAAGAATGGCGCCCTCGATCACCGCATCCCCGGCATGGCTGCTGCCAAGATCGCTGAGCTCGCCGGCATCGAGGTTCCCGCCAAGACCAAGATCCTGATCGCCGAGGTCACCTCCACCGACCCCGCCAAGGAGGAGTTCTCCCACGAGAAGCTCTCCCCGGTCCTGGCCATGTATCACGCCAAGGACTTCCAGGAGGCCGTCGACAAGGCCGAGCACCTGGTGCTCGCCGGTGGCCCGGGCCACACCGCCTCTCTGTACGTGCACCCCGCCCAGGCCGAGAAGATCAGCCTGTTCGAGCACGTCATGAAGGCCTGCCGTATCGTCATCAACACCCCGTCCTCGCACGGCGGCATCGGTGATCTGTACAACTTTGGCATGAAGCCGTCTCTGACCCTGGGCTGCGGCTCCTGGGGCGGCAACTCCGTCTCCGAGAACGTTGGGGTGAAGCACTTGATCAACGTTAAGACTGTGGCCGAGCGCCGTGAGAACATGCTGTGGTTCCGCGCTCCCGAGAAGGTCTACTTCAAGAAGGGTTCCACGCCCGTCGCTCTCGACGAGCTCGGTACCGTCATGGGCAAGAAGCGCGCCTTCATCGTCACCGACCAGTTCCTCTTCAAGAATGGCAACACCCGCGCCATCGAGGCCAAGCTCGACGAGATGGGCATCGCCCACGACTGCTTCTACGACGTCGAGCCCGATCCGTCGCTGCAGTGCGCACGTCGCGGCGCCAAGCAGATGGCTCTCTTTGAGCCGGACGTCATCATCGCCGTCGGCGGTGGCTCCGCTATGGACGCCGGCAAGATCATGTGGATGATGTACGAGCACCCCGAGTGCAAGTTTGAGGACATGGCCATGGACTTCATGGACATCCGCAAGCGTATCTTCACTTTCCCCGAGATGGGCAAGAAGGCCTACTTCGTCGCCGTCCCGACCTCTTCGGGTACCGGCTCCGAGTGCACGCCGTTCGCCATCATCACCGACAAGGAGACCGGCATCAAGTGGCCGCTCGCCGACTACGCGCTGCTCCCCAACATGGCTATCGTCGACGCCGACAACTGCATGACCGCCCCGCGCGGCCTGACCGCTGCCTCCGGCATCGACGTCATGACCCACGCCATCGAGTCCTACGTCTCCATCATGGCTTCCGACTACACCAAGGGCCTCTCCGAGCGCGCTGCTAAGCTCGTCTTCGAGAACCTGCCCTCCAGCTTCACGAACGGCGCCAAGGACCCGCATGCCCGCGAGGAGATGCACAACGCCTCTTGCATGGCCGGTATGGCCTTCGCCAACGCCTTCCTGGGCCTCAACCACTCCATGGCTCACAAGCTCGGCGCTTTCCATCACCTGCCCCACGGCCTCGCAAACGCTGTCATCCTGACCCGCGTTATGCGCTACAACGCCGCCGAGGCTCCCGTCAAGATGGGTACCTTCTCCCAGTATCCTTACCCCAACGCGCTGCACAACTACGCCGAGATGGCCAAGTACTGCGGCATCGAGGGCAAGGACGACAAGGAGGTTTTCGAGAACTTCATCACGAAGCTCGAGGAACTCAAGGACTTCATCGGCGTCAAGAAGACCATCGCCGACTACGGTGTTGACGAGCAGTACTTCCTCGACACCCTCGACGAGATGACCGAGCAGGCATTCAACGACCAGTGCACCGGCGCAAACCCGCGCTACCCGCTCATGAGCGAGATCAAGGAGCTCTACCTGGACGCCTACTACGGCCGCGAGCCTCAGGACTACGCCGTCTGCTAGTTTTAGCACGGTTTTTAACGGCGGGGGTGCACGGGTGTTTCACACACCCCCGCCGTCGCTTCTATCGCATCGTTGAAAGGATGCAACCATGCTGCTACCCGATTCCAAGACCGAGCTCGTCCGCCGTGGCAACAAGGTCGTTTACGACCTGGGCGACAAGATCGTCAAGGTCTTTAACGAGACCAAGCCTGTCTCCGACGTGTTCAACGAGGCTTTGAATCTTGCCCGCATCAATGAGTGCGGCATCCGCAGCCCCAAGGCTCTCGAGGTTTCCCAGCTCGAGAACGCCAACGGCTGGGCGCTCGTGACCGAGAAGGTTCCGGGCACCACCCTTGCCGAGAAGATGACTGCTGAGCCTCAGCGCTTTGGTGAGTATCTCGAGATGTTCGTCGACCTCCAGATCGAGATCCACGGCTATACCTCCCCGCTGCTCAACCGTCAGCGCGACAAGTTCGCCCGCATGATCGACAGCCTTGATCAGCTCAATGCCACCACGCGCTACAACCTTCAGGAGCGTCTGGACGGCATGACCAAGGAGTTCAAGGTCTGCCACGGCGACTTCAACCCCTCCAACGTCATCGTCGGCGACGACGGCCAGCTCTATGTGTGCGACTGGGCACACGCCACCCAGGGCTCCCCTGCTGCCGACGTTGCCACCACCTACCTGCTCTTCGCCCTCAACAGCAAGGACCAGGCTGAGGCCTACTTGGAGCTCTACTGCGACCGCGCCGACATGCCCATGCAGGTCGTGCGTCAGTGGACGAGCATCGTCGCCGCTTCCGAGCTCGCTCGTAAGCGCAACGTGAACGATGAGTTCCTGAAGAACTGGATCGATGTCGTCGATTATCAGTAATATCTGAGCGATTTATTTCGCATCGGAGGCACAAGAAAACCCCGCAGCTCATATGGGCTGTGGGGTTTTCCTTTACCCATCGAGTTTATTCACGCAACAAAATAGACTGCTCCGCATCTCATCCTAAGAGAGATACGGAGCAGCCCCGCAATTACATCTAATAGCAGAAACGTCGATTAACGGCGGGCCGCCTTAACAAGCTCGGCAACCTTGGCGACGACCTCGTCAATCGCCACGTCCTCGCGCTCGCCCGTGGCACGGTCCTTGAGCTCAACGGTGCCATTCTTAAGGCCACGCTTGCCAAGCACCACCTGATACGGGAATCCCATAAGGTCGTTATCGGCAAACTTAAAGCCGGGACGCTCGTCACGGTCGTCGACGACGACCTCGATACCCTCGGCGCACAAGCCCTCGACGATTTGGTCGCAGACGGTTGCGCACTCCTCCTTCTTGGGATCGAGCGGAATCACAGCGACCTCGTACGGGGCAACGGAAACCGGCCAGACGATACCGTGCTCGTCGTTGTGCTGCTCCACGACGGCAGCAAGCGAGCGGGACACGCCCACGCCGTAGCAACCCATGATAAGCGGCTTCTCCTTGCCGTCCTCGTCCATAAAGGTGGCGCCCATGGCCTCGGAATACTTGGTACCCAGCTGGAAGACCTGCGAGACCTCGATGCCGCGAGCAGCAGAGAGCGGCTTGCCGCAGTGCGGGCAGGGATCGCCGGCAACGACGGTTACCAAGTCGGCCCACTCGTCGACGGTAAAGTCGCGCTCGGGGCAGGCACCGGTAAAGTGATAATCGACCTCGTTGGCACCGCAGGCCCACTGCTTGGACTCGCGCAGGCTCTCGTCGCACACCAGGCGAATGCCCTCGGGCAGGTTAACCGGTCCGATAAAGCCCTTATGCAGACCGTAGGTCTGGAGCTCCTCATCAGTCATCATACGATAGCCCTTGCCAAAGACATGCTCGGCCTTGCAATCGTTGAGCTCGTGGTCGCCCGGAACAATGGCCACGACGGGCTTGCCCTCGGCATCGATGAGCGCCAGGGACTTGCGCGTGCCGTTCTCGGGGAACCCAAAGAACTTAGCAACAGCCTCAATGGTGCCCATGCCCGGAGTCTCAACCTTGGTAAGCGTACCGTCACCGGGACCCTCAGTCACGACGACCTTGGTGCTTGCAGCCTCATCATCGGCGGCAAAACCGCAGTCATCGCAATAGACGAGAGAAGCCTCGCCGGCGTCGGCCAAAGCCATGTACTCGACGGAGGTATCGCCACCGATCTCGCCGGAATCGGCGACAACGGGCAGGGCCTTGATATAGCAGCGCTCGCAGATATTGGCGTAAGCCTGCTTCATCTTGTCGTACTCCTCCTGCAGGCTCTCCTGCGTGGCGGAGAAGCTGTAGGCGTCCTTCATGATGAACTCGCGACCGCGCATCAGGCCAAAGCGGGGACGGAACTCGTCGCGGAACTTGTCCTGGATGTGATAGAGATTCACCGGCAGCTGCTTGTAGGAACGCAGCTCATTGCGCACCAGAGCAGTCACGGTCTCCTCGTGCGTGGGGCCGAGTACGAACTCGCGGCCATGACGGTCATCGAAGCGCACGAGCTCCTTGCCATAGGCGTCGATACGACCGGACTCACGCCACAGCTCGGCATCGACCATGATGGGCATCATGAGCTCCTGGGCGCCGGCGGCGTCCATCTCGTCGCGCACGATGTTCTCGATCTTACGGATCGAGCGCCAGGCGAGCGGCAGGTAGGAGTAGAGACCTGCGGCCTCCTTGCGGATCATGCCGGCACGGAGCAGCAGACGATGGCTCGCAAGCTCGGCGTCAGCCGGATCCTCTTTGAGCGTCGGAGCATACAGCGTAGACATATACATTGCTCGGGTCATTTATTTCTCCTCAATAAGCTTGTCGACCTCGGCCATAAGCGCGTCGACAATTTGGTCCTCAGCTACTTTACCAATGATCTGGCCGTGCGAAAAGAGCAGGGCCTGACCTCGTCCACAGGCAACGCCCAAGTCGGCGTCAGAGGCCTCGCCCGGGCCATTAACCGCGCATCCCATCACGGCAATCGAAAGCGGCGCAGAGTAGTTCTTGAGCCGCTCGGTGACCTCCTCGGCGATTGGGATGAGGTTGACCTGGCAGCGGGCACACGTGGGGCACGAGACGATCTCGGGGCCACGGCGGCGAAGGCCCAGCGACTGCAGGATGCCCCAGGCGACCGGCGGCTCCTCGACCGGGTCGGCCGTGAGCGAGACGCGCATGGTGTCGCCAATGCCCTCGGAGAGCAGAATACCCAGTCCCACAGAGCTCTTAATGGTGCCCTGGAGCTTGGTACCGGCCTCCGTCACGCCCAGGTGAAGCGGAACGTGGGGAATCTCACGTGACAGGGCTCGATAGGTATCGAGCGTCGTTTGCACGCTATGGGCCTTGGCCGAAAGCACAATGTTCGTAAAGCCGCGGTCCTCAAAGTGCTTGACGAAGCGCTCGCTCGACATCACGAGCTTTTCGGGCTGCGTGAGGTCTTCGCGCTCGGCGATATCCTGCTCAAGCGAGCCCGCGTTCACGCCAATGCGAATCGCGCACCCAGCGGCGCCCGCGGCATCGATCACGGCATCGACCTTGGCCCAATCGCCAATGTTGCCGGGATTGATGCGGAGCTTGGCGGCACCGGCCTCAACGGCACCAATGGCGAGCTTATGGTTAAAGTGGATATCAGCGACAATCGGCACCGGAGACTCGGCACAGATGGTGCGGAAACCCTCAAGCGCGGCCTCGGTTGGCACGCTCACACGCACGATATCGCAGCCAGCCTGCGCCAACGCGCACACTTGCGCAAGCGTTGCCTGGGCATCAGCGGTATCGGTGCAGGTCATGGATTGGACCACCACCGGCGCGCCGCCACCGATCTGCACACCGCCCACACGCACGGGGCGCGTCAACTCGCGAGGCAAAGGATGGGATAAAGACAATCCAAACACTCCCCTACAGAATAAATCGAAGGATGTCGGAACGAAGCATATAGACAAACAGCAGCGCAAAGAGCGCGATGCCCACATAGCTCACAATCGTCTGGACCTTGAGCGGAAGCTCGCGGCCCGAAATCTTCTGAATGATCTCGATGACTAGCTTGCCGCCATCGAGTGGCGGGATGGGCAGCAGGTTCATAAAGCCAAGCGAGAATGAAATGAGGGCGGCAAACGAAAGGAACGTGGCAGGGCCGGCAGCAGCAGCCTGTGAGGACATAACGCTAATACCCACGATCGAAGAGGACTGATCGAGAATCTCCATCGTATGCTGCGGCTGGAGCAGGCGCATCACGCCCTCCGCTGTCTGCACAACATAGGAGAACGACAGGCGAGCCGACGTGATGGGGTCTAAACGGACCACCTGCGTAGAGGCATACACACCTAGGCGATCGTCCTCTTTGAGCGCAACCGTGGTCGAATGCTGCTTGCCGTCACGCTCGTACTCAATGGCGATATCGTCCTTACCGGCAGCCTTGCCGATGGCATCGTAGACATCCATCCAAGTGGAACATGAGACACCGTCAACCGAAAGGATCGCATCACCGGCCTCGATACCCGCCTTGGCGGCAATAGACCCCTCGTCAACCTGACCGATCACATTGGTATCCACCGGCACGGTGACACCTGCGATGGAATAGATGCTCATAAGGAGCAAAAAACCCGTCAGGATATTGACGATAATGCCCGCAAGCAGCATAAAGGCACGCTTGACAAAGCCCTGGCCCAAATAGGTGTGCGAGCGCTCGCGCGCAAGGAATTCGGCCTCGTCGCACGGCAGTTCCCATACATCGCCCTCGGCAGTCGCATGCCCGCGATCGAACCGACGGCCGTCAAAGGTGGTATAACCCGCCGCGTCACGCGGCAGAGTCTGGTACTTGGTGGGATAGTAGCTGGGCGAAGGCTTTTCCCCTTCTTCATACCAGGGAGCGATAGAGCCCCAGCCCAACAGCAAAGCACAGGCCTCGAGCACATCCTCCTCGGACAGCTCGAGCTCGACGGCAAGATCGGCCACCGTCACCCGGCCGTGGCGATAGATGGCCGCGAGCACGCGATCGGCACACGAGACGTCGGTCGGATCCATACCGCAGATGGCAGCGTAGCCACCCAGCAGCAGCGGGGTCACGCCAAACTTGGTTCCAATGCGACGCGACGTGTAATGGATGTCAAAGCGGCACGGCAGACCCAAAAAGAACTCGGTCACACGGACGCCGCAGGCACGCGCCGCCAAAAAGTGGCCGCCCTCGTGCAAAAACACGAGGACGGAAAGCATCAGCAGGCCCCAAAAGACCGATGAGAGAACGCTCAGAACAGTATCCATAAAACGAAAAAGCAATCCTTATGGGTTAGGAACGGGTTGCGGCGAGCACCTGCGCAGCCTTTTCACGCGCCCACGCATCGGTGTCGCGAAGCTGCTCAAACGAATCGACCACCTGCATATCGTGGGCGTCCATGCAGGATTCCACAATGCGATCGATATCGGTAAAGCTGCAGCCATCGTGCAGGAAGGCATCGACGGCGACCTCGTTGGCGGCATTGAGCACGCACGGCATGGTGCCACCCGTCTTGCCGGCACGCTCGGCCAGTGCCAGACAGCGGAAGGTATCCATGTCGGCAGCATCAAACGTGAGCTGCCCCAGCTCGCGGAAATCGATACGAGGCGCCGGAGTATCCCAACGCTCGGGATACGAGAACGCGAACTGGATGGGAATACGCATGTCGGATGCACCGAGATGCGCCATCACGGAGCCGTCGGCGAACTCGACCATAGAGTGAATCTTGGACTGACGCTGCACGACCACGTTAATGAAATCGAGGTCGCAGTTAAACAGATGCATGGCCTCAATGCGCTCCAGGCCCTTATTCATGAGGGTGGCGGAGTCAATGGTAATCTTGGCACCCATGGCCCACGTGGGATGCGCGAGGGCATCGGCACGCGTCACGCGATCGAGCTCGTCGCGCGTGCGGCCAAAGAACGGACCGCCCGAGCAGGTGAGCCAAATGCAGTGGGCCTCGCGCGGGTTCTCCCCCAGATAGCACTGGTAGATGGCGGAATGCTCAGAGTCGACCGGAATAAGCTGGCCCGGTTGTGCCAACGGCATAAGCAAGTCGCCACCGACGACGAGGGACTCCTTGTTGGCAAGGGCAAGGCGCTTATTCGAGGTCAAGGCCGCATGGCTCGCCTCGAGACCGGCGGCGCCCACAATAGCGACAAGCACGCAGTCGACATCGTCGCGATGCGCGAGCTCGCAAACCGCCTGCGCGCCAACGCCGAGCTTCGTTCCCTCGGGCAACTCCTGCAGCACGGCGTCATCGCCATGATCGACATCGGCCACGGCAACCGCCGGAACCGAGAGCTCGCGGGCAGCGGCAACGAGCTCGGAGGTACTGGAGTTAACGGACAGCGCCGTCACCTGCAGGCGATCGGCATGCTGGCGGCACACATCGAGCGCCTGGGTGCCGATAGAGCCCGTACAACCCAGGATGGCAACGCGAAGGCGTCCATCGGGGCCATACGTCGTCTGGAAGGACATTACAGCACGCCTCCGATCATCAGCAACAGCTGCGCGGTGATGCAGCCGAAGATAAGCGAATCGCTACGATCGAGCATTCCGCCGTGGCCCGGGATAAGGTTGCCGGAATCTTTGACGCCCACACCGCGCTTGATGCGCGACTCGATAAGGTCGCCGATAACGCCCAGAATGGACACGACCACGCCGCACAGCAGCGCATAGGGCAGGCTGAGCTTGTAGAAGTGCGTCGCCCACAGGATGAGCCAAATCAAAACCGAGCCCAAGATGCCGCCGGCAAACCCCTCCCAGCTCTTTTTGGGAGAGATCTTGGGAACCATCTTGTGCTTGCCGATACGGCTGCCCACGATGTAGGCAAACGAATCGGAGACCCAAAGGGACGCGCAAACGCCCACTGAAAGCAGGGCGCCGGCAAAACCGGGCACGGCATCGCGCAGCAGCACGATAGCCGACAGCATAAAGCCAGTGTAGATGGGACCCATGAGCGTCACGGCCACATCAGAGATGCGGGTACGCGGCGACCAGACATACCAAATGCCCACAGCGAGCATCAAGGCAAAAAGCAGGGCATTCAGCAACATCGAATCGCCCAACGCCGACAGCGGAAAGAGTACGGCGGCAGCGATACCCATGCGCTCGTTAGCCATCTTGCCATCGAGCCTTGTCATACGGAAAAACTCATAGCAGCACAGACCGCTCATGACAGAAACAAAGATGGCCGTGGGCACGATACCCAAAACCAGGCACAGGATAAAGACAACGGCGTAGACGATACCGGCGGCGGCACGGGTAATAAAGCCCGCCAGCCACGAACCGGTGCCGCTCTTCGCTGCAGGCGCTCCCGCAGTGGCAGCTTTGCGCACAGGCGTCTTGGGAGCAGATGCCTTGGGACGATCGGACACGATTAAGCCTCCTCGGTCTTGCTCAGTCCACCAAACCTACGGTCACGGCCCTGATAGGCCAAAATGGCGTCGACAAGGCCCCAACGATCAAAGTCGGGCCAATAGGTATCGGTGACGTAGAATTCGGAATAAGCCACCTGCCACAACAGATAGTTCGAAAGGCGCAGCTCACCTGAGGTGCGAATCACAAGCTCAGGATCGGGAAGGCCGGCGGTATAGAGGTGGGAAGCCACCATGTCGTCATCAATTGCGGCAGGATCGATCTTACCGGCGGCAGCGTCGAGTGCAATCTGACGGACAGCGCGGGTAATCTCGGCACGCGCGCCGTAGTTGACGGCAAGCGCCAGCGTCATACCGGTGTGATCGGCGCACTCGGCAAGACCGCGTTCAAAAACGTCGCGGGTCTTCTTGGGCAGCGCGGAAATGTCGCCCAAAAAGACAACACGCACATTTTCGCGCTTCAGAAGCGGCAGCTCGTCGATAAACGTCTTGGCAAACAGATGCATCAAGACGTTGACCTCATGCTGCGGACGGTTCCAGTTTTCGGTAGAAAACGCATAGGCAGAAAGCACGTCGACGCCCAGGCGCACGCAGGCGGTAATGATCTCGCGCAGCGAGAGGATACCTGCCTTATGACCCTCGGTGCGTGCAAGACCGCGCGACGTGGCCCAACGACCGTTGCCGTCCATGATGCACGAGATATGGTGCGGAATGTTATTGAGGTCAAGGTCGGAAAAACCGACGCCCGCAGGGGCGTCGGCAAAGTACTCGACCAGTTTATGCTCGTCGTATTGCACCTTAGATCTCCATGACCTCGGCTTCTTTTTCCTTCAGAAGCTCCTCGACCTTGGCGACATACTCATCGGTGTGCTTCTGGACCTTGGCCTGCTCGCGACGGACATCGTCCTCGGTGAGCTCCTCATCGCGCTCGAGCTTGTTGTTGAAGTCGCGACGGATGTTACGAATAGACACCTTGGCCTGCTCGGCGTACTCACGGCACTCCTTGACGAGCTCGCGACGGCGCTCCTCAGTGGGGGCCGGGAACGGCAGACGAACGACGGTGCCATCGGAGTTGGGGGTAATGCCCAGATCGGAAGCGCCGATGGCCTTGACGATAGCGTTGATGAGCGCCTTGTCCCACGGCTCGATGAGCAGCATGTGAGCCTCGGGGGTCTTGACGGCGGCAATCTGCGCGACCGGCGTGGGGACACCGTAATAATCGACGGTGATGTCGGACAGAATGTTGGCGTTGGCGCGACCGGTACGGACCTTGGAGAAGTTATGCTTGAGGGACTCGAGCGACTTGTCCATATGGGCGGTGATGTTCTCTGCCATGCTTAATCCTCCTGATAGACGAGCGTGCCGACGGGCTCACCCGCGAGCGCGCGCTTGACGGTGTCCTCGCCATCGATGTTGAGGACCAAAATAGGCATACGGTTATCCTGACACAGAGCCGTAGCCGTGGAATCCATAACCTGCAGGCCGCGAACGAGAACCTCGTGATAGGTAATCTTGTCAAAACGGACGGCATCGGCGCACTTGACGGGATCCTTGTCGTAGATGCCGTCAACCTTGGTGGCTTTAATCAGAATCTCAGCGCCGATCTCGCACGCACGAAGAGCCGCGGCGGTGTCGGTCGTAAAGTACGGATTGCCCGAACCGGCGGCAAAAATAACGACATTGCCCTTGGAAAGGTGGTTGATGGCGCGACGGCGAATATAGGGCTCGCAGATCTCGTTCATCTGGATAGCGCTCATCACGCGGCAGGGAACATCGTTATGCTCGAAGGCATCCTGCAGAGCAAGCGCGTTCATAACGGTTGCCAGCATGCCCATGTAGTCGGCCTGAGCACGCTCCATGCCACCGGCAGCGCCGGCCATGCCACGGAAAATATTGCCGCCGCCGACAACGACGCCGACCTCATGGCCAACGGCGAGCAGCTCCTTGACCTGCTTGGCAAGATGGTCGGTAACCTTGGGGTCGATGCCATATTGGCCGTCGCCCATCAGTGCTTCGCCGGAAAGCTTAAGAAGCACGCGTTTATATCGGATGTCGGACAAAGCGATCCTCCTTTAATTAGACTCTCAATATGATATCAAAGGCTCTGATAAGAGCCATGAAAAAGCAGGCTGTGAGTAAAACCCACAGCCTGCTCATTACCAGCTACAAGAGCTTATTTACTCGCCACGGACCAGACGGTCAAAGGCAACGACGGTAATGGTGTCGCCGAGCTCCTTGGAGACCTGCTCAGCGTACTTCTTGATGGTGAGGGAGCTGTCCTTGATGAACTCCTGCTCGGTGAGCACGGACTGCTTGTAGAACTTCTCCAGACGGCCAACAGCCATCTTCTCCTGGATCGCCTCGGGCTTGCCGGACTCGGCAGCCTGGGCCATGTAGATCTGCTTCTCGTGCTCGACGGTCTCGGCCGGAACCTGATCGCGAGTAGCGCAGATCGGTGCGACGGCGGCAACCTGAAGGGCAACGTCGTGAGCGAAGGTCTTGAAGGACTCAGCCTGAGCGGTCTCGGCCTTCTCGAAAGCAAACTCGACGAGGACGCCGATCTTACCACCCATGTGGATGTAAGAAGCGAGCGCGCCGTTCTCGGCCTTGCGGGCAGCGAAGCGGGAGATCTTCATGTTCTCGCCCATGATGTGAATCATCTCGGTGAGCTCGGAGGAAACGGTCTCCTCGCCCATCGGCTTCTCGAGCAGAGCATCGACATCGGCCGGCTCGGTGGTGGCGACAACCTCGGCGACCTTGGAAGCAAAGCCGGTGAACTTGGCGTTGGAGCCAACGAAGTCGGTCTCGCAGGAGAGCTCAAGCAGAGCGCCGGTCTTGCCATCCTCGGAGACGAACGCGGCTACAGCGCCCTCGTTGGTCTCGCGGCCAGCCTTCTTAGCAGCCTTGGCGAGGCCGTTCTTGCGCAGAACGTCGACAGCGGCGTCCATGTCGCCGTCAGCCTCGACGAGAGCCTTCTTGCACTCCATCATCGGGGAGTCGGTCATCTCGCGGAGCTGCTTGACCATAGCGGCGGTAATCTGGGCCATTGTGGTTCCTTTCAAAGAGATGAAAAAGAATTAACTAAGACTGATTTACTCGGCCTTGGGCTCAGCGGCCATCTCGGCCTCGGAGACCTGCTCCTTGCCGGAGCCAGCGAGGCAGGCGTCAGCCATGAGCTCGCACATAAGGGTGACAGCAGAGATAGCGTCATCGTTGCAGGGGATGCCGTACTCGACCTCGTCGGGATCGGAGTTGGTGTCGATCAGAGCGACGACGGGGATGTTCAGGCGCTGAGCCTCCTTGATGGCGTTCTCCTCGCGCTTGGTGTCGATGACAAAGAGAGCCTGGGGCAGACCCTTCATGTCGCGGGCGCCACCGAGGTTGGTCTGGAGCTTGGTGAGCTCCTTGCCGAGAACAGCCTGCTCCTTCTTGGGGAGCACTGCCATGCGGCCGTCCTCGACCATGGCCTCGAGCTCCTCCATGCGGTTGATGCGGGAGCGGATGGTGACGAAGTTGGTCAGCATGCCGCCGAGCCAACGCTGGTTGATGTAAGGCATGTTGGCGCGCTCAGCAGCGTTCTTGACGGCCTCCTGAGCCTGCTTCTTGGTGCCGACGAACAGCACGTTGCCGCCCTTGGCGACGTTCTTGACGAAGGTGTAGGCCTGGTCGGCGTCGAGGATAGTCTGCTTGAGGTCGAGGATGTAGATGCCGTTGCGCTCACCGAAGATGAACGGCTTCATCTTGGGGTTCCAGCGACGGGTCTGGTGACCGAAGTGGCAGCCGGCCTCGAGCAGGGTGCGGATATTAATCTTGGTAGCCATGTTAAACCTCCTGTGGTTTGCCTCCGCGCGGGGTCATCCTCCAAAACCAACCCGGACATGTGCTACCAAAGCCCGGGCACCACGGTATGAAGTAGCCGCGCGTGCGTGATAAAAACCTGTTGCCGTGAAGCAACCCGATGAATGATAGCAGGATTGCTTCTTCCTGCCAACCCGCAATCAAAACCACACACCTGAGTGCGGCATGGAGGGCATCCCTCTCAAAAAATCGCCGCGCGTTACTCACCGCGGGGATGAGCTTGAGCCACGGCACGTTTAAGCCGATCGGGCGTGAGATGCGTGTAGATCTGCGTCGTGGACAGGCTCGCATGACCCAGCAGCTCTTGAACCGAGCGCAGGTCCGCGCCGCCCTCGAGCAAGTCGGTCGCAAAGGTATGGCGCATCGCATGCGGGGCGATGTCGGCCGGAATGCCGGCGAGCGTCGCCAGCATATGAAACCGCCGCCTGAGCATGGCGGCACTCATGCGATTACCGCGCGCCGATATAAGCAGCGGATGCGGCCCGGTAGCGGGGTCACGACGCTTTGCCTGAGCGAGCAACTCCGGCCTCCCCTCCTCAATATAGAGACGCGTCGCCTCGAGCGCACGACGATACAGAGGGACGATACGTTCTTTGCTCCCCTTGCCCCACAGGCGCAGCGTGCGTTCGGACCACGCAATGGACTCCACATTGAGTGCTGCGAGCTCTGAGATACGGGCGCCCGAGGCATAGAGCAGCTCGAGCATCGCCGCATCGCGCAGTCCCGCGGGTGTTGAGGTATCAGGCGTCTTGAGCAGCGCCTCGACCTGCTTGGTCGTAAGGACGCCCGGCAGGTCACGCGGCAGCTTGGGCGATGCGATCGCCGAGACTGCATCGCCCTCCACGACCCCCTCGGCAGCCATCCATCGATAGAGCGATCGGATAGCCGACAGATGCGCCGCAAGCGTTCGGGGAGCCACCTGCTCACGCGAAAGCTCGGCAAGATAGCGACGAATGGTGCGCACGTCGGCAGCGAAAGCATCGATATCCTCGCGCTCGCACCAGACAGCAAAGCGCTCCAGCCTCGAGCCATAGGCCGTCACCGTATTGGGAGAAAGCCCCTCGACACGTGCGATATAGGCGATAAACGAGTCGACGGTGTCGTACAGGTCAAAGGCTATGACCGGTCGCCTCCAAACAGATCGGGGCGAGTGGCCAGATAGGCATCAAGGGCCTCGAGCGCACGGTCCGCATAGGCCTGGTAGCGGTCGCGCTTGCTGCGGCGCTTACCATCCTCGAGTGGCGGCACCAGGCCAAAGTTGACATGCATGGGCTGGTAGCCCACGGTGGCAGGATCGGTCGCATAGCCCACGAGCGCGCCCAGGGCGCCCACGCGGGGCAACTCGACGCCCGCGGCGCCGATAGCCTCGGCATAGGTGTTGAGCGCCGCGAGCAGACCCGTCGCCACGGCTTCCATGTACCCCTCGGTGCCGGTGATCTGACCGGCCAGGCGCACGCCGGTACCAGGCACGGCAAAGGTGCCATCGAGCACGTGCGGGGCGTCGACAAAGGTATTGCGGTGCATGACACCGTAGCGGAAGAACTCAGCGTTCTCCAGGCCCGGCACCATATGGAAGACGCGCTTCTGCTCGCCAAAGGTCAGGTTGGTCTGGAAGCCCACCAGGTTATAGGCGGTCTTCTCCTTGTTCTCGGCACGCAGCTGAATCGCCGCCCAAGGGCGACGTCCGGTACGCGGGTCGGTGAGGCCGACGGGCTTCATGGCGCCAAAGCGAATGGCGTCCTTGCCGGTGCGCGCAACTTCCTCGGCAGGTTGGCAGGCCTGAAACAGATCGCCGCCCTCAAAGTCTTTGAGCACCACGCGGTCGGCCGTGGTAAGTGCCTCGATAAAGGCCTCGTACTCCTCCTTGTTGAGCGGAGCGTTGAGATAGTCGCCGCTCCCCTGCTCCTCGTAGCGCGACTGCGAAAACAGCACGTCCATATCGAGCGTGGAGGCATCGACGATCGGCGCCGCGGCATCGAAGAACGCAAGGGCGTCGCCACCGACGAGCTTCATGACCTCTTCGCTCAGCGCCGGTGAACACAGCGGGCCCGCGGCAATGACCACGTGGCCCTCGGGAATCTGTGTGACCTCGCCGTGCACGACCTCGATATTGGGACGGGCGGCAACCTCGGCCTCGACAAGCTCGGAAAACTTGACGCGGTCGACTGCCAGGGCACCGCCGGCGGGAACAGCCGCGCGATGGGCGCAATCGAGCAGGACTGAACCCATGCGCTCAAGCTCGGCCTTCAGCAAACCAGCCGCGGAATCCGGACGGGTCGACTTAAACGAATTGGAGCAGACGAGCTCTGCCAAGTGATCGGTATGGTGAGCCGGGGAGCTAACCTGGGGGCGCATCTCGCACAGCTTTACGGCAAAACCGCGGTCTGCCAGCTGGATCGCGCATTCCGAACCCGCCAGACCGCCACCGATAACCGTCACCTGATCGAACTGCATCTGCAAACACCTTTCTAATTGACACGTTTTCCATTGTGACCGAAGGGCGTCTGGGCGTGAAGGGCAAACTTGGAGGGCGCATACCTTCCATCCATCATGCGCTCGATAAGGCCCTCGAGTTCAAGCGAACCCAAGAGTTTGAGTACGCCGACAGCATCGAGCGAGACGAGCGCCGCGATGTCGTCGACTTTGAGCGGAGAGGCGATGAGCGCATGCATCACGGTCTGCTGTGTTTGATCCAGGTCGGCAATGCCGGGAGCATCGGGGCGCGAGTAGCGCAGGGTGCCGTAGATGCGTGAGATAGCCATCTCGATAGATTCCTCGTCGATGATGCAGCAGGCACCGTTCGCAATGAGGTAATTCGTGCCACGCGACTCGGGCGATAGGATCGACCCCGGCACAGCGAGAAGTTCTCGCCCCAAATCCATAGCAGCCTCGGCTGTAGAAAACGTCCCGGAAGGCATACCCGCCTCGGATACAAAGAGGGCTTGCGACAGGGCCGCGATCACGCGATTGCGGCGCGGAAAGGCAAACTTGCGCGGACCCATGCCCCACGGGGAGATCGACACGACCGCGCCACCCGTATCGAGCGTGCGCGTAATAAGCCCCGCGCTCGAGCGCGGATAGACCACGTCGGCGCCCGTACCCAGCACCACGACGTGTTTGCCGCCAGCGTTGACCGCAGCCCAACCCGAGGCCTGGTCACAACCGACCGCGCCGCCCGAAACTACCGTCACTCCCGCCTCGACCGCCACCTTTGCCGCAAGCTCTGCCACGGCAAGACCATACGGCGAGGCCTTGCGCGCGCCGATGATGGAGAGCGCGGGCGTCGAAAGCACCTCGGGGTTGCCGCGCACATAGAGCGTCTGGGGTACATCAGAAAGCTCCAAAACGGTCTCGGGATACAACGCATCACCTGGATGCAGCTCGTAGGTCCCCTCGGCCATCATTGGTCCCTCCTTCCCTGGTACATCGCTGCCTCGAGCACGTGGTCCTGCGTCACTTGCTCGCTCTCGGCGACGTCGGCGATTGTACGCGCGATACGCACCAGTCGCACGATGCCGCGACCCGTGAGATGTGTGCGCTTCGACAGGCCGAGCACACACTTCTCCGCCGCATCATCGAGCTCAAAGGTCGAAACGACGCCGTCAATGGACCGTGTCTCGTCATCCTCGGCCTCGGCATCCGCATCGTCCATACGGGATTCGCGCCAAGCGCGAAAAGCGCGGCCGCGCACAACGTAGTCACGTAACTCGGCAGACGACATACCCTCCGCACCCTCGATAATCACTTGGGGGTCGGGACGGGTCACATCGATCATCATGTCGATACGGTCGGCCAAAGGACCGCGCAGTTTAGACCGATAGCGCTCGACCATCGCCGCCGAGCAGCGACACGGTACCTCACGATCGCCCAAAAAGCCGCAGGGGCAGGGATTGCTCGCAGCCAGCAGCTGAAAGCGCGACGGGAAGGTAAAAGCCCCGTCGACGCGTACGATCCTGACGTAGCCGCGTTCGATGGGCTGACGCAGCGTCTGCAGCACACCCGTGGGAAACTCGGCAAGCTCGTCCAAAAATAGCACGCCGCCATGAGCAAGGCTGATCTCACCCGGGTGCACCGGGCGCCCACCGCCGATAAGACCTGCGGTCGAAATACTGTGATGGGGGCTGCGGAAGGGCCGGTGCCCCGCCAACAAGCCATCAATGTTCTCACCCAAAACCGAATGGATGCACAGCGCCTCCTGTTGATCCTCAACGGAAAGCTCGGGCAGGATGCCGGTCATACGACGCGCGAGCATCGTCTTGCCCGATCCCGGGGACCCGATCATGAGCAAGCCGAGTTCTCCTGCCGCCGCAAGCGCCATGCCGCGCTTGGCGACCTCCTGCCCCAGTACGTCGGCATAGTCGAGCTCGGGCTCAAAGGTCGCCTCGAGCACTTCAGAATCCAAGTAGTGCCGCGCGGCATCGCCCATGCCATGGGCAAGCTGAGACAAATGATCGATGAATCCACAATCCACGCCCGCGAGTGGCACATGCTGGTCTGACCTGCCGGCGATAAAAGACAGCCCCATGTCGCGAGCCAGCAGCTGAAACGCCACCTCGCCCTTGACGGGAAGCACCGTACCGTCCAAGCCGAGCTCGCCGGCGATAAGGCAGCGATCGAGGTTGTCACGGGGAATCTGCCCATCGGCCGCCAGAACCGCGATGGCGATGGGCAGATCAAAGCCGCTACCGGTCTTGCGAATATCGCCGGGCGCTAGGTTGACCGTAATGCCCGAGCGCGGGATCTCGAACCCGGCGGAGCGCATCGCGCAGCGAATACGACCGCGTGACTCCATCACCTCCATACTCGGAATGCCGAGCATCTGGATGCCCGGAACACCACCGGCAAGCGAGACCTCGACCGTGACGTGAATCGCCTCGACGCCACGGATGCAGGCCGCGTGAACGGCAAACGTCTCGAACGCCATCACGACACCTGCCAATCGAACGCGTTGTACTGATGCTCGATCTCAGCGATATGCCCGCCACGAATGGTGACACCCACGGCATCGAAGCGAATCGCCTTGAGCGGATAATGCTCCATGAGATAGCAACTTGCGATGCGGCGGTAGCGGCGTTGCTTTTGGGCGTCCACGGCCTCCTCGGGAAAGACCCGCGTGCTGCAATTCAGTGCAACGCGTCTGGTCTTGACCTCGGCCATCACCACGACATCGTCGAGCTCATCGAGCAGCACCAGATCGGCCTCGCCCTCGGTGCAACGATAACCCTGCTCCAGCAAGGTGTAGCCGCGCTCGTTAAAGTAGTCGATGGTGATCAGCTCGCCCAGCATGCCCAGCTCGCGGGGACTGAGTCCCTTGATAAACTCGGGCGTCATCGCCCCGCAGTCGAGCTCGCCGTTTTCCCAACGCTCCTTGAGCTGCTGCGTCTTGCTCTTTTTGCTTGCGTCACTCATGGGGTCTCCTTTCCCGCACGCTGCATTGCCCCGATGATGAGGGCACCTTTCATGCGGGTAAGTACCGGAAGCAAACCAAAAGCTGACCAAATGCCGTCAAAAAACGGGCCGTACGCAGCAATGGTGTTGCATACGGCCCGCTACCAGCAGGTTTATAGAACCTTTAAGGTCCCTATCTCCACAATTGGCCTAGAAAAGGCGCTCAGTCTGCAGAAAGTTTCCGCAAAAGCTCACGCGGTGCAGCGGACAAAGTCCATGTTTGCGAATGGCCTCGATATGCTCGGGGCTCGCATAGCCCTTCGACTCGGCCAGATGGTACTCGGGGTACTCGGCGTCGTACTCGACCATCATCTCATCACGCGTGACCTTGGCCATGATGGACGCCGCGGCGATACAGGCGATCTTGGCATCGCCCTTCACCACGTCGCGCTCGTTGGGAACGGCGCCCAAGGGGTTACCGTCCATAAGCACGCAATCGGGCTCGAGCCCCGTATCGGCCACGGCGCCCGCGACAGCGGCTCGAATGGCGCGGGCCATGCCCATCTCATCGATATCCTTAGGCGCGATATGGCAAAAACCAATTGCCGTCGCCACCTCGGCAATCTTCACTGAGAGCAACTCGCGGCGCGCCGGCGTGAGCTTTTTGGAATCGTTGATGCCCCAGACGCGCGGCTCCATAGGAAGGCAGACGGCGCATACCGTCAAAGGACCGGCCACCGATCCGCGACCCACCTCGTCGACACCAACGACCACCCCATCGCCGCCAAGCTCATGCATAAGCTCGTACATGTCATTGACGCGCTCGCGCTCGGCAAGTTCCTTGGCATGGCGCTTAAGAGCACGCTCGCAAGCCTTGATCACCTGCTGGCGCGGGTCCTCGCGATAATGCTCCACGAGGGCGGGGATCTCCTCAAACGTAGCGCTCGCCAACTCACCGGCAACCTGCGATGCCGAAACCGAGCTCGTCATATTGGCCATACCAGGCCCTCCTTGCATGCAAATCAGATAAAAAGAAGGGCCACCCGAAGGTGACCCTTGTGTCCAAACGAGTGGACAGACGCTGCGATCTTCTTAGCGCTTCTCGGGGATGCGAGCAGCCTTGCCCACCTTGTCGCGGAGGTAGTACAGCTTGGCGCGACGGACGCGACCATGACGAACGACCTCGAGCTTGGCGATCTTGGGGCTGTGAAGCGGGAAGGTACGCTCAACACCGACACCGAAGGACATCTTGCGGACGGTGAAGGTCTCGCGGGCACCGGCGCCGGCCATGCGGATGACGTCGCCCTGGAAGACCTGAATGCGCTCGCGGTCGCCTTCCTTAATGCGGTAGTGAACCTTGACGTTGTCGGCGACGCGAACCTGAGGAATGTCCTCGCGGATCTGCTGACGCTCGATTGCGCGGATGTAATCCATGTGCAATTCCTTACTCTTCTAGAGGTGCCGTACCACCTTGGCCGGCACGTAGTTGAACAAACATTTTCGAGTATACACGCGCGGGTTTCTGCTGCAAGAACAATTTTTTGCGCAGACAAAAAGACAAAACCCGCACATGATAACCGCCCGTCTCACGAATGAGACGGGCGGCATGAAGGGGGACTACGCTAGGCGTCTAAACGCTAAACGCTAGGCGGAACGCTTGGCCTCGAGCTTGGCCTGAGCGGCAGCCAGGCGCGCGAGGGGCACACGATAGGGCGAGCAGGAAACGTAGTCCACGTCGGCCACGTTAAACAGGCCCTTGATGGACTTGGGGTCGCCGCCGTGCTCGCCGCACACGCCAAAGTGCATGTCGGGATTGGTGGCGCGGCCCTTCTCGACGGCCAAGCGCACGAGCTCCAGCACCGCCGCGTCGATGGTCTCGAAGGGGTTGTCTTTCAGGATCTTTTTATGCATGTACAGCGGGATGAACTTGGCCTCGGCGTCATCGCGCGAGAAGCCAAAGGTCGTCTGGGTGAGGTCGTTGGTGCCAAAGCAGAAGAAGTCGGCATGATGGGCGATCTCGTCAGCGACCATGCAGGCACGCGGCAGCTCGAGCATCGTGCCCACGGGAATATTGAGCTCGACGCCTTCCTCGGCGGAAACCTCGGCGATCACGCGCTCGATAACCTCGCGGGTCTGGACATGCTCGGCCGTGATGGAAACGAGCGGAACCATGATCTCGGGGCGCGGGTCGACACCCTCCTTGATAAGGCGGGCAGCGGCCGTGGCGACGGCGCGAACCTGCATGAGCGGCAGATCGCCAAAGACGACGGACAGGCGCACGCCGCGCAAGCCCAGCATGGGGTTGGACTCGACCATGCCGTCAATGCGACGCAGGCGGGCGCGCAGGGCAGTGAGCTCCCCCTCGGGAGCGCCGGCGGCCTCCTTCTTGGTGATGGCGACCTCGAGCTCGCGAGGATTATCCAGGAACTCATGAAGCGGCGGATCGAGCAGGCGGACGACCACATCGCGACCGGACATGGTCTTGAACATCGCCAGGAAGTCCTCGGTCTGAACCTTGAGCAAGTCGGCCAGGGCCTGCTGCTTCACGGCCTCATCGTCAGACAGGATAAAGCTCTGGATGATGTTCTTGCGATCGCCCAGGAACATGTGCTCGGTGCGGCACAGACCGATGGCCTCGGCGCCAAACTCGAGCGCGAGCTCGGCATCCTCGGGGTTGTCGGCGTTGACGCGCACGCGGTTGGCGTGACCGTCGGTCTCGTCCAAACGGATCTCATCGGCCCAAGACAGGATGGTGTCCAGGTCGCCGGTGAGCTCTGCAGAGACCAGGTCAACCGCGCCGTCGACGACGATACCCTGGGTGCCGTCGATGGAGATGACATCGCCCTCGCGCAGCACGCGGTCGCTGCCCTCGATGCGCACGACCTTCTCTGCCGCGTCAATGTGGAAGCGCTCAACGCCGCAAACGCAGGGCGTACCCATGCCGCGGGCGATAACGGCGGCATGGCTCGTCTTGCCACCGTGGCTGGTCAGGATGCCCTCGGCGGCGACCATGCCCTTCAGGTCGTCGGGGTTGGTCTCCCAGCGGACCAGAATGACCTTGTGGCCCTCGTTGGCGCGCGCGACGGCGTCATCACTCGAGAACACGACCTCGCCCACGGCGGCACCAGGGCTGGCGTTAAGGCCGCTGGCCAGGGCCTCGTACTTCTTGGAGGCGTCGAACTGCGGGTGCAGGAGCTGGTCGAGCTGCGCGGGATCGATGCGGCTCACAGCCTCCTCGCGGGTGATGAGGCCCTCCTCGACCATTTCGATAGCAATGCGCAGGGCGGCAGTGGCGGTGCGCTTGCCCACGCGGGTCTGGAGCATCCAGAGCTTGCCCTGCTCGATGGTAAACTCGATATCGCACATATCGCGGTAATGATCCTCGAGCGTCAGGAACACGCGCTCGAGCTCCTCGCCTGCGGACTCGAGGCCCGAGGTGGTCTTGAGGTCGGCGATGGGCTCGGTGTTTCGGATGCCGGCGACGACGTCCTCGCCCTGGGCATTCACCAAAAAGTCGCCATAGAACTCCTTGGTGCCGTCGGCCGGGTTGCGCGTAAAGGCGACGCCGGTCGCAGAGGTCTCGCCCTTGTTGCCAAAGGCCATGGCCTGGACGTTGACGGCGGTGCCGAGCTCGTCGGAAATGCCGTGCTGCTTGCGGTAGATGCAGGCGCGCTCGTTCATCCAGCTGCCAAAGACGGCCTGGATGGCAAGGCGCAGCTGGAGTTCCGGATCGTGCGGGAAAACGGGCTTACCGTCGGCGACCTCGAGCTCGGGATACAGGGTCGCCTCGACGTTCTCGGAGAAGATGCCCTTAAAGGTCTCGACGAGCTCCTGCAGGTCCTCGGCCGAAAGCTCGGAATCGACACGAACGCCGGCGACCAGGCGGGCCTGGGTCAGGGCGTTCTCGAATAGGTCGGCGTCGACGCCCATGACGACGTTGGAGAACATCTGGATAAAGCGACGGTAGCTGTCCCAGGCAAAGCGCGGGTTCTGCGTCTGCGCGATAAGACCCTGGACGGAATCGTCGTTGAGGCCCAGGTTGAGGACCGTGTCCATCATGCCGGGCATGGAGAACGGAGCGCCCGAGCGAACCGACACGAGCAGCGGATCGGAGGCATCGCCGAGTTTCTTGCCGCAACGGGCCTCGAGGTCCGCCTCGGCGGCAACGATCTCATCGAGTGCGCCTTCGGGCCAGACGCTGCCGGCACCGGAGTACTCGACACAGGTCTGGCAGGTAATGGTAAAGCCACCGGGAACCGGCAGGCCGATGCGGCTCATCTCGGCAAGGTTTGCGCCCTTGCCGCCAAGCACGAAGTTCATGGACTTGTCGCCCTCGGTGACACAGGTGCCCTGGGCGTCGGTTCCAAAACGGTAAACCCTCTTGCAATCGCTCACGATACTTCCCCTTCCATGCACTTACGCGCACGACCGTGGTAACGAATCGACCCGCCGAATGCGAGCCGTGAGGGTACTATACGGCGGGTTTTGGGCGGGCTTGCGCAGAGGGCGCGGGGGTTGGTAAACGTGGTAAATATGGCGGTAAACGGTAGGTAAAGTTGGTTACCTTATGAAGATACCAATGCAAGATGCTTGCAGGTCAAATGCTAGTTTATTGCTAAATCGCTTTACCAATATCGTGCATTATTTTTAGGTAGTCTTTTAGAGACGGGCATTTTTAGCTACCCCAATAAGCTAGCTTTGCTGGGCTCGGCGGGCGGCGCGGCGGGCACGGGCATCTTGGATTTCCTCCAAGTGGCTAATGATCTCGGCAGCGCTTTCCTCGATGGCCTTGCCATCGGTACGCACCACAAAGCAGCCTAGGCGCTTCATGAGGGCACGGGCTTCCTCAAGCTCGCTGCGCACACTCTCGGGCTCGGCATAGGAGCCGGCAACGGCACGGGCGTAGTCATCGCCCAAGCGGCTATCGCGAATTTCGGAAATCACATCGACGGTCGAGATCAGACCAAACAACCGCATCGGGTCAACCTCGTAAATCGACTTCGGCGGCTCCATGCCATGCGCCAGTGGGACATTGGCGACCTTGTAGCCCTGATAGGCTAAATACATCGACAGCGGTGTCTTGGATGTACGCGACACACCCAGCAGCACGATATCGGCACCCGACAGATCGTCGCAACCGCGCCCGTCATCGTGCTCAACGAAATACTCCATGGCCTCGATACGATGGAAATAGCGGTCATCGGTCTTGTGAATCACGCCCGCAACGCACTTGGGCGGCACACCGATGAGCGACGACAGCACGGCAAGCGTCGGGCCGATCAGGTCGACCGAACGGATATGCAGCATACCCAGGTAATCGAGCACGCGGGCGCGAAGCGCCGGATCGACAATGGTATGGAACACGGCGACATCGCGATGGTCGGCATCGACGCGCGGCCCCACAAATGACTTGACCTGCTCCACGGAGGTCACCTTGGGCAGGCGCAAAACGCGAAAAGCCCCTTCATCAAATTGCCCGGACGCCGCAAGCACCACCTCACAAGCGGTATCGCCGAGCGAGTCGGAGATAACGATAACGGTGGGACGAGCGGTGACCGGGCCATCCATGCGGGGCTCCTTTTGCGCTTATGCGCAGGCTGGCTTACTTTTTGCGGGCAAGCTCACCGATGTTGGCAATGCCGGAGAAAACGGCCTCGAAGCGGTTGAGCAGCTTAAGGCGATTATCGCGAAGCTGCTCGTCCTTGTCCATGACCATGACCTCATCGAAGAAACGGTCGATGGGCGCGCGCAGGGCGGCGAGGGCGGCAAATGCGGTCGGGTAGTCCTCGGCAGCAAGGGCGGCATCGACGGCGGTCTGAGCAGCCTCGGAGGCGTCGGCGAGCGCAAGCTCGACCTCGCCCATCAGGCTGCGGTCATACTCCGCACCCAGCTCGGGCTTGGAGATATGCGCGGCGCGGGCATAGGCGGTCGCCAGGTTGTCGAACGTCTCAGCGTCGTTCTTGCGGGCCTCGTCGAGGGCGGCGCAGCGGGCGAAGAAGACGGACGGGGCGATGATGTGCACCGCGGAGACGGCGGCGACGGTATCGGCCGGAATCTTTTCGTCGCGGGCCATGCTCACCAGGCGGCCATGGAAGAAGTCACGAACCTGCTGGGCGACCTCGGCGGCGTCGAACTCAATGCCCTGCTCACTGTAGAGTTCGAGGGCAAAGTCGATGAGCGACGTGGGGTCGATCGGCAGGCGGTCGCGCAGGATGTTGATAATGCCGATAGCGGCACGACGCAGCGCGTAGGGGTCGGAGGAGCCGGTCGGGGGCTCGCCGATGGCAAAGATACCGGCGATGGTATCGAGCTTGTCGGCGCAGGCCACGATGCAGCCAGCGGTGCCCTCGGGCAGCTCGTCACCGGCAAAACGGGGACGATAGTGATCGCGAATAGCATGGGCGACCTCGTCGTTCTCCCCCATCGCGGTCGCGTAATAACCGCCCATCACGCCCTGTTGGCTCGTGAACTCGACGACGGCGTTGGACACCAGGTCTGCCTTGCACAGGTGTGCGGCGCGAGCAGCGTCGGCGGCAAGATGGGCGCCCAGGTGAGCCTCGCGGGCGATAGCGAGCGCGAGCTGCTCGATGCGCTCGGACTTGGCGAGCACGCTACCGAGCTTCTCCTGGAAGGCAACCTTGGACAGACGCTCACGGAACTCGTCGAGGGAGATCTTCAGGTCCTCCTCGTAGAAGAACTTAGCGTCGTCCAGACGGGCGCGCACGACGCGCTCGTTACCGTCGATCACTCGCTCGGCGTTCTCGGGCTTGCTGTTGGAGACGACCACGAACTCACGCGTCAGCTTGCCCTCGCCGTCATAGATCGGGAAGTAGCGCTGGTTGGTGAGCATGGACTCGCAGATAATCTCGTGCGGGACCTTGAGGAACTCCTCGTCGAAAGTACCGACGAGCACCGTCGGCCACTCGCAGAGGTTAATGACCTCCTCAAAGACCTTCTTGGGCGTATCGACATGGCAGCCGGGGCGAGCGGCCTCGACCTCGGAGATACCGGCAAGGATGGCCTCGCGACGGCGCTCGGCAGAAAGCACGCCGGCGTCCTCGAGTACCTGCTCGTAGGCGGCGGGGCTGGCGACAACGTGGTCACCAGGGCCGAGCACGCGATGGCCGCGCGTGGTGTTGCCGCTCGTCACGTCGGCAAATGACACAGGCACAACATCCTCGCCCAGAAGGCAGCAAATCCAGCGGACCGGGCGCACGAAGGTGGCGTGCTCGTGGCCCCAGCGCTGGGAGCGGTAGTTGGGCCACTGCAGGCCGGCAATGGTCTTCTCGCACAGGGCCGTCAGGATCGGGGTTGCCGGTGCGGAGGGAATGTTCTTCTCGGCAAAGACATACTCGCGACCGTCGGTATCCTCACGACGGACCAGGTCCTCGGCAGCCACACCGCACTTGCGGGCGAAGCCCTGGGCGGCCTTGGTGGCGTTACCGTCAGCGTCGAAGGCGATGTTTGCCGCGGGGCCACGCTTGACCTCGTGAACCTCATCGGTCGCGGTGGCAACGTCGGCAACGAGCGCAGCCAGGCGACGCGGGCTCGAGATCACGCGGACCTCGCCGTGGGCCAGACCGGCCTCGTCGAGACCCTTGGCGATCATGGTACCAAGCTGCTTGACGGCATTGTTCAGCGGTGCAGAGGGCATTTCCTCCGTACCGATCTCAAACAGGAAATCCTTAGCGTCTGCCATGGCTTACGCCACCTCGCCTTCCTGGTCGGCATTCTCGTTGACTCCGGCGACCTCGGCCATGTAGGCCTCGCAGCACGCCTTGGCGACGGCGCGGACGCGCAGGATGTAGTTGGCACGCTCGACCGCGGACAGGGCGCCGCGGGCATCGAGCAGGTTGAAGGCGTGGCTGCACTTCATGACACAGTCGTACGCCGGCAACGGCAGCTTGCGCTCCAGGCAGGAATGGCACTCGGCCTCGTAGTCGTCAAACTTCTGACGCATCATCTCGACGTTGGCGACCTCAAAGTTATAGGCACTGAACTCGCGCTCGTTCTCGAGGAACACGTCGCCATAGGTCATGGGCGTGCCGTCGGGCAGATAGCTCCACACCAGATCGTAGACCGAGTTGACGCCCTGAGCGTACATGGCGATACGCTCCAGGCCATAGGTGATCTCGACGGGCACGGGGTCGACCTCGATACCGCCCACCTGCTGGAAGTACGTGAACTGCGTGACCTCCATGCCGTTGAGCCAGACCTCCCAGCCAAGGCCCCAGGCGCCCAGCGTCGGGCTCTCCCAGTCGTCCTCGACAAAACGGACGTCATGGTCGTTGGGGTCCAGGCCAATGGCAGCAAGAGACCCCAGGTAAAGCTCCTGAGCATTAACCGGAGAGGGCTTAATGAGCACCTGGAACTGATAGTAGTGCTGCATGCGGTTAGGGTTCTCGCCGTAGCGGCCGTCGGCGGGACGGCGGCAGGGCTGCGCATAGCAGGTGCGCCATTCGGCGGGACCGAGCGAGCGCAGCGTGGTCGCGGTATGGAAGGTACCGGCACCGACCTCGGAGTCATAGGGCTGCATAATGACGCAGCCCTGCTCGCCCCAGTACTGCTGGAGGCGCAGGATGATGTCTTGGAAGGAAAGCGATGAAGCGTTCATGCCTCTAATATCCCCTCGTCGAAACGATTACACGGTTAGGTACTGTACTATAGCGGTTTTTAGTCGATAGCGCCGATGCGGTTGAGCGGCCAGTAGCGCACAAGCGCCACAGCGATCAAATCAGAGCGATCGACGGGACCAAAGTAGCGCGAGTCGGCAGAGTTTTCGCGGTTGTCGCCCATCACCCACACGCACCCGTCGGGAACGGCGTAGGGATAACTCACCTGGGCGCCAGGCGCTTGGACCGAAAGCGGCCAGCTCATGCCCGTCGTATAGTCCTCGTCGAGCGCTTGGCCGTCAACGACCACCTTGCCGTCCTGCAGGTCGACCGTCTGGCCGGCCGTGGCAATAACACGCTTGACAAGAACATCATGCTCGGAAGTGGCATCGGGGTTGTGGAACACCACGATATCACCCTGTTTGACGGGCTGACCGAGCTCGAGGCTCACCTTTTGTGCCAGGATCTGGTCGCCAATCTCGATCGTGTCCTCCATGGAGCCGGTGGGTACCACAAAGGGCTCGACCACAAAGGTGCGGATCAGGAAGGTGGCCACGAGCGCGATTGCGATGACCGCGATCCACTCAAAGGCGCCCCTCAACGCGGAATGCTGCGATGGAACCATTCTCACTCCTCGCTCTGCGAATACGAAGCGTCCAGAATCTCCTGCGCGTATGCGCGCTCCTGGGGCGTAAGCCGCGCCGTCTCGATCAGGTCGGGACGCCAGCGGCAGGTGCGCTCGATGGCATTCTTACGGCGCCAGGCGTCAACCTTGGCATGGTCACCGCTCACGAGCACCGGCGGCACGCCCTCGCCGTTGAATTCGGCAGGACGGGTGTACTGCGCATACTCGAGCAGGCCTCCGTCCTCGGCGGTCGAGAACGACTCGTCGACGTTGCTCATCTCGTCACCAAGGGCGCCGGGAATCAAACGTACGACGGCATCGGCAACGACCATAGCGGGAAGCTCGCCGCCCGTGAGCACGTAATCGCCGATCGACAGGCGCTCGTCGGCATACGCATAGGCACGCTCGTCGACACCCTCGTAACGGCTGCACACAAACAGCAGGCGCTCGCTTTTGAGCAGGCGCTCGGCCACATGCTGCGTAAAGGGCTCGCCGCACGGGGTGAAGAACACCACCGTTGGCTTGGGGCCCTCCGCGCTAATGGCCTCGATGGCCTCGGCGATAGGCTCGACCTTCATGAGCATGCCCTGCCCGCCGCCGTACGGCTCGTCATCGACGGTACGATGACGGTCGTGCGTCCAGTCGCGCAGGTTATACGCCTTAAAATCAAAAAGGCCGGCCTTGCGGGCGCGGCCCAAAATCGATGTGGACATGACGGGCTCAAACATCTCGGGAAAGACCGAAAGGGTCTCAATCAGCATGTTGTCCTCCCTACTTGTCCATATCGATCAGGCCGTCCATAACGTGGACGGAAATTGTTCCTGTGTCGGGAAGATCGAGCACAACCTGCTCGATCACGGGAATCAGTACCTCGCCGCACCGATCACCCTCGACAACCCAAACATCGTTAGCGGGCGTCGACATGATCTCGACGATCGTGCCGAGCGAACCGAAGCGCTCGTCGACCACCTCGCGGCCCATCAGGTCGGTATAGGCGGCGTCGAGCGAATCGAGCTCAAAGTCGTCACGATTTGCCAGCACGTAGCATCCCGTGATGCCCTCGGCGGCCGTCAAGTCGTCAATGCCCTCAAACAAGACCAGATCGCCATCGCCCGTATCGGTGACGGACACGACCGTGCAAAAGCGGTCGCGCTTGAGCGCCGGCGGCGTCAGGGCGACGCGCATACCCGGCTCTAATACAGAAGGAAGCCCCCGCAGCGGCTGCGCGAGGACCTCCCCCTTCCTTCCGTGCGGTTTGACCACACGGGCGATGTTTTTGTACTGGGACCTCAAGGTCCTAGCCCAGAACCTCTACCTCGACAGCAGTGTCGAGGCGAGCGGCCAGTGCACGGGCGAGCGTGCGAATGGCCTTGATGGTACGGCCACGACGGCCGATGACCTTAGCGACGTCATCCTCGGCAACCGAAACCTCAATCGTGGAGGCGTCGTCGCCATCGATGACCTCGAGGCTCACGGAATCCGGGTCGTCGACGATCTGAACAACGAGATATTCGACGAGATCGGCGATGCGATCTGAGAGCATTGCCTCACCCTCGAGCTGTGCAGCGTCAACCTCAGGCACGATTTACTCCTCGGCGCCCTCAGCGGCCTCAGCGGCAGCCTTAGCGGCCTCGGCCTCTTTGGCGAGCTGCTTCTTGGACTTCTTGACGACGGTCTCGGTCTTCTCGCCCTCGTTGGCGGCCTTGACCAGAGCGGCGACGGCGTCGGTGAGCTGAGCGCCCTTGGACTGCCAGTCAGCAATCTTCTCGAGGTCGAGGTTGATGGTCTTGGGGGCGGTCATCGGGTTGTAGCGGCCAACCTCCTCGATGATACGACCGTCACGCGGGGCGCGGGAATCGGCGACGACGACACGGTAGTACGGACGCTTCTTAGCGCCGTGACGAGCAAGGCGAATCTTGACTGCCAAAGGAAACTCCTCCAACCAAGCAGCTTTAGGCTGCAACTACAAACAAACAGTTGAACATAATACGCCATCGACGCGGGCAGGTGAAGTCCGTGAGACCAACTTCTTCGGTGTAGTCGAGGGCAAATCCATATCTTAGACAAGAATTCGCGATTTGCAAGCACATACACGCACCCCACATGAGCTGCGCGGTATACTCATGACATGGAAAGACGCGAACATACATACGGTTATGAGGATGCTGCGGGCGTCGCACCGCCGCCCTGGACGGGTTCGGCGGTGGGCCTGATGGACCTCGATGCATTTTTTGCGAGCGTGGAGATGCTCGATCATCCCGAATGGCGAGGCAAACCGCTCATCGTGGGCGGAGACGCCGAGTCACGCGGTGTCGTGTCCACGTGTTCGTACGAAGCACGTCGCTTTGGCGTGCATTCTGCCATGGCCTCGGCCGAGGCACGGCGCCTCTGTCCACAGGCCATTTGGACGCACGGACACTTTGATCGCTACCGCGAGGTGAGCGCGCAGGTCATGGCGATTCTCGCCGACGAGACCCCGCGCGTTGAGCGTGTATCCATTGACGAGGCCTTTATCGATATCACACCGGGTCGCTTTGCGCCCGAAGACCCGCCGCTGGTTGCGCGGCGCATAAGTGACCGCGTGGCAGCGCTGGGAGTGACCTGCTCCATTGGCGTGGGCTGCAACAAGACAGTCGCAAAGATCGCAAGCGAGCGTGACAAGCCGTTTGGATTGACGATTGTGCGCCCCGGGACGGAACAGCGCTTTTTGGCCGCGCTACCAGTGTCTGCCATGAGCGGCATCGGACGCTCAGCCGAGGAGCGACTGCGCCGCATGCGCATCTATACGCTCGGCGAGCTGTCACGCGCGCCGGAATCCACGTTGGCTGCAATTTTTGGCGTCAACGGCGAACGCATGCGCCAGCGTGCGCTGGGACTCGAAATCTCCGAAGTCACGAGTCTCGATGAAGAGCGTGAGGTTAAATCCGTGAGCAATGAACGCACCTTTGCAAAAGATTTAACTGAGCGCGGGGACATCGAAGCGGCGATTGCGCTGTTGGGAGAGTCGGTTGGACGCCGTCTGCGCCGTCAGGGACTGACGGGCGGCACGGTAACGCTCAAGCTTAAGTATTCGTATGGCAGCGGTCGCTCGGCACAGCGCCGGCTGCCTCATCCGACCGACGATGAGAACATCTTCGTGGCAGTTGCGCTCGAACTGCTCGACAACATCTGGCAGGAAGGCATGCATGTTCGCTTAGCAGGCATCGGCATGAGCGACTTTGACCATCAAGGCGGCATCCAGACCGACCTGTTCTGCGAAGTCGACGACCGCGGAGCCCAATCCAGCGACCGACGCGACCTCTCCGTCGCCATCGACGCCGTCCGAGACAAGTTCGGCGACACCGCCCTATCTTTCGGCCGCCAATCCCGCTTCAATGATTAACCGCCTTTGGGCAAAAAGAAAGCCGGGCAGGTGCGGAAAACCGCAACTGCCCGGCGAAATGCGCGAAGCTAGCTAAAAAGCCCCGTATCAAATGAGCTACTAGAGGAGGTTGAGGGGGAGCTGGGGGGCGTCACCCCAGAGCTTTTCTAGGCGGTAGAAGTCGCGGGCTTCGGGAGTGAAGACGTGGACGACGACCGAACCGTAGTCCATGAGCATCCAGGTCTTCTGCTCGCGGCCCTCGATGGAGAACGGATGCTCGCCGCAAGCCTCGGCGACCTTCTCCTCGATCTCGTCGACGATCGAATCGACCTGGCGGTTGTTGGTACCGGTGGCAAGCACAAAGTAGTCGCACACATCGGAAAGCTCGGTCAGATCGAGCACCTGCACGTCCTCGCCCTTCTTGTCGTAGGCGGCCTGCGCGGCGGCGCGGGCGACATCCTCGGCGGCGACACCGCTCGCGGACAGCGAGGCGGCGGTACGGTCGGACGTGGCGGCGAAGCTCTTGTGCTCCACACCTTCAAGAATCTGCTCGTCGGTCATGGTCTCGTCGGCCATGGAATACCTCTTTCTAGACACACCCGAGCTAGTGCAGCTGGGCGTAATGGTTGTAAATCGTAATAGCCGTGGGATAAAGATAGCGCCCGGACTGGATCACATAGACCAGACCCTGCGCAAAACAGGAGAAGAACAACTCGTCGAGCGAGGACTTCCCCACCATCTTGCGCAGCGCATGGGCATAGTCGCCGTGGCGGTTGGGCTCGATGGCATCTGCCACAAAGACCACCATATCGAGCGGCGTCATGTCGCAGGCACCCACGGTGTGACGGTCGACAGCCTGGAAAACGGCCGGTGACAGCTCGGGAAAAAGCTGCGGAAGCTCATAGGCGGCAACAGGGCCATGCAAAAGCGGCGTCGCGGCGGAAGGAGAGCCGGCAACCTTGATGCCATAGTGAAGCGCGCGGGCCACGAGCTCGTCATCGGAAAGAACCTTGTCCCAGTCGTGAATTAAGCCGGCGGCAGCGGCATCAAAGCGGTCAACGCCGTAGACCTCGGCCAGATGAAGTGCGGTCTCGGCAACACCCAGCGAATGCACATAGCGCTTGCGCTTATCTTTCATGCGAACATCGAGCAGCTCTTGAATGCGCTTGAGCAGCGCGCGCTCATCGCCCTCAAACTGATCCTCTACCGACAACGTAGCCCCCATCACTCAAAATCTTCTTGACCCAGATCGACATACAAACTGCGTTTGCGAATGTAGCCGAGCACAGACTCGCTCGTAAGATAGCGCACGCTCATGCCGCGGGCAACTCGCTTACGAATGTTCGTCGAGCTGATCGCCAGCGCCGGAATCTGAATATAGCGCACATCGAACGGCAGCCCCGACTCTTTGATTCGGGCACGCGCCGTATCGATATCAAAACCCGGTCGCGTCGCCGCAATAAAGGTAGCAAGCTCAGCAATTCGCTCGGCATCATGCCAGGTCACAATATCGATAATCGCGTCGGCGCCCGTAATAAAGTAGAGCTTTACCTGAGGCGGGTAAAAGTCGCGAAGGGCATGAAGCGTATCGGCCGTATAGGTTACGCCCGGACGGTCGATCTCGAACCGGCTCGCCAAAAAGGCCGGGTTCGCGGCGGTGGCGAGGACCGTCATGGCATAACGGTCCTCGGCAGGCGTCACCGGCTTGTCAAGCTTAAAGGCGGGAGAGCCCGCCGGCATAAAGAGCACAGCGTCCAAGTCGAGCGACTCGCGCGCCTGCTCGGCAGTCACCAGGTGCCCGTAATGAATCGGGTCAAATGTGCCGCCCATAATGCCAAGCCGAAACTCTTTGCCCTCTTTTATGGGCAGCTCGGGCAAACCGATTCCACCGCGCAGCGACATGGCTTACTCGCCCTCCGAGGTCTCGGCATCGTCCGCGGCATCAGCCGCATCGACAACCTCGACGCCTTCATCCGCAGCATCGGCCACGTCAATGGCCTCAACAGCAACGTCCTCGCCAGCATCCTCGAGCTCCTCGTACTCCGAGAAGTCCTCAGCGCCCTCAAAGTCAAAGGCGCGCTGGCAAATGCGGACCTCGTCGCCCGCACGGCAACCGGCCTTCTCGAGCGCGTCGTCAACACCCATACGCGCAAACTTATGCTGCAGGTAAATGACGGCTTCCTCGTTTTCCCAATCGGTCTGGATGACCATGCGCTCGATGGCACGACCAACCACACGGAAGGCACCGGGCTCCTCCTGGACAATGCGGAACCGCTTCTCGCGCTGCAGACGGCGGCGCTCCCACTCCTCGTCGCGAAGATCGACCGGCTCATCGGAAACCGCCAGCTCGGCGCGAAGCTTAGCCACCTGCTCGCCCACGGCAAGCATCAGCGTATTGAGACCGGCGCCCGTCACGGCGGACACGGCAAAGAACATATGTCCATCGTCGAGCGCGGCGCGCTTGAGGTCGGCAATCTTGTCGGCCGTGCCCGGCGCATCGCACTTGTTGGCGACAACGATTTGCGGGCGCTCCGAGAGCTCGGCGCCATACTGCTCGAGCTCACGGTTGATGATGCGGTAATCCTCAACCGGGTCGCGATCCTCAAAACCGCCCGTCATGTCGACGACATGCATGATCAGGGCCGTACGCTCGATGTGGCGCAGGAACTGGTGGCCTAGGCCCTTGCCCTCGCTCGCGCCCTCGATCAAACCAGGAACGTCGGCAACGACATAAGAATACTCACCGGCACGCACCATGCCGAGGTTCGGCACGAGCGTGGTAAACGGATAGTCGGCGATCTTGGGACGGGCGGCACTCATGCGCGCGATGAGCGAAGACTTACCCACCGAGGGAAAGCCCACGAGCGCGGCATCGGCCATAAGCTTCATCTCGAGCTCAATCCAGTGCTCCTCGGCCGGTTCGCCCAGCTGAGCGAACGCGGGCGCGCGACGCACCGACGTCACAAAGTGGGTATTGCCCAGACCGCCGGCGCCACCGGGCGCCACGACAACGCGCTCGCCGTCGTGCACCAGGTCGGCAATCTCGAACATCGGGGTCTGCGTCTCGGGATCGAGCTCGCGCACCACGGTGCCCATGGGAACCTTCAGGATCAGGTCCTCGCCGCTCTTGCCATTGCGACGAGCGCCCTGGCCGTGCGTGCCGCGCTCGGCGCGGAAGTGATGCTTAAAGCGGTAATCGATCAGCGAAGACAGCTGAGCATCGGCTTGGATGACGACATTGCCGCCACGACCGCCGTCGCCGCCATCGGGGCCGCCCTTGGGGACAAATGCCTCGCGCCTAAACGACATGCATCCGGCTCCGCCGTCGCCGCCGCACACGTTAATGCGGCTGATATCGGTGAACTGTGACAACAGAATCGCCTCCTACAAAAAGAGGGAGACCCTTGAATTCTAAAACTCAAGTGCCTCCCACATATGTGCTCTATGAAGGGTGAATTACGCGTTCGCGAGCGGGCGTACGCTGACCCTGTGCTTGATACCCTTGTGGAACTCAACGGTACCGTCGACCAGCGCGAACAGCGTGTCGTCCTTGCCACGACCAACGTTCTCACCCGGGTGGATGTGAGTGCCGTGCTGACGGACGAGAATCGTGCCCGTGGTTACCGTCTGGCCGGCATAGCGCTTCGTGCCAAGGCGCTGACCGCGGGAGTCACGGCCATTACGGGAGGAACCGAGTCCTTTTTTGTGTGCCATTGTGTATACCTACTCTTTCGTTACGAGTGTAATCTACTCGGCGACGGGAGCCTCGGCAACAGCCTCGGCCTCTGCCTTGACAGCCTTCTTGGCGCGGGACGTAGCCTGGACCTTCACGATCTTCAGCTTGGTGAGCTGCTGACGGTGACCCTTCAGACGACGATAGCGCTTGCGCTTGTGGAACTTGAAGACCAGCTGCTTCTCGCCCTTGAACTGCTCAACGATCTGAGCGGTAACCTTGGCCTTAGCCAGCTTGTCGGGATCGGTGACGATCTTCTTACCATCGTTGAGGAAGATGACCGGCAGGGTGACCTTGTCGCCCTCATTGCCCTCGATCTTCTCGACGGTGATGACATCGTCGGTGGCGACCTTGTACTGCTTGCCGCCCGTGTTAACGATTGCGTACATGTTTACTTGCCCTTCATGCATCAGTTAGTGCAACAGCCGAATATAGTAGCAGGCGAAAATACCCCCGTCAACGAGTATGTGGAGCAAATCCACAAGTTCGCACAGGTATGGGGCTGACGAGTCGGCCCTCGTCGTCCTCGCATGCTTGATTCTGACGCTCGACATCGTAGGAGCAGATGGTCACGAGGTCTTGCATACCGGTGGAAACAATAGGTGCATCCACGCCCGGGGTCAAGCCCTGCAACAAAACATCAGCAGCGGAAAGCAAAATTTCCGGACGCATGGAGCCCTCGTTATCGGCATGGGTGTCGAGCATGAGCACCAAATGGTCCGGGCGCTCCCCCGCCGTGAGCTCATAGCCCACGAGCGTGTGATCCAAATCCAAGCGCTTGCTCTTTTTGCCGCGCGCGTAGTCGATGCCATGGCCCGCGCGCAGCGTGTCGATCGCACGACGCACCTCGTCGGCGCTTACGGGCGCCTCGGGATCCAAGTGCAGGTCGATGCGATACGACAGACGCGTAAGCTGAGCCGTCAACGCCGGCGTATGCACGTCGATGTACGCCGCCTCGATGGGTGCCAGATCGACCGGAGACGCCGCAACCAGGCGCCCAAACGCCTCGTCGAGCGCCACGAACTCGGTCATAAACAGGTCATACCACTCGCAAGTCGACGACGTACCCACCGGTAGCGCCGAAGAGAAGCCCACGCGCATGTGCGGAGAGAAGCCCTGCGTGACGGCATAGGGAAGCCCCGCACGGCGCACGATGCGCTCAATGGTATGGATTACTTCGAGATGGCCCAGGTACTTAAGGCGATCGCGCTTGCCATAGCGAACACGAAGCCTAAAGAGCGTGGGGTTGTCGGTCAGGCGCTCACTCATGCGCGATCACCCATCAATACATTCTTGGCGTGGAGCGTGGGGCAGATCCCGCAGCCGGTGCACGACGTGCGGGTGCAGTCGGGAGTCGTGACGCCCTCAAGCGAGCGACGGTACTCGCGCTCGAGGAAGCCGCGCGTGCAGCCGGGGCTCACGTGCTCCCACGGCAGGCGCCAGTCCAACTCGTAGGGCAGGTGCACGAGCTCATTGAGGTCGATGCCGTTTTTGGCAGCAGCCTCCTTCCAGTTATCGAGCGAGAAATGCTCTACCCAGGCGTCAAAGCGAGAGCCCGCGCGCCAAGCATCGATGATGACGGGCGTCATGTCACGACCGGCGCGGGACAGCGCGGCCTCGATGAGCGAAGTCTCGGCATCGTGGTAATGCACGCGGACGGCACGGTTGCGAACGCTCGTGATAAGCAACTTCTGGCGACGCTTGACGTCGTCGTAGTCGAGCTGCGGGCACCACTGGAACGGCGTGGCAGCCTTGGGGATAAAGACCGAAACCGAGATGGACACCGAGATCGAGCCGCGACGAGCCTTGGGCACCACGGAACGACCGAGCTCCAGCACGTGATCGGCCAGATTGGCGATGGCCACGATGTCCTCGTCGCGCTCGCCGGGAAGGCCCATCATAAAGTAGAGCTTCATGCGGTTCCAGCCGGCCTCGAAGGCCGCCTTGGCCGCACGGTCCAGGTCCTCCTCGGTCACGTTCTTGTTAATGATGTCGCGCATGCGCTGGCTGCCGGCCTCGGGCGCGAACGTCAGGCCGCCCTTCTTTTCGCCGGCGACCGACTCGGCCATATCCACGCCAAACGAATCCAAGCGCTGCGACGGAATAGACACGCGAATACCCGTATCCTCCAGGCGACGGTTGAGCCTGCCGAGCACGTCACGAATGCAGGAGTGGTCGGTCGTGGAGAGCGAGGTCAGCGACACCTCGTCATAGCCGGTCTTTTCCAGACCCTGAATCACCGACGAGACGATCTGGTCGGCCGAACGCTCGCGCACCGGGCGATACGTCATGCCGGCCTGGCAAAAACGACAGCCGCGAGCGCAGCCGCGCAGAATCTCGATAGACAGGCGGTCGTGAACCAGCTGCGCATAGGGCACGCACGACTGCGACAGCGGATTCGTGGCGCCGAAATCCTCGACGACGCGCTTGTAGACCACGGCCGGAGCATCCTTGCCCTCGCGCGGCACGGTGTAGCCATGCGGCGAGCAGGGCTCGTCGTGACGAATCTCATAGAGCGACGGCACGTAGTTGCCGGCAATGGATGCAAGCTGCTCAACAATCTGCGCGCGCGGGACTCCTTCGTCGCGCAGGCGCCGATGCAGCTGGCAGGTCTCGAGCAGCGATTCCTCGCCCTCGCCGATGAGGATGGCATCGAAGAAGGCCGCGTACGGCTCGGGGTTGTACACCGAGGGACCGCCGGCGATGATGATGGGGTCGTCTTCACCTCGGTCGGCCGCTAACAGCGGAATGCCAGCGAGATCGAGTGCCTCGAGGAAGTTCGTCACCGCCATCTCGTGCGGCACATGCAGACCGACGATATCAAACGAAGCAACGGGGGCAGCACCCTCGAGCGAGAGCAGCGGAATGCCTGCCTCGCGCATAGCGTCACCCATATCGGGCCACGGCACATAGCCACGCTCGCAGGAGATGCCCTCGGCCTGGTTAAGGATGTTGTAGAGGATGGCGATACCCTGGTTGGGCAGACCAACCTCGTACACATCCGGGTAGATCAGGCAGCAACGGTAGTCGGCATCGGCCTTGGAAAGCGTGCCCCACTCGTGATCGATATAGCGACTCGGCTTCTCGACCTTGGCGAGCAGCGGCTCAATTAAATGAAAGCAGTCTTGATACGGAACGCGCAACGGAAAACCCCTAAGCAGCGAGATCGGATGCGTCTTGGTAGGACGCCATAGGACGGGTAGCGCCCGCGACCGTGGTCACCAGATCGCGAACGCGGGAGAACGTGGCAGTGACCACCTCGTTGGCACGGCTGTAGTCGACATCGCGCGCGTAGAGCGAAACGAGCGCACGGCCCATGCCATAGGTGCCCGCGGCAGCAGTGAGCGCCTTGACGGCAAACCCAATATGCGGCGTCTGCTTGACGAGCGCACGGGTGACCGCGCGGATCACAAGACCGCCGGCAAGCACGCCCGCGACCTCGTAGCCGCGCTCAGGCTTAATGCCGCGTCCAAAGACGGCAGCGAGCTCAAAGAGCATGCCAACCTGAGCCAGCGCCATAACGGGATAATCGGCGCCCGGCAAAAACACCAGCGCACCGGTCGCCATATTGGTGAGCGCGCACGAGGTAATGATACGATTGGCCGCCGCGATGCGCATGAAGGCAAAGTTCGCCGCAAAAGACGTTTCCTTTTCGGTGCGATCGAGAATCCAGCGGGCAAGCGTCTCGAGCAGATACGTCTTATCGGTTGCCGCCACCACGCCGAGCATGGGCGTGGACTCCTCGATAAACGGCACCTCCACAGCAGACTCGGCAAGCACGCACACGGGCGCGCCGGCGATCACGAGCTCCTGCACGGCACTCTCCAAGCGGTCGGAACCGCACGAGAGCACCAGTACCACATCGGTATCGGTCTTTGGAGCAATTCGCTCCTCCCCCAGACGCTCGACGCGCACAATGCCCGAGGTCGTCTGCGGCACAAAGGCGTCACGCACCGTCTCGGCCAGAAAGCGCGAGGCGGACGAATCCAGATAGACCGAGACGCGCACCGGCGTATCGGAATCCTTCTTAACGGACGTGCCCATCTTAAAAGCGCGGGTCAGCTTATCTACGGGAATTTTCATAGCAAACCCCTCCAGCGGTTACGCGGCGCCCGAACGATGCCGCCATATGGATTGTACGATACCCACCGTCAGCAGCTGAATCATCATCGAAGACGAACCAAAGCTAATGAACGGCAGCGGAATACCGGTAATCGGCATCATGCCAATGCACATGCCGATGTTTTCGAAGGTCTGGAACGCCCACATGCCAACGATGCCCACACACGATAGGCGCAAGAACAGCGACTCACACTTAAAGGCGACGCGAATCGTCGAAAAGATCAGCAGCACGTAGAGGCATAGGAGCAAAAAGGAACCGCAAAAGCCAAAGGTCTCAGACAGGAAGGCGAAGACGAAGTCGGTGTGGAACTCAGGCAGAAAGCCGCCGGCCGACTGCGTCGCATGGCCCAAACCCTTACCAAAGAAGCCACCCGAGCCAACGGCGATAAGCGACTGCTGTAGGTTGTAGGCATCGTCCGAATCGGCATTATCGGGGTCGATAAAGACCGTCAGGCGGTTCATCTGATACTGCTTGATGAGCACATCGTGGCCGAGCAACGAATCAAAGACCGAATCGAGCGCCAGGACGAGGGCCACCAGGCCCACGAGCAGGGCCAGGGTCGACAGCACCCATTCGCGGCGTGCACCGCTCATGCAGATGACAATAGCGCCCGAGACCAGCACGACCAGGCCCGAGCCCAGGTCGCCCATGGCGACGACGGCCAAAAACGGAATGGACAGCATGCCGCAGAGCTTGACGTAGTCGCGAACGGTATCGATGCGGCCGTTATACTGCGAGCCAAGCGTGGCGATAAAGAAGATGGTGATGAGCTTGGCAAGCTCAACCGGCTGGAATGTCAAGCCGATACCGGGAATCTTGATCCAGCCCGTCATGCCCAGACCGCCCGTATAGGACAGGCCCGGAATCTTGGGCGAGAAGATCACAATAAGGTCAATGACGAGCAGCGCCGTCGAGAAGTTAGAGATGCCGCGCAGATCGGTACGCCAGACGAGCACCGCAAGCACCGCGCCAATGCCAATGCCCAGCAGGTGGCGCGAGAATGAGGCGTCGGCCTTAAACTGTGACGCCGACCAAATAATGATGGCGCCATAGGCAACGAGCGCGACGGTAGCCAGCAGCACACCGATATGCACCTTTTGGCGAAACGTACCGCGCGAGGCCGAAAGTTGCTTGTTGACGCGGTCCAGGCTGCTGCGAGAGCCGGTCTTGGTTGAACGGAACAGATCCGCCGGAGAAAAATCCATCGCAACCTCCTATCGAACCGAAGAATCGCCCGAGGCCGAAGAGGTATCGGGCTCGTCATAAATCGCGCCGAGCACGTCGCGCACGACATGCATCGCGGTATCTGAGCCACCGCCGCCCTGCTCCAGGACAGTAGCGATGACATACTTGGGATCATCGGCCGGCGCATAGGCGCAGAACCACGCGTATTCGTCCTCGCCGCTTTTCTCGCCCGTGCCCGACTTGCCGTATACCTGCGGCGTCAGGGTGCCAAAGTGAGCCGCCAGGGACGTCGATGCCGTGTAAATCACGTCGTGCATGCCGTTGCGAACAAGAGCCAAATCCGAATCGCTGTTGATCTTGGCCTCCAGGCGCTTCTTCTTGCCTTTGCCGTTGTACTTATAGGCATCGCCGTCGCCATCGCGCGACACGGCAGACAAAAACACGTGAGGCACGTACTGCTTACCGCCGTTGGCGAGGCCCATGTAGGCGCATGCCATCTGCAGAGGCGTCACCAGGATGTCGCCCTGGCCGATGGCAATGTTGGTCATATCGCCGGCATTCCACTTGCGGTCCTCGGCAGAGGCGTCGGTAAAGTACGACTCTTTCCACTCGGCATCGGGAATACGGCCCGCGCCCTCACTCGGCAGATCGATACCGCAGGTCTTGCCTAGGCCCCAGCGACGAAAGACCTCCTGCAGGCCCTCGGAATGTTGCTCGTCATAAAAGAACGCCTTGCCCATGTCGTAGAAGACGGGGTCGCACGAGTTGGCGATACCCGACTGCAGCGTCATGGTGCCGTGTCCAGACGTCAGCCAGCAGCGCTTGCCCCAAGCCTTGCCCAGGCCCGTCCAATAGCCCGTGCAGTTGGTTGTCTGCGTTGAAGTGTAGGTTCCAAACTCAAGACCGGCCAGTGCCGAGAGCGGCTTGATGGTCGAGGCCGACATGTACTGTCCGCTAATGGCGCGGTTGAGCAGCGGGTGCGAACCCTTGTCATCATTGAGCTCGGTCCACACGTCATTTGAGACGCCGCCAATAAAGACGGACGGATCGAACTTGGGCTCGCTCGCCATGCCCAGGATCTCGCCATTGTTGGGATCGAGACACACCACAGCGCCGTTGCCGGCATTGCTGTAGCCAGTGGTCTTGGCAAGCTCGATGGCGCTCGCCAGCGCCGTCTCACAGGCCTGTTGGATCTTAAGGTCGAGCGTGAGCTTAATGTCGGAGCCGGCCTTGGCGGGCACGGCGCCGGCCTGACCGGTCACATTGCCCGAAGCATCGACCTTGACGGTCTGCTCGCCACGAATACCCTGCAGCAGGTTTTCGTAGTAGCTCTCAACACCCGCCTGGCCCACGATATCGCCCGACTGGTACGTAATCTTGCCAGCAGAAGCATCATCATCGCCAGAGGTTTTCTTATTCTGGGCCTCGAGCTGCTCGGAGGTAATGGTGCCGGTATAGCCCAAGATATGGCATGCCGTCTCGCCATATGGATACTGGCGCTCGGTACGCTCGGCAATCTTGACGCCCGGGAACTCGCCGGCGTGCTCCTGAATATAGGCAACCGTGGAGCGACGGACGTCCGTCGCGATGGTATGCAGGCTCTGAGCGCCCTCGGAATTGTCCTGAATATTGCGCAGCACCGCCACGTAGGGCATACCGAGCACGTTGGCAAGATGGCGAACCAGAACCTCATCCTCGGCAAGGTCGCGGTAGGCCACGACAGCAAGTGAGGGACGGTTCTGGACAAGCGCCACGCCATTGCGGTCGAGGATGCGGCCGCGCACAGCGGGTGTGGTAACGGTGCGCGTCTGATTGCTATTAGCCTGCTTTTCGTAATAGTCCGACGAGACCATCTGCATGCCCCACAGTTTGACGGCAAGCGCCGCGAACATCGCGCCCACACCCGTGGTGAGGATGGAGAAGCGGCCCTTAAAGGCGGTCGCCGCGGTATTGCCCTCGCCCTCGGTGGCGCGCGGGGCCGTTCCATGCTGCGTATCGTAGGTAAAACGAGAATCGCCGCGACGCATGATGACCAGTGCGACCACGATGGCCACAACCAGCACGATACCGGCGATAATAACCGTCATCTGGGAAGACATCTACGAGCCTCCCCTATTTGAGCTTACGGGTCTTGGGCTTAAAGCGCATGCCCGTCTGGCGTCCGCAACGTGCGGAGAATCCATAACCGGACTGCGGCACGACGCCGGACATCAAAAATGGAATGGCAACCAGACCCGTCAGGATCGAAGACGGCAGCGCATGACCGAAGATCGCCACGACAAAGCTCGTCTCCAAACCCATAAACAGCAAGATGATGCTGTAGATCACATTAATGACGAGCGCGAAGGCACCCACCGTGATGCCGCGCGCACTCGGGGTACCGCCCGTCTGACCGGCGGCGCTATGCACCAGGGCAAAAGAACCCACGGTCAGCAGGAGCGACATAACGCCCACCGGCACGGCAGCGGAAAGGTCATAGAACAAGCCGCTGCAAAAACCGCACACGACGGCACGGGTCGGGTCGCCCGAGAACACGCTTATGCACACCAGGATAATCATAAAGTTGACGCGACCGCCCGCAATGGAGATCTGCGGTGCCAGGCCTGCCTGCAGCAGCACGCACACGATGGCGGCGATTACAAACGTGCGGGAGCTCATCCCCTGCTCGTGTAGATCCATGGACATGCCCCCTATTCGCTCGAGCCGGAATCGGTCGTCTCGGACGTGTCGGAACCGTCATCCGAGCTCTCGTCCTTCGTCTTGGTCGCAGCATCGCGCGACGTTCCCTGCGGCGTGCTATTAGCGGTGCTCACGTCCTCATCCGAGGCCGACTGTTCGTCGGTCAGCGAGGTGATGACCAGCACTTCCTCGTTGTTCTCGGCCGTCGTCTGGGCGCGCACCACAATGGTGTAGTACACGTCGTTTGCGGATTTTTCAACCGACGAGACGGTGCCGAGCGGTAGACCCTTGGGGAACACACCGCCAATGCCCGAGGTCACGATGATGTCGCCAACCTTAACATCGGAGTCGACGCTCACGTACTCAAGACGCAGCGTGCCGTCAGCCTGACCCTGCAGCATACCCTGGGCGCGCGTGTCCTGCACCATGGCGGATACGCCGGAGTTCTCGTCGCCAATCAGGCGCACGGTAGAGGTCTTGGCCGATACCTCGATAATCTGGCCGATAACACCGGCAGAACTCGTCACGGGCATGTTGATGGTAAGGCCGTCGGCAGAGCCCTTGTCGATGGTAACGGTCGAGGTCCAGGCATCGCCGGAGGCACCAACGATACGAGCAGCGGTCGATTTGAGGTTATAGGTCGACTGCAGGCCGACCAGCCCCTCCAGACGCTCGGCGGTCTTTTGAGCCTCGGAGAGCTCGGCAACCTTAGAGGTCAGTTCCTCGTTTTGCTTCTTAAGCTCGTCAAGCGTGTCCTGCGACGCCGTAAGGTTAGAGAACACGTTACCGATCGCATTGAAGGGAGCCGCCACAGCCGAGCCCACAAAGCGCACCGGCGAGGTAATCGTCGTCACGCCCGAGCGCACGGCATGAATCGGTCCTGCCTCGCCCTCGCGGATGTAAAACGTGAGAAGCAACACCGAAATCAGGCTGAAAACAATCAACGGGCGCATACCCGTTGATTGTCGCTTGGTATTCAGATTTGTGGAGAAACCCGAAGATCGTGCCAAATGGAATCCACCTTTTGGAAATTAAGCATTGGTCTGGACGAAGCCGCCATCAAACGCATTGGCCTCGAGCACGCGGGCACAGCCGTTAACGACGTTATCGAGCGCCGTGGGGCTAACGTTGACCGAAACACCGGTCTCATCGCGCAGGCGCACGTCGAGACCGCGCAGCAGCGCGCCGCCACCGGTCAGCAAAATGCCGTAGTACATAAGGTCCGAGGCAAGATCGGGAGGCGTAGCGTCGAGTGCGTCCTTGACGGCCTTGGCCATCTCGTCGAGCGGCTTGTTGAGCGCGCGACGAATCTCCTCGCTCTCGATGCGCACGGTCTTGGGCAGACCGGTGATCACGTCGCGGCCGTTGACCTCAACGTCGAGCTCGTCCTTGAGCGGCACGGCGGAACCGACCTTGATCTTGATGTCCTCTGCCGTACGCTCGCCGATGGCCAGGTTGTAGGCATCACGAACGTGCGTGAGGATGGCCTGATCGAACTCGTCGCCGGCAATACGAATGGACTGCGAGACGACGATGCCGCCCATAGCGATAACGGCGACCTCGGTGGTACCGCCGCCGATGTCGATGACCATGGAGCCGGTGGGTTCCTCGACGGGTAGGTCGGCGCCGATAGCGGCTGCCATAGGCTCTTCGATCAGATAGGCCTGGCGGGCACCGGCCTGGATCGTGGCCTCAAAGACAGCGCGCTTCTCAACCGACGTGACACCGGAGGGAACGCAGACGACAACACGCGGACGCGGAGTCCACGGATAGCGCTTCTCGGACGCCTTATCGATAAAGTAGCGAAGCATGGCCTCGGTAACATCGAAGTCGGCGATGACGCCGTCCTTCAGGGGACGAACGGCCACGATGTTGCCGGGCGTACGGCCGAGCATGCGCTTTGCCTCGATACCGACCGCCAAGATGCGCTCGTCGTTCTTGTCGATGGCGACAACAGAGGGCTCACGAATGACGATGCCCTTGCCGCGCACGGAGACAAGCGTATTTGCGGTGCCGAGGTCGATGGCAAGATCGCCCGCATAGCTACCGAAGAACATATCCATCAAAGAAAACAACGCAACTCCTGATGTGTTGGATGATTGCTGGAAAACTACTAGCCCATCATACTAGCGCAAGCCCGGCACCTCACTTGCGGTGAAGCGCCGGGCAAAGCTAAATCCCATAAGGTCACTACTGGTTGTCAGCAGCCGAGAAATCCATATCGAGCGAAGAAACGGCCCAGCCGATATGGTTGTCGGAGCGCACGAATTTGACGGTGTACTCCTGCTCGCCGCCCTTGGACAGCGATGCCTTCACCTTGGCGGTCGTCTCGGTCATGGACTGATCCATGCCCTCGACGGACACGGTGGCACCCTGCGGAATCGAGGAGATGATCATCGACTTGGCGTCCTCGGACAGGCTCGAGGCCAGGCAAGACTCGGCCTTTGCGGTGTCACCATCGCCGGCAGCCTGGAACAGATCGGCAACGACAGATTCCTGAGACGGGAAGCCAAAGCCTCGCGTGTAGGCAAAGCCCAGACCGCCCGCGGCAATCAAAATGAGCAGAAGCAGCACGATGAAGACTTTGAGACCCGTGTGGCGATGGCGACGACGGACCTTGGCCTGCTTACGATCCTGACGGTCCTGCTGGACCATCTCGGACTCGGACAGCGTAAAGAAGCCGGTGTCCGAGGGATCGGGCATAAACTGACCGGTCGCGCCCGTAGGATCGAGCGGATCGACGGCAGGAGCGTCCATCGCGGGCGCCGGAGCCGTGGCCATAGCCGTCTGGGCAGACAGCGCGGCAAGCGAATCCTGCACGCGGGCAAGCTCATCGGCCTGCTCGGAGGTGAGCTGGTAGATGCCATCGGCAGTAGCGGCATTAAAGGCGTCGAGTGCGTCGGAGGGACGGCCGGCGGCAGAAAGCGCCTGACCCATGCCGGCGTTGAGCGCACGCGTGTCGTCGCGGGGGCCGGCAAAGTCGATAGCCGTGCGGTAAGTCTCCACGGCATCCGCCGGACGGCCGAGCTTAATGAAGCAACGACCGAGCTCGCCGAGCGCGGCGGCAGGAGCCGGATTGGCGCCGTCGATGGCAGCCTGACGGAAGGCGGTTCCCGCGTTGGCATAGTCGCCCGACTGGAACAGCGCATTGCCCAGGCCCAGATAGGCCTTGAACGGCGTGGCATAGGAAGCATCCTGCGTAGCAGCTGAGAACGCCTGGGCGGCCGTCGTGTAGTCGCCCACGGCGGCGAGCGCCTTGCCGCGGTTGGTGAGCAGCGCGCCGCGCTTGCCGTAGGTGCCGTCGTTGAGGGCGGCGGCATAGGCCTCGGCGGCCTCGGCATACATGCCCAGGTGCATCAAGGCGTTGCCACGAAGGTGATCGGCCTCGCCCATAATCTCATCGGGAGTCTTTGCCGCCCCAAGCATCTGGGCTGCAGCAGAAAAATCACCCGCGCGGTAAGCGGCGCGGCCCTGTTGGATCAGCTGGCTATTCAAGGAAGTCCCCTTTACTCGTGAACGATCTCGACATGGACGATCTCGTCGCCGGCACGCAGCTGCGAAATCACATCGAGACCCTCGACCGTGGTACCAAAGACGGTGTAACCAGAATCGAGGTTATGCTGGGCACCCAGGCAGAAGTAGAACTGCGAACCCGCGGAATCGGGATCCATGGAGCGTGCCATGGCAAGGGCGCCATCGACATGGCTGTTGCGCGGATTGGTGGCAAACTCGCCCTTGATGCAGTAGCCGGGACCACCGGTGCCGGGCATGCCGTCGGGGCCCTCAAGACCGGCAGCGACGTCGGCGCCGGACATGTCGCGGGTATTGGGGTCGCCGCCCTGGATAACAAAACCGGGCACATAGCGATGGAACTTAAGGCCATCATAGAAGCCCATCGTGGAAAGCTCGCAGAAGTTAGCGACATGAATGGGAGCGCCCTCGCCGTCAAACTTGACCTTGATGGTACCCTTCGACGTCTCGATTACGGCGCACTCGTCGCCGACAAGCTGATACTCGGGCGTGTAGAGCTCTTTCTTAAAACCAAACATGTGGTTCCTTCCTCGTGCGTTTAAAGCATATTTGTACGAATTGTAGCAATAAGCACGGGCTTACATCAATTGCGCACGTAGGTTATGCCGACTATGGCGAACTAATTTTAGGAACGCTGCTGCGGCTTCCAGGAACCCACATTGGCGTCGTACTGGTTCAGCGCGCTGTTGCCACCCTGCGCGATGGGCGCCAGGATCTCGCTTTGGTGGGAACTCATCGACTCGCCATCGGGAATGGCCAGCGAGATATCCCAGCTCTGGCAGATCACGTCAACGCGCTCATACATCCACTCGGCAAGCTGCTTTAAGTGGGCGATGTCGTCCGCATAGACCGTATCGTCCTGATACTTAAGATTGTTGAGCTCATCTTGCGTCTTTTTGATCTGGTCGCGCAGGGCGTAGGCACTCTGCGACAGCTCCTGACGGGTGGACAGCGGCGTTCGGAGATAACCGTTGTTAAAGGAATCGATGACCTCGCCGATCTGGTCCTCGTCAGCGTAGGACACGATGGTCTGATACAGACCGTCGAGCCTGGTATAGAGCTGATCATCGGTGAGCACGGTTTCTTCCTGGACCACCTCGGCAGAATCGTCCTGCTTGGTATCGTCCTCAGTGGCCTCGCCCTTTTGACGCGTGGGGAAGGTCGTCTGCGCGGCCTGGCCAAACTGGTCGTAGAAGCCAGGCATGACACCCATAGGATCGGCCGTCACGAACCAATAGGCACCACCGCACACGACGGCAAGGACCGCGATGATAATGAGCGGCTTGGGAATATGACGCTTATGCTTGTGATAGGCGTCCTCGTCGGGGTGCACCTTGCGCTTGGGTTTTTGAGCATCGTCATGCAGGGAAACGGGCGTGGGAATATCGACCTTGGGGATACCGAAATCCTTATCGAAAGCTGGCAGCACGCAGGTCTCATTGGGGTCGGCGGCGTCCGAAAGCACCGCAGCGGCAGAGGCCGGCGCATGCGGCACCTCGGTATCGATCTGCTCTTGCGTTAGGCGCGGAAAGCCCGCCGTGCGGCCCGCTGCCAGGTCGGATGCGGCCGCGTCCTCGGAGAGGATACCCGGAGCGGGGCGTCCGCATTTGGGGCACGTGCGATCATGCGGAGAAAGACGGGCACCGCAGCCCTCACAGAACACGAACTCGGTGTGCTCGGGACCATCGCCCGGACCCACATAGGCGTTGCAGTAGGGGCAGAACGAGGCGCCGTCCTCGATAGTCTTAAGGCAATGCGGGCAGATCACGGCATCCTCTTTTCGAAGCAATTCAAACAATCGAGGTTAGAGCATAACATCGCCACGGCCCCACAGGAGCAAGGCACCAATTCAACATCGCCAGGGCGCGTAGTTATTTCTTCTTTTTGCTTGGCATCGAGACTTTGATGCCTTGGGCGGACTTGGTCACGCGGGAGCGCTTGACTCCGGTACTCTTCTTTTTCTTGGGCTGGGCCTGGGCCACGCCCTCGAGTGCGCGGGCCTCGGCCTCACGAACGGTGCGAGCTTCGCGGCGCTGCGCCATGTCGGCGGCGACGCGCTTGGCAAAACGCTCGGCCGTCGAACCCGTCGAGCTCACCTTGCCGCCACCGCGACCCAAGCGGACGCGCACACCGCGGCCAAAACCAGTTGCGGCATGACGACGACGCGGCTTGAGCGAATCCATCATCGTGGCGAGCTTAAAGAACACCGAGCAGGTGATGACCACGATGACAGCCAAGATAACCATCTGGCCCATCGACAGGTTGGCAATAGACAGCAGCTTCGGGAATCCGATAACGCCCGTCAGGATGCCGGCAACTACAAACACAAAGAGCGCCACACGTAAGGGCGTGAGGGGCTGCGAGATACGCCAGATCAGGCTGACACTCGCCGCGCACGACGTAAGTAGGCACATCGTAGACAGCGTGAGCTGGTTAAAGCCGAACACGCGCGCCACAAAGATATCGAGCGCCGCGGCCAAAATGACCGCAAGCGACGCCGGCAGTGCCCGCTTGAGCACGTTCGTCAGGAACGACCCCTTCACGCGAGCATTGTTGGGCTCCAGGCCCAACACAAAGCCCGGTGCGCCGATGCAGAAGAAGTTGATGAGCGTCATCTGAATCGGCTCGAAAGGGTACGGCGGCAGTGCGATGCACAACGCCGCCAGGCCCATCGAGAAAAGCGTCTTGGTCAGAAAGAGCGCGGCAGAACGCTGTAGGTTATTGATAGAACGACGGCCCTCGGCCACCACAGCGGGCATCGAGGCAAAGTCGTTATCGACGAGCACGATCTCGGCCACATTGCGCGCGGCATCGGAGCCGGCGGCCATCGCCACGGAGCAGTCGGCCTCCTTGAGCGCCAGCACGTCGTTGACGCCGTCGCCCGTCATGGCCACGGTGTGCTGGCGGCGCTTGAGCGCCTGCACGAGCTCGCGCTTCTGCTGCGGGGTCACACGACCAAAGACATGGTAGCGGTCCACTGCGGCATCGAGCTTAGCCGGCGTATCGAGCGTCGTGGCATCCACATAAGCGTCCGCACCCGGCACGCCCACCACGCGCGCGATCGACGACACCGTGCGCGGGTCGTCGCCACTGATCACGTTGAGGGTCACGCCCTGCTCGTTAAAGTAGCCGATAGTCTCGGCCGCCGAGGCGCGGATCTCGTCGCGAATGGTCACAAAGCCCACGGGCTCGGCCTCGCCCACCATATCGCCATCGGGCGTAAAGCCGTCCACGCGCGCCACAACGAGCACGCGGCAGGTATCGGCAAGCTCGGCGACACGGTTCTCGACCTGGGCAAACGCACGATCAGAGAGCACAAACTGCGCCGCGCCCATCACATAGGAGCCCTGTGCAAACGAAGCGCCACTCCACTTTTTGGAGGACGAGAACGGAATGACCGACAGCGGCTCGGACACCTCGACCGGGCGATCGGCGTAATAGTTGAGCAGCGCCTGGCAGGTCTCGTTGGCATCGGCCGAAGTCGCGCGCGCCACGTTAGCCAGGGCAAAATCGAGCACCGTGGTCTCGGCGGGGACAGATGCCTCGTTCTCCCTCACGCCCAGGGCAACGCCCTCGACCGGTAGCGGATAGGTACCCTCGACCTCCATGCGACCCGACGTGATGGTGCCCGTCTTGTCCAGGCACAGCACGTCGACGCGAGCGAGCGTCTCGATGCAGTAGAGCTGCTGCGCGAGTACCTTGCGGCGGGCCAAGCGCACCGTGGCGATGGCGAGCACCGACGAGGTCAGCAGCACCAGGCCTTGCGGGATCATGCCCAGCAAGGCGCCCACCGTGGACAGCAGCGCCGACGAAGGCACGCGGCCGGCCAACAGCTCGGAGAAGCACCACGAAAGCGCGCTATCGCCCGGGGTTCCCGCGGCATCCCACAGCTCGCTCACACTCGAGGCAAACAACGCCAAACCGAGCGGGATCATGATGATGCTCGCAAAGCGCACGATGGCGTTCAGCGCATTCATGATCTCGGAATTGACCTTTTTGACGTACTTGGCCTCGTTATTAATTTTGGCCACGTAGTTGTCGGCGCCGACATGGATCACGCGGGCGCGCAGCAGGCCCGAGTCGATAAAGCTGCCGCTCATGAGCTCGGAACCGGGCTGTTTCTTAATAAGGTCGCTCTCGCCCGTCAGCAGGCTCTCGTTCACGAGCGCCTCGCCCGAAACCACCACGGCGTCAGCAGGAATCTGGTCGCCGCGCCCCAGGCGGATGATGTCGTCGAGCACGATCTGGTCCAGGTCGAGCTCCACCTCGGCGCCGTCGCGCACCGCGATGGCCTTCTTGGAGGTCAGCAGTGTGAGTTTATCGACCATCTTCTTGGAACGCATGGACTGAATGACGCCAATAGCGGTATTGAGGAACACCACGAACAGGAACGTCAGATTCTTAAACGAACCGGTCAAAATGACCAGGAACGCCAAGATCACGTTGATCAAATTGAACAGCGTGCAGAGGTTCTCGATGATGAGCTCTTTGACCGACTTGGTCTTGAGCTCCATGTTGCGGTTGATCTTACCGGCGGCGATGCGCTCCTCGACCTCGGCGGTCGAGAGTCCGCGCTCGATATCCGTTGCTGCCATACCACGTCCCATCACGTCGCGTCGGTATAAGAAAAACCGCCCGGACCATGCGAGGTTCGGACGGTCTCACGTTCGATGGTGCCCCATGTTGGATTCGAACCAACGGCCTTCTGCTCCGGAGGCAGACGCTCTAATCCCCTGAGCTAATAGGGCCAACGTTTGGCATTATACCCAAGTGCACCACGGGCTATCAAAATAAAAGAAAAAGCTTTGCAATTCCGGGGAAGACGCGGCGCAACGGCTCACTTTAGAAGGCAAAAGCGAATCAGATAGTATAAACTCTCATGCACCATATATACACGGCTCGCGATGCGGGCCGTTTTTGCAAGGGTTATCCATCGAGGTGAGAGGCACACCATGATTGCAATTTTAAAGCAGAGCGCCAGCGACGAGGCCGTCAGCCATATCGTCAGCTGGATTGAGAAAAAGGGCCTGAAAACCGACGTCTCGCGCGGCGAGAACGAGACGATCATCGGCCTGGTGGGCGATACGACCAAGATCGACCCGTTCCTGCTCGAGTCCATGGACGTCGTCGAGCGCGTGCAGCGCGTCTCCGAGCCGTTCAAGCGCGCCAACCGCAAGTTCCACCCCGAGGACTCCGTCATCGACTGCGGCCACGGCGTCAAGATCGGCGGCGACCAGTTCCAGGTCATCGCCGGCCCGTGCTCCGTCGAGGGCGAGAACCTCATCCGCATCGCCCGCCGCGTGAAGGCCGCCGGCGCCACGATGTTGCGCGGCGGCGCCTACAAGCCCCGCACCTCCCCGTACGCCTACCAGGGCATGGGTCCCGCCGGCCTGGACCTGCTGTGCGAGGCGTCTGCCGAGCTCGACATGCCGATCGTCACCGAGATCATGGACCCGCGCGACGTGCAGGTCTTCCTGGACAAGAAGATCGACGTCATGCAGATCGGCGCCCGCAACGCCCAGAACTTCCCTCTGCTCAAAGAGGTCGGCAAGACCAAGACTCCGATCTTGCTTAAGCGCGGCATGTCCGGCACGATCGATGAGCTGCTCATGGCCGCCGAGTACATCATGAGCGAGGGCAACGACAACGTCATCCTGTGCGAGCGCGGCATCCGCACCTTCGAGACCCGCACCCGCAACACCTTCGACCTCAACGCCGTGCCGGTGCTGCACCACCTGTCGCACCTGCCCGTCGTCGCCGACCCCAGCCACGCCACCGGCTACACCCGCTACGTTGAGCCCATGGCGCTCGCCGCGACCGCCTGCGGTGCCAACGGCCTGGAGATCGAGGTCCACGACGAGCCCAGCCGCGCATGGTCCGACGGCGCTCAGGCCCTCACCCCCGATCAGTTCGACGACACCATGCGCCGCATCCGAGCCATCCGCGAGGTTGTCTGCCAAGAGACCATGGAGTAGCCCATGGGTACAGTGAGAAACGCGCGCGTTAACCAGGGCGGCCCCAAGTGCGCCGGCATCGTCGGCCTTGGCCTCATCGGCGGCAGCTTTGCCCGCGGCTATGCGCAGGCGGGCGTTCGTGTGCTGGCCTGGGACCCCGATGACGATGTCATGACCGCCGCCAGCATGGGCACCGTCGCCGGCGAGCTCAACGACAAGACGCTCGGCGAATGCGACATCATCGTCCTGGCTTGCTACCCCGAGGCCTGCATCGAGTGGCTCGAGGCGCATGCTCAGGCACTCGCCGACGCCACCGACACTGATGCCATCATGGGCCCCGTGGTGATCGACACGGTGGGCGTCAAGGGCATCGTGTGCGAGCGCGCCTTTGAGCTTGCCCGCGAGCACGGCTTTTACTTTGTGGGCGCGCACCCCATGGCGGGCACGCAGTACTCGGGCTATGCGCACTCCCGCGCCGACCTGTTCCAGGGCGCCCCGCTCGTGCTCGTACCGCCCGCGGTGGACGATGCGCTCAAACTGGAGCTTTTGGGCCAGGTGCGCGAGATGGTACGCCCCTTGGGCTTTGGCAAGTTCAGCGTGACCAGCGCCGCCGAGCACGACCGCGTCATCGCCTTTACGAGCCAGCTCGCGCACGTCGTCTCCAACGCCTATGTTAAGAGCCCGACCGCTCAGGTCCACCACGGCTTTTCGGCCGGCAGCTACCGCGACCTCACCCGCGTGGCGCACCTCAATCCGCAGATGTGGTCCGAGCTCATGATCGACGACGCCAATGCGCTCGCCTTCGAGATCGACCATCTGATCGAATCGCTCGGCGCCTACAGCCGCGCCCTTAAAGACCGCGACCAGCGCTATCTGGAGAATCTCCTTGCCGAGGGCGACCGAATTAAGCGCGCACTCGACGACGAGGCCTCCCACTAGACCACCTATCACGCCAGGTCGAAAGGACCGAAGCTTATGGCGATTACCATCGATATCGACACCGCACGCCCCTACCAGGTGCATGTTGGCACGTTTTTGCTGGAGCAGGCGGGACCGCTCGTGCGCGCCACTGCCGGCGGCACCAAGGCCGTCATCGTGACGGACACCAACGTGGGCCCGCTCTACCAGATGCCCGTTAAGCAGAGCCTGGAGGCGTCAGGCTACGAGGTGAGCATCTGCACCTTCGAGGCCGGCGAGGCCCATAAGCGCGCCGAAACCTATGTTGCCATTTTGGAGTTTGTGGCCGAGCACGAGCTTTCGCGCTCCGACGTGATCGTGGCACTCGGCGGTGGTGTCGTGGGCGACGTGGCGGGCTTTGTGGCCGCCACCTACATGCGCGGCTGCAAGTTTGTGCAGATCCCGACGAGCCTGCTCGCCATGGTAGATTCGTCTGTGGGCGGCAAGACCGCCATCGACCTGGCTGCCGGCAAGAACTTGGCCGGCGCCTTTTGGCAGCCGAGCGTGGTCATTGCCGACGTGGGGTGCCTGGCCACCCTCACGCCCGAGCAGTTCGCTGACGGCTGCGGCGAGGTCGTCAAGCACGCCGTGATTGCCGATCCGGAGCTTTTCGCCGAGCTGGAGAAGACCCCGCTCACGCTGGAGCTGCTCAACCACGATGTGGCCCGCGTAGCACTCATCATCGCCCGCAACATCGACATCAAGCGCGCCGTGGTCGTCGCCGACGAGCGCGAGACTAACCAGCGTAAGCTCCTCAACTTTGGACACAGCGCCGGACACGCCGTCGAAGCCTGCGAGCACTTTGAGCTCGGACACGGCAACTGCGTGTCGATCGGCATGGGTATCATCACGCGCGCCGCGGCCCTGCACGGCGTCTGCGATGCTGCGCTGCCCGGTCGTATTGAGGAGCTCTGCGCCCGCCATGGCCTCAAGACCCGCTGCGGCCTAGATGCCGATGCCGTCTTTGCCGAAGCGCTCCACGACAAGAAGCGCGCGGGCGACACCATCGACCTGGTGATTCCGCACGGCATTGGCCGCTGCAGCATCGACCGCACGCCACTTTCCACTTTCCACGAACTCATTGCCGAGGGCCTCGGCCAGAAGGGAGACGCATCCGCATGCTAGCCCGCATCACCCCGTCCCCGCTCAAGGGCACCGTTCCCGCCATCGCGTCCAAGTCGATGGCGCATCGCCTCATCATCTGCGCTGCGCTTGCCAACGGCGAGACGCACGTCACCTGCAACACCACCTGCGCCGACATCGAGGCCACGGTGCGCTGCCTTACGGCACTGGGTGCTCGCATCGAGACCGTCGAGGACGGCTTCCAGGTCCACCCCACCATGAAGAGTGTTGAGTTTGGCCTGCTCAAGGCCCTTGCCGGCGGCACGCTTGACTGCGGTGAAAGTGGCTCCACGCTGCGCTTTATGCTGCCTGTCGCCTGCGCGCTGGGTGCGGATGCCACCTTCGTAGGCCAGGGCCGCCTGGGCGCCCGCCCGCTCTCCCCGCTCTCGGACGAGATCATCGCCGCCGGCTGCGACCTACAGGGTCTGGGCGGTTTTCCGCTCAAGACGAGCGGCCGCATGCGCCCGGGCACCTTTGTGCTTCCGGGCAACGTGAGCTCGCAGTACATCTCGGGCCTGCTGCTGGCAGCCCCACTGCTGGCCCAGCCCTCCTGCGTGCAGGTAACCGGCCTCATTGAGAGCCGTCCCTACATCAACCTGACGATCCAGGCCATGAAGGCCTTTGGCGTCGAGGTCAACGTCGAGCGTATTCCGGCCAAGGACGGCCAGCCCGAGGTCACGAACTTCCGCGTGAGCAGCGGCTCGTACCGCACGCCCGGCAGCGTTGCTGTCGAGGGCGACTGGTCCAACGCCGCCTTTTGGCTGTGCGCCGGTGCCATCGGCACCGACCCAATCACCGTCGAGGGCGTGTCGCTAAGCTCCGCACAGGGCGACCGTAACGTGCTTGCCGCGCTTTCGCGCTTTGGCGCCCGCATCGTGCGCTCCACCAACGCCGCCACCGTGCAGTCCGACAAGCTCGCCGGCTTTGAGATGAGTGCCCACGACATTCCGGACCTGGTGCCCGTCATCTCGGCCGTGGCCTCGTTGGCACAGGGCCGCACCTTTATTCGCGATTGCGCCCGTCTGCGCATCAAGGAATCCGACCGTCTGGCCACCACCACCCGCGAGCTCTGCGCGCTGGGCGCGCAGGTGCGTATTGCCGGCGACGATCTCATCATCAAGGGCGTCGACGCCTTCACCGGCGGCGAGGTCGATTCGCACAACGACCATCGCATCGCCATGATGGCCGCTATCGCCGCGAGCCGCGCCACCGGCGAGGTCGTGATCCACGGCGCCGAGGCCGTCAACAAGTCCTATCCCGATTTCTTCGACCACTACCGCCTGCTGGGCGGCAAGGTCACGCTCGAGGAGGAATAGCATGTCCTCGACCTTTGGCAACGTCTTGCACTTAAGCATCTTCGGCCAGTCGCACTCCCCCGCCATCGGCTGCTCCCTCGATGGCATTCCGGCGGGCATCGCCGTTGACCAAGAAGCGCTGCAGGCCTTTTTGAACCGTCGCGCCCCCGGTCGCGACGAGACCGCGACCAAGCGCCGCGAGGCCGACGCCGCCCAAATCATCGCCGGCGTGGTCGATGGGCACACCACCGGCGCGCCCATTGCCGCGATTATCGAGAACACCAACACGCGCTCCAAGGATTACTCCGAGCTGCGCCGCAAGCCCCGTCCGGGACATGCGGACTTCCCTGCACGCGTGAAGTATCACAACATGCACGATGTCGCCGGCGGCGGGCATTTCTCCGGCCGCCTAACGGCACCCCTGTGCATCGCCGGCGGCATTGCGCTGCAGGCACTCGAGGCCTGCGGCATTAAAGTGATGGCGCATGTGGCGCAGATCGGCGGCATCTCCGACCTGCCGATGGACGATATGGTCTATCGCGAGGCCGACCGCAAGGCGATCCTTACGAACGATCTGCCGTGCATTGACGCCGCCGCAGCCGGCCGCATGCGTGAGGAGATCCTAGCCGCGCGCGACGAACTCGACAGCATCGGCGGCATCGTGGAGTGCGGCATTTACGGGCTTCCCGCAGGCATCGGCGACCCCATGTTCGACGGTATCGAGAACCGCATCGCGCAAATCGCGTTTGGCATTCCCGCCGTAAAGGGCGTGGAGTTTGGCATGGGCTTTGCCGTCGCCGCCATGCGCGGCAGCGAGAATAACGATCCGTATCGCATAGATGCCGAGACCGGCAAGATCGAGGTCGAGTCCAACAACGCCGGCGGCATCCTGGGCGGCATTTCGACCGGCGCGCCCGTCATGTGGCGCATGGCCGTAAAGCCAACGCCCTCGATTGGCCGCGAGCAGCAGACGGTGGACATGGACGCTATGGAAAATGCCGAGCTCTCGGTCCACGGCCGCCACGATCCCTGCATCGTCCCCCGAGCCGTCCCCGTAGCCGAAGCAGCCGCCGCCCTCGCCATCTGGGACGCCCTCCTCGAAGACGCCGCCCAGCGCTAACTACCCACCCCTCAACATCCCCCGACACGTGAAAGGGGTCTCCATGGACCTTGCTGACATCCGCCAGGCCATCGATAGCATCGACACCACGCTCCTCAACAGCTTTGTTGAGCGCATGGACATTGCCACCGAAGTCGCCAAGTCAAAAATCGAGATGGGCAAGGCCGTCTTCGACCCCGCCCGCGAGCGCTCCAAGCTCAATAACCTCGCCAGCCGCGCACCCGAGCGCTACGAAGCCCAGACTATCACCCTGTTCCGTCTCCTCATGAGCATGAGCAAGGCCGAGCAGCAGCGCTATATCAACGAGCTCAAGGGCATCACGGTCTCGCAAAGGGCACTCGCCACGGCCGAGGCCTTCGATACGCCCTTCCCCCAGACGGCCACCGTCGCCTGCCAGGGTGTTGAGGGCGCTTACAGTCAAATCGCCGCGTGCAAACTCTTCGACGTGCCCGACATCGCGTTTTTCGAGACCTTCGAAGGCGTTATGCGCGCCGTGCGCGACGGCTTCTGCGAGTTTGGCGTGCTGCCCATCGAAAACTCCACCGCCGGCTCGGTCAACGCTGTCTACGACCTGCTCGCCCAGTTCGACTTCCATATCGTGCGCTCGCTTCGCCTCAAGATCGACCACAACCTGCTCGTCAAACCCGGTACCAAGCTCCAGGACGTGCGCGAGGTCTACAGCCATGGCCAAGCCATCGCGCAATGCGCCGGCTTTATCGAGGCGCACGGTCTTCATGCCACCAAGTATCTCAACACGGCTATGTCGGCCGAGATGGTCGCCAACTCCGAGCGCACCGACGTCGCCGCCATCGCCTCGCGCAGTTGCGCGGCGCTCTACGGTCTGGAGGTGCTGGAGCCCAACATCCAGGACTCGGACAACAACTACACGCGCTTTGTCGTCATCAGCCGCGAGCCACGCGTCTACCCCGGCGCCAACCGCACCTCGCTCATGATTACCACGGCCAACGAGCCGGGCGCACTCTATCGCGTACTCGAGCGCTTCTACGCGCTCAATATCAACCTCATCAAGCTCGAGAGCCGCCCCATCCCCGGGCACGACTTTGAGTTTATGTTCTACTTTGACCTGGACTGCCCCTTTGGCAGCAAGGCCCTCGATGACCTGCTCGATTCCATCGACGACGTGTGCGAGAGCTTCACCTACTTTGGCAGCTACACGGAGGTGCTCTAGATGACCGATGTCGCCGTAAACCGCCCCTACGGCGTGCTGGGCCGCGTGCTGGGCCACAGCTACACCCCGACCATCTACAAGGAGCTCGCGGGGCTCGAGTATGTGCGTTTTGAGCGCGAGCCCGAGGACCTCCAGGCTTTTATGACGGGTGACGAATGGGAGGGCACCAACGTGACCATCCCCTACAAGCGCGCCGTCATGGAATACCTGGACGAGCTGAGTCCACTCGCCGAGCGTATGGGAAACGTCAACACCATCACGCGCCTGCCCGACGGCCGCCTGCGCGGCGACAATACCGACTACATCGGCTTTCAGTGCCTAGTCGAGGAGCTGGGCGTCGAGGTTGCCGGGAAGAAGGCCCTCGTACTCGGTGCCACCGGTGGCGCCGGCACCACTGCCAGCATGGTGCTCGGCGACCTGGGCGCCATCGTCGTGCCGGTCGGCCGCACGAGCGAAGTCAACTACGACAACATCGCGCAGCAGTCCGACGCCGCACTGCTCGTCAACTGCACGCCCGCCGGCATGTTCCCCCACTGTCCCGATGCCCCCTGCACGCTCGAGGGGCTCGATGCGCTCGAGGGCGTCATCGACATTGTCTACAACCCTGCACGCACGGGCCTGATGCTCGAGGCCGAGCGCCGCGGCATCCCCTGCATCGGCGGCCTGCTGATGCTCGTGGCCCAGGCGGCGCAAGCCGTTGAGCGCTACACCGGCCAGGTCACTCCGCGTGAGCGCATTCTGGACGTAACGGAGCGCCTGTCACGCCGCGAACAGAACATCGCGCTGATCGGTATGCCGGGCTCGGGCAAGACCCGCGTGGGCGAGCAGATTGCCCTGCTCACGGGGCGAGAGCACATCGACCTGGACCGCGCCCTCGAGGAGTGCCTGGGCATGCCCTGCGCCGACTTTATCGTCGAGCGCGGCGAGGCGGCCTTCCGCGAGCAGGAGACGGCGGCGCTGGCCGGCATCTCCAAGCGCAGCGGCCTGGTGCTTTCCACGGGCGGCGGCGTGGTCACGCGCGACGAGAACTACCCGCTACTGCACCAGAACAGCCAGATCGTGATGCTCAACCGCAAGCTCGACGAACTCGCCCACAAGGGTCGCCCCATCACCGCCCGCGATGGCATCGACAAGCTGGCCGAGCAGCGCATGCCGCGCTACCGCGCCTGGGCCGACCACCTCATCGACTCGCGCGATTGCGCCGCCAACACCGCCCAAGCCCTCCTCGACACCCTCCCACCCGCTCTCTAACCAAAACCGCCACAAAGGGGACAGGCACCTATGTGGCGGTTTCTCGACTGCAAAGGAAGCAAACATGAAAGCACTCGTCATCAACGGCCCCAACCTCAACATGCTCGGCATTCGCGAGCCGGGCATCTATGGCAGCGACAACTACGACCGCTTAGTGCAGATCTGCCAGGAAGCGGGCGCCGCACAAGGCTTCGACAAGGTCGAGGTCTTCCAGTCCAACCACGAGGGCAACATCGTCGACAAGATTCAGGAGGCCTACGGCAAGGTCGACGGCATCGTCATCAACCCGGCCGCCTACACGCATACGAGCGTGGCCATCCTGGACGCGCTCAAAGCCGTCGCAATCCCGGCTGTGGAGGTCCACATCAGCGCTGTCGAGACCCGCGAGGACTTCCGCCAGGTGAGCTACGCCCGCCTGGCCTGCTTCGCCACCATCACCGGTGAGGGCCTGCAGGGCTACGCACATGCGCTAGAGCTGTTGAGGGAACGACTCGAAAAGTAGTCTCGCGCGCAAATCCATCAACCCCGATTCGCACGCCAGTAATGCCAGTGCCGCCAGCAGCAACCTCGCTACTGGCGGCACTTTATTACTGGCATATAATCGTTGCAGCCACACAACGTCTGGAGACTCGCATGCTAAGCATCCATCTGGGAGATTACCCCGGTTCCATCTACGATACCGAGACCTACTTTAGGAACTCATACTTGGACTCATGGTTCGAAGACCCTATGGCCGCACAGATCATTAAAAGCGTGGACGGATCAGAGCTCATCGGCCCCCACAACATCGTAAGCAAGCAGCTGGGCTCGATCACCCCACTCGAACTGTCCGGCGGCGTTAAGACGCTGCTGCTGGTGCGCAATCTACCAAACATGGTGTTCAATGCATCCACTTGCGGAGATAACTGCGCCCGCTGGCTGCTCAAAATTGGCAAAGAGCAGGATGTGCTGGTGACCCTTTACCACATCATGAAATTTCCCTGGAAGCGTTTTGAGATTCGCATCAATAACGACGGCCGCATCGTCAGGAACATGCAGGAGTTCGTCGGTGCCACCAATGATTTTCTGGATGTTGATGAGTAATGAAAGGATCACACACCGTTGTCGTGGAGCGCGCAAAGGTCAAATACACGCTCACGTTCAAACGCAACATCTCCTTCATCCGCGGCAACAGCGGCACGGGCAAAACGACGCTCATCTCGATGATTCGCGACTACAACGACCGAGGACCGGAAAGCGGCGTTGCACTCAGCTGCGACGTGCCCTGCGAAACGCTTTCCGGCAGACGCTGGGAGCGCGAGCTATCGATCATCGAAGATTCAATCGTCTTTCTAGATGAGGGTAACGAGCTTATCTACTCAAAGGACTTCGCCAAAGCCGTAAACGGCTCGTCCAACTATTTTGTTCTGATATCTCGTCGCGATGCCAACGAGCTCCCCTACAGCGTTGATGAGATCCTGAAGTTAGTCAACACGACGAGTAAAACAATCAATGGCCGCAAGAGCGACAGGCGCTTCTACTCGGTGACCAAGCCGCTATATGACCACACGGCAAGCATGCTGTATCAGGATCTAAATGTTGGATTCGAGGTACCCGACGCCGTAGTTGTCGAGGATAGCAAATCTGGCTATCAATTCTACGACGCTCTTTGCAACCGGCTCGGAATCCCCTGCTATACCGCCACCGGCGTAGCAAATCTAAAGCGGACAATTCACGAATGCCCCGAGCAAAACGTTCTTGCCATTGGAGACGGCGCAGCGTTTGGTCCCTACATCGAAAAGGTGCTCGGACAGCGCGTTTACAAGAACGTTCGCTTGTTCCTCCCGGAATCATTCGAGTGGACACTTCTGCAATCTGGCCTCATTCCCAGTAACGACATTCCAAAAATCCTCGAGGATCCTTCGAGCTATATCGAAAGCCGCGACTACCTAAGCTGGGAACGATTCTTCACCGACGTATTGATCAAGTACTCGGCAGACACTCGCTACGCCTACAGAAAGGCAAAGCTCAATGAGCAGTACCTGAGGCCGCAGGCGATGAATGCAGTTGCAAACGTCTTGCCCGAGTGCCTGAAGGCAGACTAGACAGACTAGATATAGTGGGGAGGGCCAAGTTGGTCCTCCCCGTTTTTGTTACGCCTTCTTGATCACGTACACCAACCCTATGTCGCACCCGCAGCGCACAATCGACGCAAAGAGCCATGGTACTGGCAGCGTTAAAAGCAACGGCATCGTCCGCCAAGGGATAAACCAGTCAACCGCATGAAAGGCAAAGACGGCAAGGCTTGCCTGTCCGCAGAACGCTCGCACCACCGCTTCGGCCTAAACGTATACCCGGCAAGAATAAAGAACACCGGCATGTGAAAAAGCCCAGACCACCTAGCGGTCCGGGCTTAATAAACGATGGTGCTCCATGGCGGATTCGAACCGTCGACCTTGGGATTAGAAGTCCCCTGCTCTATCCAACTGAGCTAATGGAGCAAATAACCGCACGCCCAAGCAAGCGCAAGCCTGTCAAGCGCAAGTAATTATAACCTAGTTGAACTGCTCGCGGTACGCCTTGCAGACCTCATCGACCGGGCCGTCCATGCGAAGGTCACCCTTCTCAATCCAAACGGCACGCTGGCAGATGCGCTCAACCTGCTCCATAGAGTGCGAAACGAACAGAACCGTCACGTCGCCGCTCTGGATAAAGTGCTGAATACGGTCCTCGCACTTCTGCTGGAAGAACACGTCACCGACGGACAGCGTCTCGTCAACGATCAGAATATCGGGCTCGGTAATCGTCGCGATTGCAAAGGCGATACGCGCCACCATGCCCGAGGAGAAGTTCTTAAGCGGCATATCGACAAAGTTCTGCAGCTCAGCGAATTCGATAATGCCGTCAAAGTTGGCATCGATGAACTCCTTGGTATAGCCGAGCAGGGCGCCGTTCAGATAGATGTTCTCGCGGGCGGTCAGCTCGGGGTCAAAGCCGGCACCAAGCTCAATCAGCGGCGCGATGTTACCGTGCACCTTAACGCTGCCCTCACTGGGCTCAAGCACGCCAGCGATAATCTTGAGCATCGTAGACTTGCCGGAGCCATTGGTGCCGACCAGACCCACGACCTCGCCACGATGAATATCAAACGAGATATGCTTAAGCGCCCTAAACTCCTCAAAGAACAACTCATGCTTGGCAAGCTTAATGAAGTACTCCTTGAGGTTGGTCAGCGACTCGGACGCCATGTTAAAGATCATGGTGACGTCGTCGACCTCGACAGCCAGAGGCTGCTCGCTGTAATCAACAACAGATTCAGTCATCACAGCACTCCTTAGATGTAGAGGATGAACTTGCGCTCGGACTTATGGAACACGGTATAGCCAATAATAAGCGCAAGAACCGCCCAGGCAACGCACATACCAAACGTCATAAGCGAGGGCGTAGTCTGGAACAGGAAGATATCGCGCATAAACTGCAGGTAGTTGAACATGGGGTTCGCATACATCAAGATACGCACGAGATGCGGCATTTGCGCAATATAGTCAGTCGTCCAGAAGATGGGCGTAATGTAAGTCCACGCCGTAATGACGACGCTCCACAGATGCATAACGTCGCGGAAGAAGACCGTAAGGGCAGAGAGCATCATGCCCAGGCCCATGCAGAAGCACATAAGCAGCAGCAGGCAAACCGGCAACAGAATCAGGTGCCAAGAAGGCATAACGCGGAACCACAGCATGACGATGGCGACGGCGACCAGCGAGAAGGCAAAGTTGACCAGCGAGAAGAGCACCTTCTGCACCGGGAAGACCCAGCGGTGCACCTTAACCTTCTTGAGCAGAGGGGCAGCGCCCACGATCGACGTCAGGGCCTGGTTCGTAGACTCGGACATGACGGCAAAGGTAATGTTACCCACGATCAAGTACAGCGGGTACATCTCGGGCGTCATTGAGCCATTGCGGCCCTGGCCAAAAATCGTCGAGAACACGATGGCCATGACGATCATCATCAGCAGCGGGTTGAGCACCGACCATGCGACGCCCAGAACGCTACGGCGATACTTGATCTTAAAATCCTTGGTAACCAGCTGACGAAGGATAAACGCGTCCTTCTCAAATTCGTTCTTAGCAAACGTCGCAGGCAGACTGCGAGTTTCTTGTTGCTTTGTCTGATCCGACACGGATGCAACTCCTTTACTCGTAATCGTTGACAAACGAACAGTATAGACCCGACGGCCATGCAAACGATTCGCGCAACAAAACTGGAGAACTAACCCACATCTTAGGATGCCAAGCCCAAACGGCTATACTTTCAAGGATTGAACGTATAAGGAGCATTGAGTGAATTCTGAATCCATCGCCGTCATCATCCCCTGCTACAACGAAGCGCCCACGATCGGCAAAGTCATCGACGACTTTCACCGCGAGCTTCCGCAAGCGACGGTCTATGTCTATGACAACAACTCGTCGGACGATACCTCACGCATCGCCACCGAGCACGGCGCCACGGTCCGCTTTGAGCCCCGTCAGGGAAAGGGCAACGTGTGCCGCCAGATGTTTCGCGACATCGACGCCGATTGCTACCTGATGGTCGACGGCGACGACACCTACCCCGCCGAGGCGGCCAAAGCCCTCTGCGAGCCTATCCTCAGCGGCACGGCCGACATGACCGTAGGCGATCGCCTTTCCAACGGCACCTATGCCGAGGAGAACAAGCGTGCCTTCCACGGCTTTGGCAACAATCTGGTCCGTGCCATGATCAAGTGGATCTATGGCTACAGCTTCGATGATGTCATGACCGGCTACCGTGCCATGAGCCGCCCGTTCGTTAAAACCTTCCCTGTGCTTTCCGAGGGCTTCCAGATCGAAACCGAGCTCTCGATCCACGCCGTCGACCACCGCTGGCGCATCAAGGATGTGCCCATCGAGTACCGCGACCGTCCGGAAGGTTCCGAGTCCAAGCTCAATACCGTAAGCGACGGCATTAAAGTCGTTGCGATGATTGGCACGCTGTTCAAGGACTACCGCCCTCTGAAGTTCTTCAGCCTCGTCGCGCTTCTGTTTGCGGTGATCGGCCTCGCCTTGGGCATGCCCATCGTTGTCGAGTATTTCCAGACCGGCCTCGTTCCGCGCTTCCCCACCGCCATGCTCGCCGCGTCGTTTATGTTCCTGTGCGGTCTGAGCCTTGCGACCGGCTTCATCCTGGATTCTGTAGCAAAGGTTGAGAAAAAGCAGTGGGAGGTCAACGTGTACAGCAAATACGCCTACGATGACCAGCCCGGCCACCCTACTTCCAAGCCAAGCGAGAGGTAGATCTTCCGCAAAATACTATTGGCACCACTGCGCAGATAGCCACCAACAAGAAAAGCCGCCGTTAAAGAACGGCGGCTTTTACTCTCGAAAAGTTAATAGCGGCTAGAGCGTCTTGAGGTACTCCCCCAGCTCTTCCTCCCAGTCGGGCATGTGGAAGCCGACCGACTCGAGCCTGGACAGGTCGAGAGCGGAGTGGACCGGGCGCGGGGCGATGTGGCCCGCGGCGTTCGCGTAGTAGTCGGCGGTCGAAACCGGCACGACCTTCCCACCGTTGCCGTTGGCTACCTCGAAGACGGCGCGGGCGATATCGGCCCAGGACTTGACGGCGCCGGAGCCGGTGCAGTTATAGGTGCCGTAGGGGGCCTTCACATTAAGCACGTGGAAGATGGCCTCGGCCATGTCGCGCGTAAAGGTCAGGCGGCCCAGCTGGTCGTCGACCACGGTGACCTGCTCGAGTTTGTCCTCGGGGTCGGCGACGCGGTCTGAGAGTGCCTTCATGGTCTTCACGAAGTTGTGTCCCTCGCCGATGACCCAGGAGCTGCGCATGATGTAGTGGCACGGGCAGCCGGCCACGGCGATGTCGCCGGCGGCCTTGGTCTGGCCGTAGACGGAC
>CABUOA010000008.1 GCA_902493145.1 uncultured Collinsella sp. | reverse complement strand
GACTGCGGGAGCGTGCCGTCAGCTCAATGTGTTCGGTTGAGATCGGAAATCAACCAACGACTAGTCAGTTAAGAACGTCCCCAATGACTACCTAACCGTTTAGCGGTGCGGCGGCTGAATGGGCAGGCTGAGCTGGTATCCTTATGCGAAACTGTCTCAACTCGATAGGATTTCATGTGAAACCTTCCGCCGTCCTTCGCTTGGCTCTATATCGCACCCTGGCCGTCGCGCTTGCCGCGCTCGCCATACTGAGCGCCGTCATGCCCGCCCCCGCCTTTGCCGCCGACTCCGACCAGCAGGTCAAGACGGTCCGCGTTGGCTGGCTCGTCAACAACAAAGGCTTCCAGGAAGGCATGCCGGGCGAGCGACTCTCGGGGTGGGGCTACGAGTACCTCCAGACCCTCTCGTATTACACAAAGGGCTGGCAATACGAATACGTTAGCGGCACCTTCTCCGAGCTTATGGACATGCTCGAAGCAGGCGAAATCGACCTCATGCCCAACATCTCGTATTCGGCAGAACGCGAGCAGAAGCTGCTCTTTTCCTCGAACCCCGAGGGCACCGAGCGCTACTACATCTACGCCAGGCCCGACCGCGACGATCTGGCCAAGGGTGACCCCCAGGCGCTCCAAGGCCTCACCATCGGCTGCAACTCTGGCGTTATGCAAACTATCGTCGGCCAGCAGTGGCTCGCCGACGAAGGCGTCACCTGCACCTATAAAGAAATCGACACCGGCAGCGCCCTCTTTGAGGCGCTTGCAGACGGCGAGGTCGACGCCGTCATCATGAACGATACCATTTCGTCGCCCGATGCGTCACCCATGTTCTACGTAGGCTCGAGCGACTACTATTTTGCCGTTCCCAAAAGCCGCCCCGATCTGATGAACGACATCAACGCCGCCATGACGACCATCGCCCGCGATAACCCGCGCTATAACGAGGAAGTCAAATCGAGTTACTCGACCCAAAACAGTGGCTCGTCATCGCTCACCGGCCCCGAGACCACCTGGCTCAAAGCAAACGGCAATACCATCACGATCGGCTATCTTAAAAACCAACTTCCCTACTGCACGCAAAATGACGACGGCGAGATGGAAGGATCGCTCGCCTCGCTTGCAACGACGTTGCACGACAAGTTTGGTATTACGGTCAAAACAATCGCACTCTCGAACAACAGGCAAATGATCAAAGCCCTTTCCAACGGAACCATCGATGTCGCCCTGCCATTGTTTCGCGACTACTGGCTCGCCGAGCAGACAGGAGTCATCCAGTCAAACTCGATGGGAACGGTTTCGCTGACCGCCATTCACAGTGGCAAAAACCTGAACAGCGACCTTAAGAACATCGCTTGTACAAAGAGCACAATCGTTAACCGTTTTGAGCTCGAAAGTCTCTTCCCGAACGCAACAGTAACCGAGTACTCGAATGACGGCGAGGTGCTCAAAGCCCTCAATGAGGGGAAGGCACGTTGCATCATTGTCCCCAGCACGCGCCTGGAAACTCTCCGCGACACCTACGACATCGAGGATTTCGAAACACAGGAACTCACCAACACGGCGCAGCTATCGTGTTTAATTTCGCGCGGCAAGCCCGAGCTGCTGGGAATCATCAATAAGGGCATCGTCAATGCAGGTGAATCGCTCTCTGCAAACAGCTATTTCCCCACATCGTACTCGGCGCAAGAATCGGACACGTTCCAGTTTTTCTATCGTAACCGCACCGCCATTGCGACTGTTATCATCTGCATCTTGCTCACCAGCATCGCCATCCTTGTCTGGTCGCTTTACCGCGCACAGGAGGAACGGCAGAAAGCTGATGCCGCCAACGCCGCCAAAACCGCTTTCCTCACGCGCATGAGCCACGACATCCGCACGCCGCTCAACGGCATCCTAGGCCTTATCGAAATTGAGGAATTGAGAGAAGGCGACATGCAGGTCGCCCGCGAAAGCCGCGCCAAGGCGCGCGTTGCCGCCAATCACCTGCTGTCACTGATTAACGACATCCTCGAGATGGGCAGGATCGAGGAGTGCAAAGTGACGCTCGAGCACGAATCATTCAACCTTAAAGAGCTGTGCGACAATGCGCTCGTACTGTGCAAGCTCCGCGCATCGGACCGCGGCATAACCATGCTCGACACCAGCGAGCCCTACGCTGTCGACCAATATATGATCGGCAGCCCCACCCATATTCGGCAGATCCTTGTCAACCTGCTCGACAACAGCATCAAGTACAACAAGCACGGAGGCACCGTCACGTTCTCATCGACCATCAAACCGGTCGACGACGAGCACGCCGTGTTTTGCTTTAGCGTCTCGGATACCGGCATTGGTATGACGCCCGAGTTTTTGACGCACATTTACGAGCCGTTTGCCCAGGAAGGCGACGATGCGCGCAGCAAGTTCCAAGGAACCGGCATTGGCATGTCTATCGTCAAATCGCTCATCGATATGATGGGCGGCACGATTGAGATTTCGAGTGAGGTTGGCGCGGGAAGCACGTTCAACGTCCAGATACCGCTCGATATCGACAAGAACCCTCAGGCAAAAGAACGTGCGTCCAAGCAGACATACAGTTGCTCGCTTGCCGGCATGAACGTCCTTTTGGCAGAAGACAACGAGCTCAATGCCGAAATTGCCCAGGCTCTACTCGAAAGCGAAGGCATCGTCGTAACGCGCGCCGCCGACGGCAACAAAGCAGTCGACCTATACGTTAGTCGTCCCGCCGGCAGCTTCGATGCGATCCTGATGGACATCATGATGCCGGGCATGGATGGCTACGAGGCAACCCGCGCGATTCGTCTGAGCGAAAAGGCCGATGCAGCCGACATCCCCATCATCGCGCTCACTGCCAACGCCTTCAACGAGGACGCCAAGGCGGCACACGATGCCGGTATGAACGCCCATCTGCCCAAACCGCTCGACTTTAACAAGCTCAAAAACATACTCGCCCGCATCAAGAAATACGGATCCGTTTCGCTATAGTTTGTGCTCAACCACCATGCACAGCCAGAAAGGAAGCCAACGATGTTTAGGCCCTTACGTCGAAAGAAACGCGCCATCACTGACGAGGAAGCGCGCGAGTTGCTCGCCACCTGTAAGCGCGGCGTCTTTGCCGTCAACGGCGATGATGGCTACCCCTATGCCATTCCCGTCAACTACTTCTTTGACGCCGAGCACGACAAGATTTATTTCCATGGCGCCAAGGCCGGCCACAAGGTCGATTCGCTCAGGCGTGACGATAAAGTCTGCTTTACCGTTTACGGCAACGAGTGGTACAAGGACGGCGACTGGGCTCCTTACGTCATGAGCACTGTGGTCTTTGGCCGTTGCCGCCTGGTAGATGAAGCGCCTGCGTTTATCGAGGACAAAGTCCGCCAGCTCGCGCTTAAGTACTACCCTTCTGCCGAAGAAGTCGAGGAAGAAATCGCCAAAGACATCAAGGGCGTCCAACTCTACGAGATTTCAATTGAGCATCTTTGCGGCAAGCAGATTCAGGAAAAGTAGCGAATGCGAAAAACGCGCTCGCTACCCTCTGCGCCCCATGCGCCCACGCATTTTGACGGCGTGGGCGCATGGGGCAGCACTCGAATCGAGCGCCCCCCTATACCCCAAAAACGTAGCGGTCCAGGCGCTCACACGCCTCCTTTACCCGCGAAAGGGGCAGTGCCAGATTCACGCGAATGTGGCAGGGCCCGTGGAACGGGCGGCCGTCCTGATACCCCACGCCCACACGAGCGCCCTCGTCGAGCAGCCACTGAATATCGCGGCCATGCTCGCGGCACCACTCGGTGCAGTCCAGAAACACCATGTAGGTGCCCTGCGGACGCGAATAGGACACGCCCGCAAAATGCTTGTCCACGTAATTGCAGAAGTAGTCGACGTTGCCCTCGATGACCTCATTGAGCTCATCAACCCACTCGTAGCCTTGCGGCTGGTAGGCACCGATAAGCGCGTGCATCGAAAGGACGCTCATCTCGTTGTAGTGGGTCTTGTTGGACACGGCGCACACGCGGTCGCGCAGCGTCTCGTTATAGATGATGTGGTAGCTGCCGACCAGGCCCGCCAGGTTAAACGTCTTGCTGGGCGCGTAGAGGGCAACCGTGCGCATGTGGGCGTCCTCGCTCACCGACTGCGTCGGGATATGCTTGTGACCCGACAGGATGATATCGGACCAAATCTCATCCGAGATCACCACGCAATCGTGCTGACGATAGATGTCCATGGCGCGCTCGATCTCGTCGCGCCCCCATACGCGGCCGCAGGGATTGTGCGGCGAGCAGAACACCGCGGCATGGATGTGGTTTTGGGCGAGCTTTCGCTCCATGTCCTCAAAGTCCATGCGCCACACGCCCCGATCGTCGAGCTTAAGCGGGCTGTGGACAATGCGATAGCCCGCGGCTTCGATAGACTTGGTAAAGCCGATGTAGGTGGGACTGTGGACCAGTACCGCATCGCCCGGCTGGACATATGCGCGCAGCGTCGACACGACACCGCCCAGCACGCCGTTTTCGTAGCCGATATGCTCCGGCGCCAAGCCCTCAACGCCGTTGCGACGGCTTTGCCATTCGATGATGCGGTCGAAGTACTCGTCACGCGGATTGAAATAGCCAAACATGGGATGCTGGGCGCGCTGAATGATGTGTTCCTGAACCGTGGGCACCGTGGCAAAATTCATATCCGCCACCCACATGGGGATGCGGTCGAAGCCCTCGTCGGGTGCGTTCGGAGCCATGTCGGGAATTTCTCCCCAGGAGTCAACGGCGATGGCGTCCATACCGTGGCGGTCGATAAGCGAGGTAAAGTCGTATTTCATGCTGAGCTCCCGTGCAAAGCGGATTGTTTCGGTAGGCGTTATTGTCCACCAGCGTGGGCGGTTTTGGAGCGGAGTTTGGCGCTTAATTTGACGGGTGCGGACGAATGGCTGGTTAGTCTCGCGCGTCGTTGATGGCGGTTATCGTCAACCTGGTTCCGTCGACCGTAAACGATATGTCAAGCCCAGCGTAAGCCAAATGGTAAACGCGGTTTGGCTCGTGTTTGCTGCCCGCACGGCGCGGATCTTGGCGGAGCACCTCGATCAAGCCGGGGAGCTTTGTGTCCGGGACCATGTCCCGCAGCGCTTGCGGGAGCTCGACATCGAGCTCTTGCCATGGCGCGTCCTCAATCCAGCCGCCCGTCGCATCCGGGTGACAGTCCGCAAACGGAATGTAAGGCTTAATGTCGTAGATGGGCGTACCGTCGCGCAGGTCGGCCCCCAGCACATGGATGATGGGACCATCGTCGGTGAGCTCGACACGATCAAGCTTGACGCAGGTGAGCCCGATGGGATTAGGGCGAAACGGACTGCGCGTGGCAAACACGCCCACGCGTTCGGCTCCACCCAGACGCGGTGGGCGCACGGTTTTCGACCATTTTGCGTTGGTGCCGGACCTGTCCTGCGTTTTGGCATCGGCGGCTATGTCCTTAGCCGTGCCGCCGGGCGTTCCGTTTTCGAAGCACCATAGCAGCCATAGGTGAGAGAAGGAGTCCAGACCCTCAACTGCAGCGTTGGAGGCAAATTCCGGCTCAAAGACGATGCGTCCCTGCAGATGGGGCGCCAAAAAGCTGTTGCGTGGGATGCCGAACTTCTGCGGCAGGTCGGTATGTATGTGTGCAATAGGTTCCATGCCGGTCATTGTACGGCATGGAGGCGTGGGGTGTTGCGCGCAATTCTTCGCCGCGGTCCCCGTCGTGCAACCAACGGTTGCTTGGAAGGGTGCCGGCCGCCGCGTATGCTTAAAGCAACAAACAGCAGAAAGGAGCCGTCATGGCCTTTGCAGAAAAGCTCATCGCCATCCGCCGCGACAACAATCTCACCCAAGAGCAACTCGCCGCCAAGCTCTTCGTCACACGCCAAGCCGTCAGCCGTTGGGAACGCGGCGAAGTCACGCCGGGCATCGACATGATGAAGCTCATTGCCGCCATAACCGGAGAACCGCTGTCCCACCTGCTCGAAATGCCCGAGCACTATTGCCAGAGCTGCGGCATGATACTCACGCCCGACGACTGCGGCACCGATGCTCACGGCGCAACGACCGACCATTACTGCAAGTGGTGCTACGACCACGGCAAGTACACCTACGAGACCACGATGGAGGCCATGATTGAGGATTGCGCCCCGCGCCTGGCACAAAACACCGGTATGTCGCTCGACGAAGCCGTCTCGCTCATGGGCGCCGTGCTGCCGCAATTGGAGCGCTGGCACACCGTGCAGGAAAACGAGGAGCGCTACGGTGCCGAGGCGCGGGCGCGCTATGGCGACGAGGCCGTCGATGCAGCAAACGAGGCACTGCTGGACATGGACCCCGAGACATGGAACGACATGAAGGAACTTGAACGCGCTATTCTGGGCCAGCTCTCGATCGCCATGGGCGACGGCGAACCGGATGGAAGCGAGGCGCGCAAGCTTGTCGCAATGCACCGTCGATGGATTGGCCTTAACTGGGGACACGAACCCCAAGACGAAGCATACCTGGGCCTCGCCCACGGCTATCTTGCCGATCAGCGCTTTGTTGACTACTACGACAAGCCCTGCGGCACCGGAGCTACGGCGTTTCTGGTACAGGCCATCGAGTCGTCGCTGGCCCGCGCATAGATTGCGGCGGCTTTGGGTATTTCAATCAAAACCGCAACCGATTGGAGACACCATGGCTACTGATCATGAACTCGCGCTCTACGTTATGACTGGCTGCCCGTATTGCATAAAGGTCAAGCGCTTTTTGGCCGATAACGGCGTGACCATCCCTGAGCGCAACATCTCGATCGACTCCGATGCCGAGCAGACGCTCATCGCCGTCGGCGGAAAACGCCAGGTTCCCTGCCTATTCATCGACGGCAAGCCACTCTACGAGTCGAGCGACATCATCACCTGGGCACAGAAGAACCTGCTCTAGCACTCATTGGGGACGCACTTAAATGAGTAGGTAGGAATTCAGTTTCTCAAATTTATAGAACATACGTTTGCTTATATGCTATACTCGCCTCAAGGCATGAGGCTGGTCGAGAGCTCCCGCGGAGGTCCCCAATGACACGCTGGAGCGGGTTCGGTAAGTAAGATCGGTGGTTACCGCACTCGCCCACCTCAGACAGGCTGCGCTCCTGTTCGCCGTCGCCATCAAAGAACGGCACTCACAATCAAACGTTTCCGTTATCCGTGAGTCACACAGGAGTGCATCGTTATGGCAAAACAATTATCAACCCAAAAAACTATCGAGCCCGCACTGCCAGATGAAGAATATGTCTACGCGTCTGTCAGAAAAACCCTCGAGCACCCTCGTTCCCACGTTGAACGCGCCATCAACTCGACGATGGTCGAGGCATATAAGGACAATACGGCCCTTTTCTATTAGGCGTCCCTAATTCGAGACACACTATGTCATGAATTGAGTTGGTCTCGCCATCGAAGACTGATGAAGACGAGTCTACCGACGCCCTAGAGCCGCACACGTGGCAGCAATGGAAAAGGCAGTCGATCCCTTTATTTAGAGCAATACGGGAGGAACTAGACATGGGATACCAAGAATCACTGATTCGAGTAAGCAGCTTGGCAGAAATCGCCGGTATAGAGAAGGCCATTGCCGAATCCGAAGAAGTCCAAACCCTAGAATATCTCGTATGTATTTGTGGAGCCAAAGCCAAAGTCGACCTTTACCGCGACAACACCTTCACGGCGTCTCGACCTCTTAGCGACATCAAACCCAACGAGGAACCGATTATAAGGGCTGGGGACCTATTTGCCGTCGTCGCGGGTGCAAGACTGTATCAACCTTTTCTCTGGATCGACTGCATCGCAGGAATCTCCGATCCAGGATACGAGGAGCTCATGGAAGACTTTCCACTTGATGTCCCACGGCAAGAGGCAATCATCCATCCAGACGAAGCAAAAAAGGCAGAAATGTTCATGAGAAGAAGCCTGAACCAAAGCTATACCCGTGTCATGCGAGGCGAACACCCCATCCAGCTTCCAGAAGAATTCATCAACCCACCTGTTCCAAAACCGGAAACCCCAATGGTCCGCTAGTCAAAACAGGCTGCTTAACCGTATTAACTGCTTGCATTTTTGTCTACAAATCTGTATACAAAAAAAGAGGCTCTTATGGAGCTCATTGCAATCCACGCCCTTGTCCCTCCTACGCGCAAGGTGCTCAGAGAAATCGGGATCGATCGATAGGAGGCGCTATGGACGCTAAGCAGCTCGAAAAGATAATGGGGTTTGCTCCCGGAGAGCTGGAAAAGGCCGCAGAGGCATACGAAAAAGATGAGTGGCCAAAGGGTCGCACCATCAAGTTGGGAAGGCCGCCGATCTCCGATGAGCCAAGCGTTGTTTTGTCGGCACGTGTGGGCGAATCGGTTCTTGAAGCGTTTGACGCAAAGGCGGAGCGTCATGGGCAAACACGCACGGAGCGACTCAGAGAGCTCATTACGCTCGATGCAATGATTGCCTAGTCCCCCTGCCGAGCCCAAACATGTACGCCAGCATCCAAAGTCGACATTTTTCGACATCTTTGGATGCTGGCGTACAGCTTTTTGCAACATAGTCGTTGGGGACGTTCTTGAATGACTAGCCGTTAAAGAACGTCCCCAATGACTAACTAGCCGCAAAAGCGAGCGGTTGACGCGAGCGGCTGCTCGCGAAAGACGCGATCGACGGCGGCGCGGTATTCGTCGGCCTTTTTGGTCTTACGTACGAGCTTGTGAACGGTAGCGGGGTCGGCGAAAGCGCACTTGGCGTAGAACCACCACTCCTTCATGCGAAAGACCGCATTGCCGCCAATCTCATCCGCATAGGCTGCGAACAGCGTGTCGTGGAAGCGCTGCAGCTCAGCTGCCGTAGCAGCAGGGCCGCCGGCAACCATGCGAGCCAGCGCGGGGTTCGCAAGCAGGCCGCGTCCCAACATTACGTGGCGCGTTCCGGGATAGGCCTCCACCAGCTCATTCATGTCCTCAAGATCAAAGATGTCACCGTTGTAGGCCACGGGAAACGGCGCCCGATCCAGTGTCTCGCCGTAAAACTCCTTGCGCGGCGAGCCCGTATAGCGGTCCTTTTGCACACGCGGATGCACGATCAGCTCTGCCAGCGGCATGCGGCAATAGAGGTCAAGCACACGCTCGTATTCGTCGTCGCTTTCCAACCCCAGTCTGGTCTTGACCGACACCGGCAATGGCGAGCGCTCGCACACGTCGCTCAAGAACACCTCGAGCTCATCCAAGTTGCGCAGAAAGCCCGAACCCTTCCCCTTGGCGACAACCGTGCCCGAGGGGCAGCCAAGGTTGAGACTGACCTCGCGGTAACCCATGTCGGCGAGCACCTGCGCCGCCCACACAAACTCGTCCGCGTTTTTGGACATCAGCTGAGGCACCACGTTAAGCCCCTGGTTATTGGCGGGATCGACCTCTTTAAACGCCTTACCGCCAAAGCGGTTGCCCACGCGCGGCGGCGGCAAAAACGGCGTGTAATAACAATCGAGCGCACCGAAACACTCCGCATGCACGCGACGGAACACATGCCCGGTAATCCCCTCCATAGGGGCCAACGATAGAATCATCAACATCTACTCTCAGATCAATGTGGCAAAGGGACTGCCCCCTTATCACATGCATTATGCCTTGTCCTTGAGGCGGCCCACAAGGCGGAGGCGGTTACTTGACGCCAACCAGCCCTCCACCAGCCCCTGTGCAACGAAGGCGAATGGCACCCACGATCAAGCGATCACCAACAGCACGCTGTTGACCGCCATGTCTGAACAACAAACACCCTCCACTCATCTATACTCAAGAGCGTGTGCGCATCGCCCAAAAACGATGAGAGTCGAGGCCCCATGCAGCAGCTCACCGAACAAGAAAAGAAACGCATCCAGCGGTACTGTACATACCCCAAGATCGCAGCGACCACACTCGTCATGTCGTTCGTAGCATGCCTGTTGATGTTGCCGCTCCAAATGATCAACGATATCGCGTTCCACCAAAAGGAATTCCAACCCGCAGGTATATATACCGCCATTGCACTCACCGCAATCGAACTCGCCATCTTTTGCTATTGCGCTCTTGCGCCGCGCTTTGGAATGCAGGGTAAACAGTGGAAGGAGCTGCAGAGCAGGCTTGCGGTAGCCCAAACCAACAAAGACCGCTCCGCGGAGGTCGCCGGCGTGCTTGCCACGCAAGCTGCCGGCCGCCTGCTCAAGAACAGTGATAACGATCTCGCGCGTAACCTGGGCGGCGCCGCGGAGGTCGCCGGCGCCGTAGGGGCAGTCGCCACGGCGGCAGACGTGCTAGCCGAAACCTCGAGCAATGCCGAGGCCATGGCAAACGCATACGGCGTGACAATTCCAAGCGTCAAGAAGCAGATCATAGCTCTCGCGATGGTGCCCGCCATTGTGCTGTTTGGCGTCTACATCCCGCAGTTTGTCCAGGGAAATAACGAGCTTCAGGCAAGAAAGGCCGCAGCCGCCGAGCAGCTCGCCATCGCGCAAGATGCCTTGGAGCCCGTGTGCGAACGTGTCGCAGCAGACGACCCATACGAGTCGTATCACGACTACGGCTACCGCATTATCGGCTATCTGCGCGATAATGACCTTGGCGCTCAAGCAGCCTATGTCTACCTTTCTTTTGATGTAGACGGCATGCTCACGGACGTCGATTACACCAGTCAGATCGACCCCGAGGCAAGCCTTGCAGACAACCTCGCCCGCGCCGAGCAGGACATCGCGACGCTCTGCGCCCCGCTCAACGGGCTGGACATTTCTGTTGCCACGCCGGACCTGCTCACGCCATGCAGCCTGTCGGATGAATTTAAGCAGGATTTTTTGGCCAGCTCCCTATATCAAGAAATCAGCATCAAGACAGAGGACGAATCCATCAGGTCGTACTACACCTTTGACACCGAGCCCAAAGAAGAGTTTGACGAGTACACCCATCCGGAAATTCGCCTCATGCTCTCTGCAAAGGAGGACTAGCAGCCTACGCTCTAATTGCCGCTCGCAAACGCCGCCTATATCTCGAGGTCTAATACTTTTCCCGAGAAGTGAACGGCTATATTTGGGCCTCCGAAGCATCGACATTTTTAGACGTCAAACCCGCAGGATTTGGCTGACAAAACCGCAGGAAATCGCCTTCAATAAGTGTTGATGCTTCGGGGGTCCATTTTCACTCGTTCACTTCTCGGGAAAAGTATTAGGCCTCGATTTACAAGCCACTCAATGTGACAAAGGGGCTGTCCCTTTGTCACATTCGATGAAAAAGGGCACCGACGTTAGTCGATGCCCCAAAGCGGCTGTAGGTTAAGCCCTACAGCGTATGTCTATGACGAATCGAACTATTCGTCCCAGGAGAGGTTCTTACCAGTCTTTTTTGCCAGCAGCAAGAACAGGCCGATAATAACGTTGCATGCGATGCAGAAGATGAAGACGCCCTGGAAGGAGCCGACAAGCTCATAGACCTTCATCATAACGGGCATGCCAAAGGCGCCGACGATATAGCCCACAGAGCAGATCAGCGCGAAGATGCGACCGAAATCGCGGGAGCCAAAGACATCCATAACCAAAACGGTCAGGGCAGTGCCAGCGATAACGTACATTACGTCGTTCACGCCTGCTGCGAGGATGCTGAGCGTCGAGTTGCCGCTGCTCATCATGAGCATGGCAAAGGAGAGGATGGAGACAGCGAGCCAGCCCAGAATGGCCTTCGTGCTGCCGAACTTATCGCAAGTGGTGCCGACGATCGGATTGAGGAACAGATCGAAGAGCGATGCAGCGGATACCATGAAGCCGCCCACCATGGGGCTAAAACCAACCTCGGAAGCATACGTCGGGAAGAGCTGGTTCATGCAGCAAGTGAGCTGAACGAGGCAGAGGAAGCCGATGCAGAAGAAGAAGGCAGGCGACTTAATGGCGCGCGCATAGCTAACGCCACGCGTGCTATCCTCGGTCGTCTCCTCGGTCTCGGCGACCGTCTCGCCCTCGACGTAGCCATAGGGCAGCATGCCCTTGTCCTGAGGCTTATAGCGGATAATCAGGACGGAAGCGGGGAGAATGAGCACGGCGGAGACGCCAGCGAGCACCAGATAACCAGTCCTCCAGCCAGCGGCCTCGATGACAGAGGTGATGACGGGGCTCATGATGAGCATGTAAATCGAGTTCACTGCCCAAGCGAGACCAATTGCCAGGCCACCAGATTTTTTGAACCACTGGTCAATAACGTCGGACATGGCGACGCCGGTGGTGAAGGCGAAGCAAACGCCAATCAGGGCGCCAGCGGCGATGAACATCCAGACTTCGGTGTAGAAGGCCATGCCTGCGCCGGCAGCGAGCAAAATAAGCTCGACGACGGGGAGCCAAACCTTGCCAACGACCTTGGGGATGAGTTTTCCGACAAACGGAAGAGCCGCCGCAAGACCAATGAGCGTTGCGGTGAAGTAATACGAGAAGATTGAATAGTCAAACCCGAACTCCTCGCACACGGGCGCGACGAAGGAGCCGGCGATTACGCTATAGGATCCAGTCGTACCAGCAGACATGAGGCCAAGCGCGATTACGAGAACCCATGCGTAGACCTTGCTGCTCTTTAACTTTGCATTTTCCATTGATACAACTCCTAGAGACCTAGAAGGGCACACATAACGGCCTTGATAGTGTGCTGACGGTTCTCTGCCTCACGGAAGATGACCGAAGCGTTGGCCTCAAAGCACTCGTCGGCAATCTCGAAACCCTCGGTGATGATCTCGCGATGGAGGTCGTTCTTGCACTGGTCGAGGAGCATCTTGCCAACACGGTGATCTGCGTTGTGGACAGAAGGAAGCTCATGCATGCAGAAGATGTCGGGATTGTTGGTGCGCTTGCACAGCTCGCTGGTGACGCGATAGGGGTACAGAGACTCGGCATCGCCCAGCCAGGAGTTGTAGTCGTCGGGATCCAGAACCTCTTCGCCGCACTCGGGGTTGATGTAGCGCCACTCCTCGGTAACGATAACGTCAACGCCATCCAAGGCATCGAGGTCAGAGGTGATGGTAAAGGTCCTATTGGGAGCGTACTTGGCGTAGCAGGCCTCCACCTCTTCGACCATTTCCTTGCACATCTGATGACGGAGGTCGTCGGGACCGATGGCGAGGAAGTCCATGTCAAGCATAGCGCACAAACGGCCATACCACACCGGGGCGCCGGCGCAGTTGCCAACGAAAGCCATCTTCTTGCCGCGGCTCGTACGCAGACCGCCCCATTGCTCTTCCATCGTAAGAGCGTCAGCGAGCATCTGAGTCGGGTGATCGCCGAGAGTAAGGGCATTGATGACCGGGATGTCAACCAGGTCGGCGACGTCATAGAGGAACTGCTCGTCCTTCTGTGCGCGGTAGACGATGAGATCATACATGCCGTTAAAGACGCGCATGGCATCCTTGACGGTCTCGCAGTCACCCATGTGGGAGTTGGTCAGATAAGTGAAGCCCATGCCCAAATCGTTGCAGGAGGTCTCGAATGCGCAACGAGTACGGGTCGAGCCCCACTCAAAGTTGGCGAGGACGTTTTTGCCGGGGAAGTAGCGCTGGTCGACACCAGACTTCTTCTGAGCCTTAAGGTTCCAGGCAAGATCGATGAGATAGCGGAAATCCTCGGAGGAGAGATCATGGATGTTGATGTAGTCGCGACCGCGGAGGCTGTTGTTCATGCCTATTTTCCTTTCAATTGGTCGATAAATAAATGGCGAATGCATCCCCGAGTGAAACACGGATATCCCTCGGGGACAGTAAATGTGGCACTTGGATCAGGCAGCGCAAGTTCGAGAACTTGCTAGCAGCTGGCGGCCACGTCCTTGGTCCAGCAGTGCACGCCGCCGCCGGACAGGTTAAGCGCAAGAGAGTCGATCATGATGACCTTGCGATCGGGGAAGCAGCTCTCAAGAACCGCCTTGGCCTGCTCGTCCTTCTCCTTCACGACTTGGCTCATGCCTTCGTGGTAATAACGCTGGCCAAGAACGACGCCGTTGCAGATGAGGAAGTTGCAGTAGCTCGCTGCGGCATAGAAGTGAACGGGGCCCTCGGGCCAAGGGGTGCCATCCATGAACTTGCCGCCCATTTCGTCGATGAAGCCCTTATACAGCTCGTAGTCCTCATCGCCAGGGGCGATAACGACTTCAATCGGCTCGGCGGTGGGCATACGAACGATCTCGAAGGGCTTGCCCTCCCAGTCCGTTTCGTTGCTCAGGATCTCGTAGGCCGCCTCAATGCGGCGACGAGACTCTGCGCCCGCCTTACTCGAAGCGGCCTCTTCGTCGGACACCTCGGCAAGGAGAATCTTGTTCGGAGTGATAAAACGGCACATCTCATCGATGTGGGCGGCAAAGCTCATGCCAAAGACGGGGGTTCCGTCTTCCTTCTCGTCGAGGATGCCCAGTCGATAGTCGTCATCCTCGAGCATAGGCTGCGGAAGCCAGATAACCTTGTTGAGGTTGTAGATGCGCTTATACTCGGCCTCTACTTCCTCTTTCGTGAACTCGGGATTACGCTTGCGGCATTCCGTGTCCTCGATGGCGATCAGAGTGCCGTGACCGTCAAACTCGCGGTCGCCGCCCTCCGAAACCATTTCGGAATTGACGATATCGAAGCAACCGAGCGCAACCGCCATGTGAACGGCTGCCTTACGTGCGGACTGACACTCCGGGGAGTTCTTGTCCCACACGCCGTAATAGGTCCAAGCGGGGTTGACCATATAAGAATGGCCTTTGTCGTCGACCATGATGCTGGGGCCGTTGTCGCGGACATAGAAGTTGGAGTCTTCGAACTGCGTGATCTCGATGCGATCGAGATCAACCCCCTCCTCCTTCAGGCGTGAGCAAGCCTCCTCATAGGAGCCGGGGGTGCCGCAATTGAGGTTGACCGTAACGTCGCCATACTCGAGCAGAGCCTTGATCACGTCAACGCAGGGCTGGCGGTTATCGTAGCCCTCTGCACGGATGTAATCGGGAAGCCATGTCACATAGACGTTGGAGCGCTTCTCGAACTCGCCCGGCATACGATAGTTCTCGTACATGGTTGGTCCTTCCGTCGGGTTTCCCGCGATGCTGTCCGGCCGCGACAATAGCGGGGTTTCACCTGCTATAGTACTACTATACCTACCGTTCGGTAGATAGTTTTGAATAATTGCCGCTCGCCTACTGATACATACCGTTCACCGTATATAGTGGTCATGTTTGGACACGAATTGATGTTCCGTTGCCATCCTTAATAATGTTGGTAGTACGGAAGTGATTTGCAATGGAGAAATGTAGCGTGGGCACAAAGAAAAAAATATTGGACGCAATGTACGATCTTGTAGCGGAAGTCGGTTATGACAAGGCGTCCATCGGAAAGATTTGCGATTGTGTTGGGATATCCAAGCCATCGGTGTACTACTACTTTCCCTCTAAAGAGGAGATTTTTACTACGCTCTTGGACAGCATGTTTCCGACCATCGACTATCAGCGCGATTACTCGCTAATAGTCGATAGGGACGGATTCAAGGCGGCGCTTATCGAGCTCGGCAATTCGGTTATAGGCGGCTATCGAAGCGATGAAAAACGCCGGCGCGTGCTAGCCGAGGTTAGCGTTCAAGCGAATCGAATTCCTGCAGTTCAGGAACGTCAGACGATGGCGACAAACCGAACCATGGACGCGCTTAAAGACATCCTTCTCCATGGCGTAGAGATCGGCGCGTTTTCCGATAGTGCCGATGTGATGCTTTACGTACAAATTCTATATACCGTTCTGGAGGGAACGAGCAATACGGTCGCTCAAGGTGAAGATATTGATGAAAAAGCGGTTTGGGCGGGAATAGTCGAGCTTATGTTCAAATAGGCCAGCCAGGCTGAAGCGTACGTTGGCACCCATGGTGCCTGTGGGCAACCTTTAAAACGAAAACAGGGGTCGACTCCAGTCTGGCTTGGAGTCGACCCCCTGTTGCGTGGCAATCTATGCCGATGCAATCGGCGCTTATTACTTTTCAGCAGCCTTACCGAGAAAGCCGGAAACGATAGCAAACGCAGCAATCATAAGGTTGCAGGCAATGCAGAAGATAAATACTCCCTGGAATGACCCTGCCATGCCGTAAACCTTCATCATAACCGGCATTCCAAAAGCGCCGACGACATAGCCCGCCGAGCAAACGATCGAATAGATTCTTCCAAAATCGCGTGACCCAAAAAGCGAGAGGAGGAGCATCGGCATTGCGGTCCCAACGATGGCGAACATGACATCGTTTACGCCGGCCGCGATGATGGAAACGGTCTCATTGCTTCCACCAATGATGAGAAGCAGGAAGGAAAGAATGCTGACGCCTGTCCATGCGACCGTTGCTTTAATAGCGCCAAGCTTGTCGCATGTTTTGCCTACGAAGGGATTTAGGAAGATATCGGAGAGTGAAGCTGCCGAGACCATTAAGCTTCCTACGATGGGATTGAAACCGACCTCGCTTGCATAGGTCGGGAACAGTTGGTTCATGCAGCAGGTGAGCTGCGCCACGCAAAGCAGGAGGACACAGAGAATAAAAGACGGCGTTTTCGCGGCATCGCGGAGTGCCATGCCCGAAAGGACATTCTCCTGCTCATCGGCGCTGCCGCTCTCATGGGTTTCGGAGATTGTCTCTCCGTACGGAAGCATGTTGCGGTCAGAGGGTTTAAGGCGAATGATAAATGCACTCGCAGGCAAAATCATGGCTGCAGAAACGGCAGCTAGTACGATGTATCCCGTACGCCAGCCTTGCTGCTCGATAACCAGCGTAATGACAGGACTCAACAACAGCGTGCAGAGAGAATTAACGCCCCAGGCAAGGCCGATGGCGAGACCGGACGACTTGCTGAACCATTGGTCAATGACATCGGACATGCAGACGCCCGTTGTGAACGAAAAGCAGACGCCGATCACTGCGGCGGAGACGATGAACATCCAGACCTCGGTGTAGAACGCCATTGCAGCGCCAACAGCAATAAGGATGAGTTCAATGCAAATATGCCATGGCTTGCCGATTACTTTTGGAATGAAGCGACTCAAAAGTGGAAGTCCCAGCGCAAGGCCAAGAAGAACCGCGGTGAAATAGAAAGAGAAAGAAGTGTAGTCAAAGCCTAGGTCTTCACATACTGGAGCAACGAATGAACCAGCAATGATGCTATATGTGCCAGTTGTTCCGGCGGACATTAAACCGAGCGCAATAACGACGATCCAAGCAAATGCGCCACTCTCACGGGGGCGATTTTTTATGGCTGGTGTGGCGAGAGTCATGGCTACTCCATTTCTATCGGCAATACATCATATATGCCTACCGATAGGTATATAAACCACAGGGCGCTTCGTCAAGCATTAAGCGGGGAGAGGGGCTCTTAGCGTGCTGAACGGTAAGAGCCCCCAAAGTGACAAAGGGGCTGTCCCTTTGTCACATTATTCGGAGCGCAGGGCCTCCACGGGATCTTTCTTGGATGCGCTACGGGCCGGCAGCAGGCCGGCGACAACCGTCAACAGCACCGAAATCGCGATGAGCACCAGCGCATCCTGCACGGGCAGGCTCATCAGATTGGGTACCTGTTTGGCCGCAAGCGCCCAGGCATTGACCGGGAAGCTCACGAGCACCACAACGACAATGGCAAAGACGCCGGCAATGAGGCCCTCGATAAAGGTCTCGGCATTGAACACGTTGGCCACGTTGCGCTTTGACGCGCCAATCGCACGCAGGATGCCAATCTCCTTTTTGCGCTCCAGCACGCTGATATAGGTGATAATGCCGATCATGATGGAGCTCACCACCAGACTGATACTCACGAATGCGATGAGCACCAAGCTGATAGTATTCACGATGTCGGTCACCGAGCCCATGATGATACCCATGTAGTCGGTGTACGAAATTGCCCGCTCATCGTGGCCGGCGGCTTTGACCTGCTTGTTATACGCATCGATGTGATCGAGTACGCGCTCCTTGGCCTCAAAGTCGCGCGGGAAAATCTTAACCGAGATGGGATCTGCCTCATCCGCATAGCCCAACGTGGTCAGATTGTTATCGTAGGTGAGCTGCGACGCCTTGGCATAGCTCATCATGAGCGAACTCAGGTCCTCGGCGTCCATGTTGAAATGGATGGCACGAGCAAAGGCGCTCGCATCCACACGCATAGCGCTCGCCAGGTTGGTAAAACTCGAAGACATCTGCGTCGCCATCTGATCCATAAGCCCTGCTGCGCCCGCCTTGAGCTGGGACGATACCGTCGTCGCAATCTGCTCGCTGATCGTCTTCATGACCTGGTCCATAGCCTGCTGCAGATACGGAGCCAGCTGCTTTTGCACATAGTCGGTCATCGCCTGCTGCAGGCGCTCGGCCAGGGCATCGCCGCCCAGCGCCCTGAGCTGGGCCAAGCATTGCTGAGCCGCAGCATCATTCTCAAGATACGCCGAGAATGCGGCCGCAAGCTTTGACGCGTCCTTAAGATCTTCGGGCGACAGTGCCTTAAACTGATCAGACTGAAGGAAGCCCTCAAACAGCTGGTTGGCAAGCGCTCCCGCCTGCTGCATTTGCTCGGGCGTGAGCTCCAGGCCGTCAAAGATGCCCGAGAAATCTGGGGCCGGCGCTTTGGCCATGATGTCGCTGAAGTCAATGCCCTTCCCAACGCCCGAAAGGTCAATGTCCAGCCCGGACAAGTCGATACCAGAAAGGTCCACACCGCTGGCCGCGCCCGAGAGCGCAGATGCATCGAACGAGAACGCGCTCTTGAGCTCCGCCTCGTCCACGCTGAACATGCTGCCCAGATCAACGCCTTGTTTGGCCTCGCCTTGCAGTTCATCGAAAGACTTGCCCGTAAAGACATCCGTCTCGGGGTGGACAAGCTGCTCCTGCACGATCTGCGAATCGGCGGCGCGCTTCATAAGCTGGCAAGTCAGCGCATGCGTATAGGCAATGCCCGGAGTCAATGCGCTCGCGTTGGCCGTCTCGTTGGGTCGCACCACGCCCACAATGCGCACGTCAATACCGTCGGCAACCTTGGCCGCCATAAAGTCGGCATCGCCAGACATGTCAGTCCACATGCCGGTCTCTTCGTTTTTGCGATAGGCATCGGACGGCGACAGCACCTTAAACGTCGTGGACAGCGCATCATCGTAGGTAAAGTCGGTGCCGGCCTTGGGCGTCTCGACCTTGCCGTCGGCCGTCATGGCACTGTTAACCAGGTCGTTGAGCTCATCGATATCCAGCGCACCGATGCTGTAGAGCGTGTAGTCACCCACCGTGCCGCGGCTCGAAAGCACCATCACGGCCTCGTTGGCAGACGTAGGCCAATGGCCGGCAACGACATCGTACTGGCTGTCGAGCAGGCTCTGGTCGTCAATCATCTCGTTAAAGACCGAGGTTCCCATGGAATCCATGCTCACCGTTGCCGCCGAACTTGCGCCGCCGCTCATGGCCTCGGTCATAGCGTTGGGCACCAGCCGGACAGGCTTCTCATCGCCCTTGCCCGCACGATAGACAACCGGCGTCACGCCATAGCCGTACTGGATAGCATTGACCTCTTTATTGATACCGTCGCCACCGGCATCGAGCCATGCCTTAAAGCTCGTCATATCGTTAGATTTAACGCTCGCAAACATGTCCTTTACGGCCGTGACCACGGGAATCGTATCGGTTCCCTTAGCCTTGCCGCCGGTGGCGCCGTCAGACGAGCCCTCGCCCTTGGACGCCTCCTCATCCGCAGTCCCATTCCCGCCCATCATGGATGACAGGTCATAATCTTGTTTGGAAATCGTAAGCGGGTAGCTCGAGAGCGTGTCCTCCTCGACCTTTTTGATGTAGCCGTTTACGCCGTTGGACAGCGCCAGAATCGCTGCGATGCCAATAATGCCAATCGAACCCGCAAAGGCAGTCATGGCCGTACGGCCCTTCTTGGTCATGAGGTTTCGGGCAGAAAGCCCCAGCGCCGTCACAAAGCTCATCGAGGTTTTGCGCGTGGGCTTGGCCTCGCGACGCGCGGCCTCGGCAGCATCAAAGGGATCTGAATCGTCGGTGACCTTGCCGTCCGCCAGGTTGACGATACGCGTGGCGTACCTGTATGCCAGCTCGGGATTGTGCGTGACCATGATGACCAGACGATCGCGCGCAACGTCCTTGAGCAAATCCATGACTTGCACGGATGTCGTTGAGTCCAAGGCGCCGGTCGGCTCGTCAGCCAGCACAATCTCGGGATCGTTGATCAGGGCGCGGGCAATGGCCACGCGCTGCATCTGCCCGCCCGATAGCTGGCTCGGGCGCTTGTTAACGTGCTCGCCCAGGCCGACTTCCTCGAGCGCCTTGCGCGCACGCTGGCGGCGCTCCGCATGCCCCACGCCCGTGAGCGTAAGCGCCAATTCCACGTTTTCCAAAATGGTCTGATGCGGAATGAGGTTATAGCTCTGGAACACAAAGCCGATGCGGTTGTTGCGGTAGGCATCCCAATCGCGATCGTGAAAGTCCTTGGTCGAAATACCGTCGATCAGCAGATCGCCCGAGTCAAAGTGGTCGAGTCCGCCGATAACGTTGAGCAGCGTGGTCTTGCCCGAACCTGAGGGACCCAGAATGGCCACGAACTCGTTATCGCGAAAAGCCAGGCTTACGTTGTCGAGCGCCACCTGCGTAAACGACTGCGTAACGTACCTTTTGCAAATTCCTTTGAGCTCCAGCATGGACGGCAACCTCTCCTGCGCAGGCACCCCGCCCGCTCTCCTCCGCCGTTCGTATTCGACGCGTTTGCCCTACTCTATCCCCATTTTTGGCCTGCTCCAGTGAGAAATGTAACGTACTGCCCCAAAAACGAACGGGACGGCACGCCACGTGGCGCACCGTCCCGCACTTATCATCGATGATGTGACAAAGGGACTGTCCCTTTGTCACATTCGCACCTACTGCTCGCTCTTCGCGAGCGCCTGATCGATCAGTTTGTTGAGCGCCTCTCGCTGCTCGGCGGAGTTGATGCCGCCCATGATTGGCTCTCCCACGATGTTGCCGTTCTGGTCAATCACGTAGGTGGTCGGGAACGAGTACAAGTTGGAGGTGAACTTGCCGGCCTCGCTATCCGACTTAAACCAGATGTTCTTATACGTCACGCCCTTCTTGGAAAGTACGTCCTTGGCGTCTGCCACCTCGTCTTTGTTGCCATCGAGCGTAAAGGAATTAACGCCCACGACCTGGCCGCCCTTCTCGGCAAGCTCCTTGTTGAGCTTCTCCAGATCGCCCAGCTCTCCCACGCACGGCTTGCAGGTGGTAAACCAGAAGTTCATGACGGTGACCTTGTTCTTGGAGAACAGCTCGTCGCTGTTTACATCGTTGCCGTCCAGGTCCTTGCCCTTAAAGCTGGGGAACTTCGTCTCCCCGCTCTCGTCGTTGGTCATGCCTGCGGTCGAGGCATCGACGCTCTCCCCCTCGCCGGGCGTGCTGCCGCATCCGGGAAACTCCTTCTCCAGCGCCATGAGCTTATCCTCGATCTCCTTGATCTGCTGTGCACCGGCCTTGAGTGTCTTAAGCTCATCCGCCGTGAACTCATCCTTGGCGCCGTCGATGGTCTTGAGCAGGAAATCGCCGTAATTGCTGCCGTCCTCAATCATTGCCGAGTCTTTATTTGCCGCATTGAATACCTTTTCCCACAGCGCGTTATCACTCGAAAAGATCTCGTTCTCCTTCTGCATGAGCTTCGCATACAGCTCGGCGGCCTCGTCGGCATTGGCCGGCTTCTGCGCAGTGAGCTCTGCGATCTTAGGATCGGAGCTCGCAGATTCGCTCGCATTGCCACCGGGCGCCGAACATGCCACAAGGCACAAGGCCAATACCGGCACCATAAACAGGGCCGCAATCTTAGAAAGCTTCATAGTCATTCCTCCGTTTTGTCGAAGCTTGTTTACTTTTTATCGGCGGTCAAGGGAAGCTTTTCCGCCGACACATCCAGGCCATAGCGATAGCTGATGGCATCGACGGGACAGGCCCCGATGCACTTTCCGCACCGGATACATTCGGCATGATTGGGCGCGCGGACCACATCAACGTCCATCTGACAAGCCCTTGAACACTTGCCGCACGAGACGCATTTGCACGCGTCAACCTGAATCCCCAGCAGGGACACCCTATTCATGAGCGCGTAGAATGCGCCGAGGGGGCAGATCCATTTGCAGAAGGGGCGGTAGAACAACACGCTCAGCACCGCAACCGCAATGAGAATCGCGAGCTTCCAGGTAAAGAGCTTTCCCAGCGCGGAGCGGATTCCCGTATTCATGATGGACAGCGGAATCGCGCCCTCGAGCACACCCTGCGGACAGATGTACTTACAAAAGAACGGGTCGCCCATGCCCACATCGTTGACCACCAAGACGGGCAGCAGCACCACGGCAAACAGCAGCACGGCATACTTGATGTACGTGAGCGGCTTGAGCTTTTTCGTTGATAGCTTTTTGCCGGGAATCTTGTGTAGAAGTTCCTGCAGCCAGCCAAACGGGCACAAAAACCCGCATATAAAGCGTCCCAGCAGCACGCCAAGCAAAATGAGCGTACCGGTGACGTAGTAGGAGAAGTTGAACTTGGATGAACCTACCACCGACTGGAACGACCCAATGGGACACGCACCTGATGCCGCGGGGCACGAATAGCAATTAAGCCCAGGTACGCAGACTGTTTTTCCCGCGCCCTGATAGATGCCGCCTTTGGCAAAGTTTGGCAGGTGAATATTGGTGACCAGCGTCGCCGCCGCCTGAATGAATCCGCGAAATCGGGCCAAAACATGCGACGCAGTGTTTTCTCTTTTATCCAATTCCGATACACTCCAAGCACAGCCTAATCGCTTTGGCCAGCACGGCATCCGCCTCGCCACGCATAACACCAAAGCACACCATGGTAATTCCGACGATCAACAAAGCGACCTGTACCACGGGTTTTACCGCTTTGAACAACACGACCACTCCTTTCGTTACGCGACCATTGGACCATATCGGCTATAAAATCCGTGTTAAGCGCGATATGGAATGTGCAAGGAGACTGTTATGCGTATTTTGATCGTCGAAGACGAGCGAGCACTGTGCGATGCAATCGCGCGCAGCTTGCGAAACTTGGCGTACAGCGTCGACTGCTGTCACGATGGACAGGAGGCGCTCGACCTGCTGGGCGTCGAAGTCTTTGACCTCGTGGTGCTCGACCTCAATCTCCCCCGTATCGACGGCATGACCGTGCTCAGGGAACTTAGGAAAACCGACTGCGAGACCAAGGTACTGATTCTGTCCGCACGTGGCGAAGTATCCGATAAAGTTGCCGGACTCGATGCCGGCGCCAACGATTACCTTACCAAGCCGTTTCATCTGGACGAACTTGCGGCAAGGATCCGCAGCCTTACCCTCAGGCGCTTCGCACAAAGCGACATAGTATTAACCTGCGGAAAGCTCAACTTTGACACCAAGGCGCGCATCGCTTCCGTGGACAGTGAGGCTCTATCTCTTACACGCAAGGAAACGGGAATCTTGGAATACCTGATGCTTAATCAGGGGCGACCGGTAAGCCAGGAGGAGCTCATCGACCACGTATGGGATAGCAGTGTCAACAGCTTTAGCAACGCGACCCGCGTGCATATCTCGTCGCTGCGCAAAAAGCTACGCGGCGCGTTGGGGCACGACCCCATCCGCAACCGAATCGGCGAGGGCTACGTTATGGAGGACGACGAATGAAGCGGCTGTCCCTGCAGTGGCGCATCACGTTGATGACAGCCCTGCTGGTATGCTCGACCTGCGTACTTATGAATTGCCTGGTTGGCTACTCCGGCATGCGCTACATGGACTCAATCGGTACTGAAATGTCGGAGCATAGCAAGGTGGAGGCGGCCTCGCCCAGCTCGTTCGACCCGACGAGCAAGGAGCTCGACGATGAGCTGACCATCGTCGTGAGCGACGCCCAAGAATCGTTTGGCGCGACGAGCTGGTACATAACCGCAGCGGTGACGCTGCTCGGTGGCGTCCTGGCCTACTTTGTGAGCGGGCATGCGTTGCAGCCGTTGCGCTCCTTTGCGGCACAAGTCGAGAGCGTGCGGCCCGATAACCTCGCCGACACAAAGATCAGCGAGGATGTGCCCTCTGAGCTTAGGCGTTGCAGCGCGTCGTTTAACGACATGATTGCCCGCCTTGAGGAGGGATTTTCCGCGCAAAGACAGTTTACGGGCAATGCAGCGCACGAGCTGCGCACGCCGCTTGCGCTCATGCAAGCTCAGGTTGAGCTGTTTTGCGCCGAGCACCCCGACGCCGATGCAGATACAGCGCGTCTGCTCGGGCTGCTGCAAGAGCAGACCGAGCGAATGACGCACGTGACAAAGACCCTGCTCGAGATGAGCGAGTTGCGCAGCGTCCCCTGCAACGATGCGATTGACCTGGCGCCGATGATCGAAGAAGTGCTCACCGACCTGGCGCCCCTTGCCGAGCAAAAGGGCATCGCGCTCGCAAGCGAGGGCGACGCGCAAACGACCGGCAGCGACACGCTGATCTATCGGCTGCTGTTCAACTTGGCCGAAAACGCCATTCGCTACAGCACGCCCAACTCGACCGTGCGAATCAGCGCCCGCGTCGAGGGCGACCGTATACTGCTACGGGTGCACGACCAGGGACAAGGCATTCCCGAGCAATACCAGACGAGCATCTTTCAGCCCTTCTTTCGCGTCGATAAATCGCGCAGCAGGGCATATGGCGGCGTGGGGCTGGGGCTTGCGCTGGTCTGGGAGATCGCCGCACTCCACGGCGGTTCCATCGAGGTCGAAGAGAGCTCAGAGAGGGGAACGACTATGCTCGTGACTCTTCCCACTCGCGCACTCGGCTCATTAAAATAACGAACGAGATGGCACGCCGCGTGGCGTACCATCCCACACATAATATCGAGGATGTGACAAAGGGACTGTCCCTTTGTCACATCTGCTAGTTCTCGTCGCCTACCAGCTGAGTTAGCTTACTCCCACTCCACCGTGCCGACGGGCTTGGGTGTGAGGTCGTAGCATACGCGGCAGATGCCGGGAACCTCGGCGGTGACGCGAGCGGTAATACGCTTGAGCAGCGCCCAGTCGAGCTCGGGCACCTCGGCGGTCATGACGTCAACGGTGTTGATGCAGCGGATGATGCAGGGCCAGTCGTAGGCGCGCTTACCCTCGCGCACGCCGGTGGCGCGGAAGTCGGGCACGACGGCAAAATACTGCCAGATGGTCAGACCTGCCTTGTCGATCTCCTCGCGCACGATGGCGTCGGCTTCGCGCAGCGCCTCAAGACGGTCGCGGGTGATGGCACCAAGGCAGCGGACGCCCAGGCCGGGACCGGGGAACGGCTGGCGCTCAACCATATTCTCGGGCAGGCCGAGCTCGCGACCCACGACGCGGACCTCGTCCTTGTACAGCAGTTTGACGGGCTCGCAGAGCTCAAACTGCAGATCCTCGGGCAGACCGCCCACGTTGTGGTGAGCCTTCACGCCGTCTTGGGACTCCAGGATGTCGGGATAGATGGTGCCCTGGGCGAGGAAGCTGACCTCATCGCCAACCTTGCGGGCCTCCTCCTCGAACACGCGAATGAACTCGGCGCCGATAATCTTACGCTTGGCCTCGGGATCCTCGACGTCCACGAGCTTGTCCAGGAAGCGATCTGTGGCGTCAACGTAAACCAGGTTGGCATCCATCTGATTCTTGAAGACGTCGACGACCTGCTCGCTCTCGCCCTTGCGCATCAGGCCGTGGTTAACATGCACGCAAATGAGCTGCTTGCCGATGGCCTTGATGAGCAGGGCCGCGACAACCGAACTGTCGACACCACCGGAAAGAGCCAGCAGGACCTTTTTGTCGCCGATCTGCTCGCGGATTGCAGCGACCTGCTCTTCGATGAACGCCTGGGCAAGTTCGGGAGTGGTGATACGTACCATGTCGTCGGGACGCTTGTTGGGATCCATGCAGAGCTCCTTCTCGGTTCGATGGAAATGCGCCGCGCGTATGCAGACGCACCGTCATATGACCTCATTATATGCAGAACGAGATACGTTTCCCATCGCTGCGACAGAGCTTTTTGCAGGGGCGGCAGTTTTTCTATATCCCAAGGTCAGCTAGACTTCGGTAGCCACCTTGGGAGCATCGCCAATAGACTCTTCCTTTATACGTTCGGCACAATCGTAGGCGATACCCACAAATTCCAGTCCCAAGCAACAAGAGTACAATTGCTGCTAGTGTTGCCAGCTGTTGGGAGATGGAAGATGGACTGCGATGGCTACCCATGCGTTCCCATGCCGTTGATGTGCACCGCCTTTGTGCCGGGGCAGATTGACGCTGCGGTTGCAGGCATTTCCGACCCCGATTCACGCGCCATCGCCACGGCAGAAGCGCTGTACTTTCGCGGACAGGCCGCACTCGCCGCCAAGACGGCACACCCCTATCTTGACGTCACCGATCCCGCACTGCGCTATTCCGCATGCTTTATCTGCGGATACGCCAGTCTGTCGCTCAACCGTATCGCCGACGCCCGCCGGTGCCTTGCGGGCATCCTCGATACGCCGGCCGGCGAGGAATCGCCCGCCGTCCACGCCACGCATATCCTGTTCGCCTCGGCCGCGAGCGTCCTGCTGCACTTGCCTTCCCCGTATTCTGCCGAAGAGTTTTATCCACTTGCGGCGCACCTACCCGAAGGCCTGCGACTGTTCGCCAGCTACGTGATGGCGCACGCCTTGTATCTGCGCGGCGAATACGGCCGCAGCCTGGGCATGGCGGAAAACGCCCTAATTATGAAACAGGGAAGCTATCCCATCTCGGAACTGTTCCTGCACTTGTCGGCTTCTATGGCCTGTATGAGCCTCAAGGACATCGACGCCGCAAAAGCGCATTTTGGAGCCGCTTGGGACATTGCGCGCCCCGACGGCCTTATCGAGCTCATTGGCGAGCACCACGGCCTTTTGCAGGGGCTCATCGAGGCATGCCTAAAAACGCAATACCCTGACGACTTCGCACGCATCATCGAGATCACGTACCGCTTCAGCTACGGCTGGCGGCGCATCCACAACCCCGATTCGGGCGAGGACGTTGCCGACGATTTAACGACCACAGAGTTCACCATGGCCATGCTCGCCTGCCGCGGATGGACCAACGCCGAAATCGCACGCCATATGGGAGTATCGCCGGGCACCGTCAAAAACCGCCTATCCGGCGTATACGCAAAGCTTGGCATCGGCACACGCGCCGAGCTGGTCGCGCACATGTTGCGTTAGCGACCGGGCTGCCAAGCGCATCGAACGCGTTCCGGAACCCGGCGCTTCGCTCGATCAATTTGGACATTTTGACCCTTGAACGGCACTACCGCCACGGGGCGCCTTCTCGCACAATTGGATTATTTCCACCGATATTTGCGGGATGGGAGCCCAAGATGCTTGATCGCCGTTCGTTACTTGTTGCCGGAGCATCCTCGCTAGCGAGCATCATGTTGCCTCGCGTGCCGGGAAGCGAAAATGCCTTCCTGCTGCCGTTCGCGCCCACCGCGGCCTATGCCGACGAAAAAGACCCCTTCAGGGTGCTCGTTCTCTCGCGCACCATGTTTGGTGTGGTCGTGGTCGACGTCGCCAACAAGAATATGCCCATCAAGGGAGCGCAGGTCACGCTCACGTCGCGCTATGCCGTAGGCAAGCAGCTCACCGCCACGACCGATGACGAAGGCACGGCCATCTTTGAGGTCGCCCCTCTTTCGGAAGGCTACGTGGACGAGGCAACGCTCCTTGACGCGTACGACTTTAACGGCGGCATCTCCATTAGCATGGCGGGCTACCGTGATGTCGAGATTCCCCTTGCGCGTATCCAGGGCGGCACCGCCATAACCGCGCCCACGCGTCCGCTTTCCGACGGCGAGCCGTACTTCCGCCAGCTCACGTTCGACGAATGGGACATCCAGTACGCCGACGCCACGTTTATGGCAATGCCAGCGGACGAAGCAGCAAACGACCAGCCCGACACGCACGCTTTTACCGTGCAGGCTCATCTGCCGCAGGGCGGGCAGGCAACATTGCATATCAATAAAGTGATGCCCGCTGCGGGCAGCTCAACCGAAACCGTCACGCAGATTGGTCAGATCAAGGCCAGCGCATCGGGCGCGGATAGTCTGGCGACGTTCACACTCGAAGACAAGTTCCTCGATGCAGCGTCGGGCCTTCTGGAAGAAGGATGCAAGCTGCGCTTTGTCCTCGACTACCAGGGCAAAACCTACACGCTCTCCTCCCCCATGGCCGTTGTTACCGCGCCGGCGGCAAAGGCGGAATCCGGATCGACCACTATCGTCCCCACCACTATGGACCAAGAGATCACTCCGTTTGATTTCCCCGCATCGTTTCCCGGCATCGGTGGTAATAAGTTCACGTGCTGGATGCCCACATTTCCGATCCTCTTCGATTTCTCGTTTGCTGGATACGTGCTGTTTGGCGGAGGATACAAACCAGCCAGCTATATGAACGATTCGGGCAATCCAGATCCAGAGTACTGGAAGAAATCACCGCGCGAGTCGGGTGCCAAGCAGGCAAACCGCTACCTCGACGAGATGGAGGGGAAGTGGAATCAGTACAAGAGCATGAGTGCCGGTTCGGGCACCGACCCAAGAAACACCAAGCTCCTTCGCCACCATTGCACGCTGCTGTTCACGATGGATATCGCCACACAGCTGTACGGCTCGCTCGCCTACGATTGGGTGGGCAAAACCTGGGGTGACAACAACGACCCCGCATACGGCAATATTAAGGCCCTCTTCCAGGTAAGAACCGACCTCAACTGGACCGAACAGTTCACCTTGGGACCGGTGCCGTTTTTCCTAAACGTCAACCCCTGGGTGCTGGCAAAACTGACGCTCGCCGTGGGCGCCCACACACACGGTAGCGGCGCAGCTTTTTTCAAAAACATATCGCTCGACTATTCCAACACCTCGGGCTCATTCACCATCCAGATCGGGCTTGCCGTCACCTTTGGCGCCGGCGTTGCAGGCGTCGCCTCGTCTGCCGTGCGCGGCGCCGCGTCCCTCACGTTGTTCATTGGGTACGAGAAGGCGGATGGACACCAGCTTCCGCGACTGCGCGTAGGTGCAGACGTCGATGTCGATGTGATACTCCAGTTCGTCATGTTCAAGTGGACCACCAAAGCTTGGTCGGGATCGTGGCCCACACTCCTCGATTCGTGGAATATGTCAGTGAACAATGGCGATCAGTATGTGCTCCAGCGCTCTGAGCTGGCCTTGGGTGGAGATACGCCTTATACGCTGGATGCCCGCTTCGGCTCAGCCGGCAACGCCGAGGCAGGTGGCGTGCCGCAATTTATCGCGTCGGCCACCATCGTCACCAACGCCGAGCTGCTCGCACGCGCCGAGGTTAAGGCCACTGCCGTAAACGTCGCGCCTGTCGTGCGCGATTGGGATCAAGCGGTTACGCACATTGAGCTCGAGGCGGATGCAGAAAGCGACGACACGGGACAGATCGAGCATTTCGTCCATGCACTGATAGAGAACGACGAAAACGCCGCGCCAATGTATGAGTACACCTATATCGGGCAGGCGACGAACGCCGTTGCGGACCCCAACGCCAATTCTGCTGGTGTATCGGAGGACGAGCGTGGCGGTATCAAACCATCGAGCGACAGTGTGCTGTTTTCCGGCGTGCTCAGCGAAGCTCACATGAAGCTGGCAATGATTGCCGGCGCAGAATGCCTGTTCCGTATCGCCTCGGTGCGCTACGGCGACAATGGCCGCTCGCGCCTGGTGGTGCACACAAAGGCAAACGGCACGTGGTCCGCTCCCACGCCCGTGGACTTTCCCCTTGGGTTTGGCGAGGGCGACGTGGAGCGCGACGGCATATTCGATTACGACTTCGACGTGGTGGAATATACGGACGGAAGAGGAAACCAGGACGCCTACGTGCTGCTGGTCTCGGGCGAGCGCCCCGCCGGCGACAACACCCTTTTCGATACGGCAAGCACAGCCGGCATACTGTCCGTTGTGCGCCTGCGCATAAGTAATGACGAGATCCGCGTGGTGTCGCATACGTCATGGCGCAGCATCTCGCGCGGCCGCCTGCAAGAGGATGGCTACCATTGCCTGCAGTGCCCGCGCATCACGGCAGGCAAGACGCTGGTCGACGGGCGCCTGTCGGGTGCCTACCTCCACCGCCGCGGAACCACCGCAGAGAAGGCGCTCGGCAGCGAGGCCGAGGTTGCGCTGGAATGCTTTACCCTGTGGTCGGATGATTTGGGCGACAGCCTGACGTTCCGCCAAGTTCTTCGCTTTCCGCAGGCACCGTCGAGTATCGAGCTGAGCGAGCCCGAGAATATCAACGGCAAAATGGTGGTGCCCGTTGCGTACGAGACCGCAGACGGTTGCGGCTGCGCATCGTACGCCGTGATCGGCCAGTCCATTGCGGGCTGGGGCGTTATGCCACCAGACGCCACGGTGCCCCATGCGGTGCCGTGGCCACAACATTCGGGCTTTTTGGCCACCGTCAACGAGCAGCTGCAGCATATTACTTGGACGCGAGGCGCATCGGCATTTGCAACGCAGCCCGTGGGTGCCGCAGGCTGTGGCCCGGCATCGTTTAGCGTAAGCAACAACGGCAGGTGCGCGCTCTATGTAGAGAACACCGATGGCAAGGTGGGGCAAACCTACGACGAAGAAGGCAACCCGGTAGCAGTAATGGGCAAGCACTTCCGCATCTTCGCCAGCACCTTGGCAGGCGATCTGTTCACGGAGCCGTTCGTGATGTGCGAGCTGGACCATCCCGTCGATCAGATAACGACATTTTTGACGTCGGGAGGCATGCTCTCCGCGCTCGCCACGCACATTGTGAGCGCGGAGAAGAGCGAGGCAGAGCTGCACGGCATCGAAGTGCCTCTGGTGGCGTGTGCCACTCCGACGGGCGCGGTCGCTACCTCGGGCGCGGTGGTGCCCGGAGCAGCAGGCGAATCCTTCATGGTCACGGTGCGAAACGACGGCAACACTTTGCTGACTGCCGGCACAATCGATCTGTACCGAGAGGGCTCCAGCCAGCCGTTCTCCAGCGCATCCATCGGATTCGGAGCGAACGCACGCATGGCTTCGATCTACGATCCAGAGCTTGCCGAAGACGCTTCGGCCAACGACATTGCACACGTAAAGTACGCGCTCGAGACGCTGGGCGCACGTTTTGCAACGCACCCGCTGGTAGCCGACAACGGCAACGCCGTGCTGGCACCGGGTTGCACGGCACAGTTCCGCATGAGCTTCGCCATCCCCGAGAGTTGGAGCGACGAAGTGGGCAAACGCGTCACGCTGTATGCGAAGGCGCGTAATCTGGTGGCGCTCGATCCCGTAACGCTCGAGGAGATCCGACCGGGCGCAAACTCGGCGCTGAGTGCCGTTCTGCACGAGCTTCATGTGCCCGACGCGGCATGCGAACGCTCAGAAGTTCAGGTCGGCGTATGCGACAGCGCGGATACGACAGGACTTCACGACGCCCCGATGACAGCAGACGGCGATGGTAGCTCGAGTGGCGGCGGTACTGACGAGGGCGGCGGCTCCGGCGGAAGCAGCTCCGGCAGTGGCAAGGACCACGGCAATAACAAGCGCTCCGGAAAAGCGGGCGCGCTTGCGGGCACGGGCGATGTCAACGCTCCCCTTACGGCAGCCGCTGCAGCACTCGCCGCTGCAGGCGCCGGCCTCGTCGCCTACAGCGCCCGCCGCACGGCGCTCGAAAAAGACACCGCCAATGAGGTCAATTCGGATAAGTCTCGCTAGCTCCTAGTTATTTTTGTGAGAGACGCCGGCTCGGCTCATCGAGCACCAAAAAGGACTGGCCCCGATAACTCGGAGCCAGCCCTGAGTCGCCTGACGTAAGAATCGCGGCGTTACTTGAGCTTCAGCGCCTCCATCATGGGCACGGCGGCGTCCCAATCGATCTTCCAGCCAATCGACACGCGGACGGTTTCACCCGTTGCGGGAGCCGTCGCAAACAGTGTATGGCCGTTGTCGGGACCGGTAAAGCGCAGCCACGTTATGCCGTTGTACTCGACCTGGTCGGTTGTTGTCTCCTTACCTTCGTAGACCTGCTCTAGGCTTGCAACCTCTTCCTCCGGCGAGCGCGGGAAGATGCTGATGTTCAGGCGTCCTCCAGTCTCGTCGTGGAAGAAGTTTGCCTTTTCGTGCTCTTCGTTGGACGAATCCAGCGTGTACCCATCGGCGGCCTCGATACTGTACGATGCGCAAGCGATGCCGGTCATATTGGCCGCGTCACCAGAATCGGCCACGCCGCCGGCCGCCTTGAACTCCTTGGTCTCGCATCCCGTGGTGTCAAAGTGCATGGCCTCATGATTCTTGGCGGGGGCGTAAGCGTCTACGAACTCGACAGTGATGGGCCCGTAGTACGCTGTCTTGGGGGCCCAGAAATACACGTACTCAACGGTCTCGCCCGGGCCGATATCTGGCCTCTTGGAAAGATCGATGCCCTCGTGAAGCTCATCGGGAGCCTCGCTTGCAACGTAGTCGAGCACGGCCGCCTTGCCGGAAGTAAACAACGGGTCGCCTGCCTCAAGATCGCCTTGGGCAGCATGCACGTTAAAGGAACTGAACGTCCTGTTCTTTGTGTTGTTGTTGGTAATCTTGATGTGCAGGTAAAAGCCGTCCTGCTTCTTGGCATCACCGCGATAGAACGTACCGTGAGCCACCGACTCATAGGTAATGCCTGCCACCTCGACCGTCTGCGACTCATAGGCCTTGGGCTTCTCGGCCTTCTCCTGCACAGGTGCGCTCCCGCCCGAGCCACTCGGCGCATTACCGCCGCAGCCGGCCACCGTACATGCCAGCACGGCCGAAAGCGTCACGGTGGGAATTCCTAACAGCAGCTTCTTCGTCATGGGCTTCATCATCCTCACCGCTCCTTTCGGCTTGCAGCTCATCCGTTGCCCGAGTCCCAAGTCGACCCCGTGGCATCGGCTTCCACTATGAGCGTATGACGAAACACGGCGCGGGCGAAGTGACCCACGGCCCAAATAACGACCCGCCAGCGTTCCTTATGGGCCAAAGGGACTCGCACACGCACGCCCGTGGCCCATAAAACGAGACGCTTGTCCCAATGTTCGATTCGATCCATCCGCAAACAAGGTAGGGCGCCTCCAGCCGCCTTCAAACTTACTCGGACAGAACCGACTCGGTTTTGTCCGAGTAAACGAATCTCCATCGAACTCCGAACGATTGTTCGATGGATTTCGTGTTAGGTGGAATCGCCCACGGCCTGGGCTATGCTACCTTGACTATCTATATGACTTAAACGCAGCAAAAGGAGCACCGAGAGAGCGAGTATGGCAAAAAACACCGCAAACTATGGTAACGACAGTATCCGCCAGCTCAAGGACGAGGAGCGCGTACGTCTGCGCCCTGCCGTCATCTTTGGCTCGGACGGACTCGACGGTTGCGCGCATGCCGCCTTCGAGATCCTGTCCAACGCCGTTGACGAAGCACGCCAGGGCTACGGCAAGCTCATCACCCTCACCGCCTTTCGCGATGGCTCTATCCAGGTAGAGGACAACGGCCGCGGCTGCCCGCTCGACTGGAACCCTTCCGAGAAGCGCTTTAACTGGGAACTCGTCTTTTGCGAGCTCTACGCCGGCGGCAAATACAACAACAACCAGGGCGGCGACTACGACTTCTCGCTCGGCACCAACGGCCTGGGCTCCTGCGCGACCCAGTACGCTTCTGAGTACATGGACGTCACGGTTTGGCGTGACGGTAACAAATACTCTCTGCACTTTAAGAAGGGTAAGGTCGTCGGCGCCAAAAAGAAGGCGCTCGAGATTGAGCCCAGCGACGAGAACCGCACCGGCACCACCATCAAGTGGCGCCCCGATCTTGAGGTCTTCACCTCCATCAGCATCCCCCACGATTGGTATCGCGAGACCATGCGCCGCCAGGCCGTGGTCAACGCCAACGTTACCTTCCGCCTGCGCATCGAGGGCGACGATGGCGAGTTTTCCGAAGAGGACTTTTGCTACCCCAAGGGCATCGAGGACTATGTGCTCGAGAAGGTCGGTGCCGACTACCTCACCGAGCCCTTCTTTATCGAGGCCGACCGCCGCGGTCGCGACCGCGAGGACCTGCCCGACTACAACGTCAAGATCACCGCGTGCATGTGCTTCTCGCGCACCTTCATGATGCAGGAGTACTACCACAACTCGTCATGGCTCGAGAACGGCGGTTCGCCCGAAAAGGCCGCCCGTAGTGCTCTGACCAGCGCCATCGATGCCTACATCAAGCAACAGGGCAAGTACAACAAAAACGAGAGCGGCATTAAGTGGCAGGACGTCCAGGACTGTCTGGTGCTGGTGACCAACTGCTTCTCCACCCAGACGTCCTACGAAAACCAGACTAAGAAGGCCATCAATAACCGCTTTATCCAGCAGGCGATGACGGCATTCTTTAAGGAGCGCCTCTCGACCTATCTGATCGAGAACAAAGACGCCGCCAACAAGATCATGGAGCAGGTGCTCATCAACAAGCGCTCGCGCGAGAACGCCGAGAAGACGCGCCAGAGCATCAAGACCAATCTGCAACAGAAGACCGACATGGCCAACCGCGTGCAGAAGTTCATCGACTGCCGCTCCAAAGACAAGGACCGTCGCGAGATCTACATCGTAGAGGGCGACTCGGCAGCAGGCGCCATCCGCACCTCGCGCGATGCCGAGTTCCAGGGCGTTATGCCCGTTCGCGGTAAGATCCTCAACTGCCTGAAGGAGGACTACCCGCGCATCTTTAAGTCCGACATCATCATGGACCTCATGCGCGTGCTGGGCTGCGGCGTAGAGATCAAGGACAAGCGCATCAAGAACCTCGGTGCTTTTGACCTGGATAATCTCAACTGGAACAAGGTCATTATCTGTACGGACGCCGACGTCGACGGTTATCACATCCGCACGCTTGTGCTCACCATGCTCTATCGCCTGGTGCCCACGCTTATCGACGAGGGCTACGTGTATATCGCCGAGTCGCCGCTCTACGAGATCAACTGCAAAGAGAAGACCTACTTTGCCTACACCGAGCTCGAGAAGAACGGCATCCTCAAGGAGATTGGCGACCAGAAGTGCTCGATCAACCGCTCCAAGGGTCTTGGTGAGAACGATCCGGACATGATGTGGCTCACCACCATGAACCCCGAGACGCGCCGCCTGATCAAGGTAGAACCCGAGGACGTCACCAAGATGGAGACCATGTTCAACCTGTTGCTGGGCAACGACGAGACGGGCCGCAAGCGTCACATCTCCGAGCACGGCAAGGAATACCTGGACCAGCTGGACCTGCAGTAGCAGCAAATCGATAACGATGGCCCATAAGAAGTTCAAGAGGAAATCGTGGCAAAGAAGAAGACGAAGAACCAACCCAAGAAAAAGCAGGTCAACGCCGAGAACGTCATCGGCCTGCACTCCGAGGTCACCGACCAGCCGATTACGCAGACGCTCGAGGTCAACTACATGCCCTACGCCATGAGCGTCAACGTCTCGCGTGCATTCCCCGAGATCGACGGCTTTAAGCCCTCGCACCGCAAGCTGCTCTACACTATGTACAAGATGGGCCTGCTCAAGGGCGAGCGCCAAAAGAGCGCCAACATCGTGGGCCAGACCATGAAGCTCAACCCACACGGCGACGCCGCCATCTACGAGACGATGGTGCGCCTGGCCACGGGCAACGAGGCGCTGCTTGCTCCTTTCGTGGAGTCGAAGGGCAACTTTGGCAAGTACTATTCGGGCGACCTGAGCTACGCCGCCTCGCGTTATACCGAGGCCAAGCTCTCCCCCATCAGCGCCGAGATCTTCAAAGACATCGACAAGGACCCGGTCGACTTCGTTGACAGCTACGACGGTGCCATGAAGGAGCCGCGTCTGCTGCCCACCACGTTCCCCAACATCCTCGTCTCGGCCAACAAGGGCATCGGCGTCGCTATGGCGTCCGATATCTGCGGCTTCAACCTCAACGAGGTCTGCACCGCCACGATGCACTACCTGAAGGACCCCGACTGCGACCTGCTCGAGTACATGCCCATGCCCGATTTCTCGACCGGCGGCGAGATTATCTACCGCCGCGAGGAGATGGAGAAGATCATCGAGACCGGTCTTGGCAGCTTCCAGATTCGCTCCCGCTGGCGCTGGATTCCCGAAGAGCGCATCATCGAGGTGTACGAGATCCCCTACACCACCAAGACCGATGTCATCATCGAACGCATCGTCAAGCTCTCCAAGGAGGGCAAGGTCAAGGAGATCGCCGACATCCGCGACGAGACCGACCTTTCGGGTCTGCGCATCGCCATCGACCTTAAGCGCGGCGTCGACCCCGACAAGCTCATGGCCAAGCTCTATCGCTCGACCACGCTGCAGGATTCGTTCTCGTGCAACTTCAACGTGCTCGTCGACGGCTATCCCCGTGTTATGGGCGTGCGCCAGATCCTGCGCGAGTGGGTCAAGTGGCGTATTGAGTCCACGCGTCGCCGCATTAACTTTGACCTGGGCAAAAAGTCCGAGCGCCTGCACCTGCTGCACGGCCTTGAGGCGATCCTGCTCGACATCGACAAGGCGATCGCCATCATCCGCGGCACCAAACTCGAGGCCGAGGTCGTGCCCAACCTTATGAAGGGTTTCGACATCGACGAGACCCAGGCCGAGTTTGTCGCCGAGCTCAAGCTCCGCAACATCAACGAGGAGTACATCCTCAACCGCACCAAGGACATCGCTAAGCTCGAGGGTGAGATTGCCGAGCTTGAGGAGATCCTTTCGAGCGAAGAGAACATCAAGAAGGTCATCAGCGACGAGCTGGCCGCGGTCAACAAGAAGTACGTGATGCCGCGCCGCACGGGCAGGATCGAGCCCCATGAGGTTATCGAGGTAAGCTTGGAGCCCGAGGTCGAGGAGTACCCGGTTACGATCATGCTCTCGCGCGATGGCTACCTCAAGAAGATGACGGACCGCGTGCTCAAGAAGGCGACCACGCTCAAGTACAAGGACGGCGACAAACCCTTTATCGAGTTCCCGTCCTCCAACACCCACGAGCTGCTGGTCTTTACCAACAAGAGCCAGGTGTACAAGTGCAAGGTCACGGCGTTTGAGGACACCAAGTCGGCACAGCTGGGCTCGTACCTGCCCACCGATCTTGAGATGGAACCCGACGAGAACGTCATCTGGGTCATCGACCCCGAGGATTACAAGGCCGACGTGCTGTTTGTCTTTGAGAACGGCCGCGTGGTCCGCGTCGCACTTGCCGGATACGTCACCAAGACCAACCGCAAGCGTCTGAAGAACGCAATCTACAGCGGCAGCAAGCTGCTGTATGCCCAGGTGCTCAAGGAAGACCGCGACCTCGCGCTGGTCTCGAGCGACTACCGCCTGATGAACTTCAACACGTCGCTGCTCAAGACCAAGACGACCACCAACACGCAGGGCGTCCAGGCTTTCACGGCCAAGAAGGGCCGCTCGGTCACCACCGTCGGCACGACCGAGGAGATTCTTGGCGCCGGCGTCTCGGCCGAGAAGTTCACCGCGCAGAGCCTCCCCTCTGCCGGTGCCCTCATGAAGGAAAACGACATGCCGAGCCTGTTTGACTAGGACGACGGCAGCCAAACCGTCATGGTTTAACTAAGCAGCGGGGCCCGGAGTGCAGCAACATCGCGCTCCGGGCCCCATGCATTACAGCAGCATCATCCCTATAGACAAAATGCCGCATAAAGTGGAACAGACATCAGCCCATCATTCATTCCGAAGGGCTTAGTCGATAGCCTGATTCGGCGCACGCCCGGATGGGTCTTTTTAAGTGAGGACAGGCTTCGAGATCTTGTGTTCTCTCCCGCCTTGACTTCAATCGCAGACAAGCATCCCTGCTTCTCTACTACAAAGTCGATTTCCGCACGATTATCTCGCGCCCAATAATGCAGCGGATAGCCCATGGCTGAAAGCTGTTGGGCAACGTAGTTTTCGGTAAGTGCACCCATGAATGTGCCGCCGATACCGGAAAGAATATCGGCGCGTTGAGCACCGGCCTTGGAGACGAGCAGCCCTGTATCCGCCTGATAGATTTTAAAAGCAGAAGGGTTAACGAAGGCCTCTAAAGGGCTTTCGATCTGCCCGACTAGGCTGCAGCGCGCCACCGTACCCGACAATACAAGCCAGTCGAGAGCATCTCCAAAGAGAGACGCATTGCCCCCCGCTCGCACTACCTTGTATTGAAATTTACGATTCTCTTTGGCAAGCTGCTGTGGAATGGAATCGAAGCACGCACGCGTCTTTGCGCTCAAGCGCTCATCAGCATATTTATTAGTGTCGGCGGAGTATCCGTCGAGAATAATCCGATGCTTTTCGGCCACATCAATGATTGACTGATCATCGATGTACGTTTGGACCGCCTCGGGCATTCCGCCAACAACAAGATACTGCCGATAGAGCCCAAGCGCCTTTTCATGAAGGCTTGGCGCAAGAGGACCCATAAACTCGAATGATGAGCGTATCTCGTCGACCAGCTGATCGTGCCCCATCGCCCAGAGAAACTCCTCGAAATCGAGTGGAGTCATCTCAATCAAGTCGGTCTTTCCGACGGGGAACGAATACGACTGATGGTTAATGGCAACCCCAAGAAGCGACCCAGCAGCCGCAACGTAATACTCGGGAGCATCTTCGCAAAAGTATTTAAGGGAAGTGAGCGCTTCCTCGCATGCCTGGATCTCGTCAATGAACAGTAAGGTTTTGCCAGGCACGATACGCTGTCCCGTACGAGCCTCGATCGCGCGTACGATCGAATGAGGGTCAAGACCGCCCGAAAAATCCGCTCGCGCCGACCGGTCGTTCTCAAGATTAACGTAGACAACCGATTCGAAAAGATCCTGGGCGTACGTTCTGAGCAGATAGGTCTTGCCACACTGGCGCACGCCTTTGACCAGCAAAGGTTTTCTATCAGCCCTGTCTCGCCATTCCCTAAGGAGCTCGTCTGCCTTGCGACGCATACGCAACCTTCCCTCATGAACTTCTGTTTGACAATATTTTAACGCGGATTAATTTGTTTTCAGTTATTTTTCTGCGTTTAAAAATTGTTCTATACGGCACTTGAGGGAATACACCCCTATCTCTTGGTAAGGATAGCAAGCATTTCCACCAACGCTGATTGCCATGCGTTCTTCTTGTCCTTAGGCGAGCTTGCGAGCGAGCTCACACACCTCTTTCAACTTGGGCGAGGAGGCCATGCTGTCGCGCTCGGTCATGCCGCTAATGGTGACAATGCCCTGGTCCTCCCACTTGCAGTACGTGCATGTGGACTTGTACATAGCAATCGCCGCATCATAAACACCCTCACTGTGACTATCGAGTAAAAGGGCTGTCTTGGTGAACGGGAAACCCGTGGCACCGAAGGCATACAGGCGGTCAATGGTGGCTTTCTCCTGCGCAGTGATATCAAACCAGTAGATGGGCGAAGCGAAGACAACCATGTCGGCGTCTTTCAGCGACTCGATCACGTTGGCCATGTCATCCTTCTGCACGCAAGTGCCCCCGTGGGTAAAGCAGTACTGACATCCCAGACAACCAGCAATCTTTTTGCCGGCAACGCGGACGACCTCGACCGTATTGCCGCCCTCGCGCGCGGTCTCGGCAAACGCCTCGACCATGGTGTCGGTATTGGCTCCCTTGCGCGGGCTGCCGCTCAATACAACGATATTCATAAGAATCTCCCTCCTTTATGCCGCAGGCGCGCGGCACACATTTTGTTGTAACCAAAACGGATGGAGCTATTCAGTCGTCTGTAGATCGCATCTCTCGCTCGCGCTCTCCAAAGAAGGTGCAAGCAGAAGCATCACGGACATTAATCAGCGCCGATACGGATCACGACATGAAACCGTAAGGGTTGGCCAGAGGTTGCCAGATTCAGTAGCTCGCAGCAATAGAGCGAATGACGACTTCGGCGATATAATCCGTGTCATCTTGATTGTTCCCGCGCGGAAGGTACAGCTCATGTCCAAGCTCAACATCGACCAGCGATCGATTCGCGATCTTCTCACCGATAAGCGATCAGACTTCCTCATCCCCGACTACCAGAGGCCCTACGCCTGGGGCGAGGACGAATGCGCAACGCTGTGGGATGACCTATTCGCGTTCGCTTTTCCGGGCGATGACTACGAGCACTTCGACAGCGAGAACGACGAATACTTCCTAGGACCCATCGTCACCTTTAAGAACCTCTCTGGCCAACTCGAGATCATTGACGGCCAGCAGCGCCTCACCACCATCATGCTGCTGCTCCGCGCGTTCTACGACAAGTTCACCAACATGAAGGATAAGCAGTCTGTGAAGATGCGTGAGGCAATCGCCCGTTGTGTATGGAAAACCGACGAGTTCGACGAGCCCGACATGGAGCGCCTCAAGATCGACTCCGAGGTTGCATCGGACAACGACAAGAATGAATTCCTCGAGAATTTACGAGAGGGCAATGTAGGCGATGGCTGGAAGAGCGCCTATGCCCGCAACTTCGCTTTCTTCCAGAGGAAAATTGAGCAACTGGTGAGCGAGTGGCCCACCTACACCGTCTACATGGCCACACGCATCATCAACAATGTGATACTGTTGCCCATTGAAGCGGAATCGCAGGACACCGCGCTACGCATCTTCTCGACTCTAAACGACCGAGGGTTGCCTCTCTCGGATGCCGACATCTTCAAGAGCCAGTTCTACAAGCATTATTCCGACACGGGGCGCAAGGACGAGTTCATCCGTCGCTGGAAGGGACTCGAGGAGGGAGCGAACGCTATCTTCCGGCCCATGCGCGGCACACCAACCGATGAGCTATTTACGCGCTACATGTACTACCGCCGCGCGAAGAAAGGCATCCGCGACACGACCACCGCATCGTTGCGCGACTTCTTCGGTGCCGATGGTTACGCCATGCTCAAGGAGGACGCCACGCTCGCCGATCTCGAGGCGCTGCTCGGCTTCTGGAAACACGTCGACGCGCAGGAAGGGTTCAGCGAGCGCGTGCTCCGCAGGCTCTTCGTGCTGAACTACGCCCCCAACGGCATGTGGACCTATCTGCTAAGCGTCTGGTTCCTTGCCAACAGCGACAGCAAAGGTGTCCTCGATGACGAGGCACTCTACGGCTTTCTAAACAAGATTACGGCATTCATTTTCGCCTACGCCATTGAGCGACCCGGCGTGAACGCGCTGCGTTCGCCAGTGTATCCCGAGATGATCAACATCGTGGAGCACCGCCCGGTGGAGTTTCCTAACCACCACTTCAATCGCGCAAATATTGCTGAGCGATTCCGAACCTACGTGTTCACCAACGGCAGGCCTGTAACAAAGTCCATACTCACTTGGTGGGCGTACGCAGACCCAGATCAACCACTCATGGACCTAGACACCACGCTCGAAATTGAGCACATCTATGCCAAGAAGCGCAACGAGATAGACCCGCTCGTCGATCAATCCAGCCTGGAGGCGCTGGGTAACAAGGCGCTGCTCGAGAAGCGTGTAAACATCCGCGCGGCCGACTACAGATTCTGCGATAAACGCAAATACTATGAGGGATACACCGACGGCAATGGCAAGCGCAAAGCCGGAACAAAGATCACGGAACTCAAGCGCCTGGCACAAGTCATGGGAGACTTCACCGAAATAGACATCGCGACTCGCACGGCACGGATCATCGATGCCTTCGTGGACTACCTGGGCGACAACGGACTTTTGAGCTAAGGAGCGAACATGTTCGAAAGACTAACCAAGTACGCTGGCAAGCTGGCGGACAGAAACATGAATGTCGAGTTTGGGAGCGGGACGTTCGGACTCGAGGATTTCGTCGACGATTTCTATGAACTGGACGGGTTCGCGGACACCGGCTACTTCGAGACGCTTGAACGCCATAGCATCGACACCTCGGAAGGTATAGACAGCTGCGACATCGACCATGGGGACATTGACCTGATACGTGCATGCATCACGTGGTGCGTTCGTGGCGACCGCTTCTGCGACGGACTCCTTGCCGCGCAAGCTAGGAGCGGGTTTCTGGACCGCTGCCTCTCCCGGCTGAAGGAGCTCGACGAAAGGTAGTCAGCGACTCCGAATACACTTGGACCGTGGCCGCCACTAGCGTCAGCAGTAAATCCAGAGGCAGTCTCCATCGAAAAGAGTGATTGACCACTGTCGCCAGTTCTCCGAATCCATTTTGCAGGGTTTACACTCGCAGAAGGAGCCCTTGGCAGCATCGTCGTGATGTGCGTCACCCACCACGAGACGTTCAGGTGGTATTTCACAGCGGGGCTGCCCGCCTTTATCATCTTACGCATCACATTGTTTTTTCTCGCATGCAGCACTGGAGTTATTTAGGGAGCATTTAATGGATATGCTGACGTCACTTTTGCCCATGTTCATTCTCCTTGGCATCGTAGTGTTCGCATCCGACAGACAGGAGAAACGGAAGGTCGAACTCGAAAAGGCCAAAGCAAAAGCCGAGTGGGACCGTGCGAGCGAGAGTTTCAGAGACGATGTGACCCAAGAAGAGCTTGAGGAAATTGTCGCCAGTACGCGACGATCAGTAAAAAGACTTGAGTCCCTTACCGTAGTCGAGCACAGAGTCTACGGAGCAGTTGCCACTCTCAGCGGCATCAGCTCATGGAAGTTCGTAATTGACTTTGACTACAAGGGCCACCTCACAAGCGATTACACCGTAGCGAGCTCAAACGAAGACTCGGGTATCCCCGAGCGCGTAGCAGTCCTGATTGCCAGGGGAATTAGGACCTGGACGCCAGGAGGCCGCAAGGTGCGCGCGTCTTTCTGCCCCTATTGCGGCGTCAAGGCATCCGGCGACGCGTCGTACTGCTCTTCCTGCGGAGCCAGGCTGCCGCAGGTTCCGAAGAGGTCGTAGCTGGGACTAAAATGGCTGCGGGCATGGACAATAGAATGTAAATCTAAATACTGAACCGGGGTGCCAGATATGACGTTTGACAAACTGTTCGTCAACCAAGAGCCAAGGACCTCCACCCCCGACGCAGACGTGCACGAGCGCGATGATGCGGGTGGACGTCACATAAGCTCGGAGTACCTGACGGCGAGATAGAGTAAGGCGGGAGCCGCATGGCCGAGGGCAGCCAAATAGCTTCCGATTGATTACGTTTCGGCACATGAAGTTGCGCCCGACAGATCTAGTTGACGACTCTAACTCTCTGCAAACTCAGTCGTTTCTCCCGTAAGCCTCTGCACACGTTGTTCCTTCTCGACAATGAAACGCTTGTGGTAGAAGAGGTCGGCGAAGTCTAGGATACTGTTCATTTGCGCTGTATCAAAAAAGGCACCGAAACCCGCTCCCACCACGGGAACAAGTCTGCCGACGTTCTTCAGCGTCAGCTTCTGACCGATTTGAGTAAGGGTTTTCTTAAATACGCCAGCCTCGATTGCCTTCTTGCCGCCGTTCTCCAAAGCCTTTTGGGCTGCTTTGTTGGCGAGTGCGCGCATCTGGGCGATAGCGAGCGCGGCGCCACCTTTCTCGACCATCGCGGTCCAGCCCTTCTTTGCGGCTTGTTTCACGGCCGCGCTCTCGGCATATACGAGAACCTTCCCGATATAATCAGTAGCTGGGTTCCCCTTGGGGCTCGGCGACATCGCCCTTTGGAACACCTCGCTGGCAATGATGAGCTCTGCGGGGTCTTCTTTGACGTCGTAGCCATAGAACATGGCCACTGACTGGACTGCCCTGAAATAGACAAGCATGCTGAGCGCGATGTTTGCAGGGAGACCCCAGAACCCGATAGCGCCCGTTCCTCCGCCCTCGGCAAGTGCGATTCCCATGTGCTGCGGGCGCTCCTTGGCCGAGACGGCAGCGACGTCATATGCGCGCAGCAGACAGATTTGCGAAATATCCGAAACCTTTTGTGCCTGTTTTCCCGCGTTGACGCACTGTATGACGTGTTCTTTGCTCACGCTTGCCTTTGCCGCCTGTTTCTCGAGCTCTCCGAAGCCATCGGCAGCCTTCTTGATGGCAGCCGCCATGAGCTCCTGCTCCGTCAGATCCTCGAATGTATCCCTGGCGATGTCACCAACTTTACCGGCAATCTCCTTGACCGGAGCGGGCGTGAGTTCATCGGCTTTCTTCCCGGCTTTTGCCAGAATACCGGGAGAGGTCATCTTCTCGTAGCGTTTGGCGAGGGAGTCGATCTCTTCACATTCGCGGTCGTCAATTATCGGATCCGGTAGGATATATTCGCCGTTCTCAGCAACGACGTTTCCCTCGAATGAATCCCCGTATTCACCGCCGAAAGCCTGATGAATCCTCTTCACTCCGTTCGCGGCCCCCTGCACCATGCCCTTGGCCATATCCCCGAAGTCAGGCATCTTCATATCATTAATGCTCTTTCCCATGGTTCTCCCTTCTCGGTATATCCGCCTGCCTTATATAGGGTGAGAAATTATCGCGAGGCACTCCATGAACCGAAGACGCGTATCTGCGAAATGAAATTCGTTCATACAGTCTAAAGATTTTACGCCTAGTGAACCTCCTATCTTTTAGCTGCCTGCTGATTTGTGGCCACCGCAGAAGAACCCTTGATTATCAACTTCATCCCACGCCCCCCTTACGTTCACCGTCGGCGATTACCATATAGTTACTTACGGCTCTTTTGGCTACCTCCAAGTGCCAGAAAAGTTCCCCGGCTATTTTATATTTATTTCCATTAGGAGCCCCATTGGCCAAAGAACCCAGCGTCTTCGTTGACGAGAACGGCGACATGGTGAAAAGGCTCGCTAGCATTTGCTCACACTCATCTACCGCCGCAAACAGTTCGAAAATCCGATAAGACTAATGAAGCGCATGGGCGCGATGTCTCCGCCGTCACGGCTGAACACCTAGACCCCTTCCAACCCCTTGACAACGTGAGGGCTTATTACGACAACGGCCAGCACAAAGCCCTATTTTGCGACGTTAGCCGCACGCACTCGGCGCACACCAGAGCTACCAACACGGCACATGTCGAAAAAATGAGAGTGGATAATCTCCCACATTGAGCCTTGCTTGGGGCTTAATGTGGGAGATTATCCACTCTCATTCATCAGGCGTCCGAAAATCCACGCTCGTGCGTCCCTATTTCCACATTCGTGCTGTGCGCTCGCGAAGCATCGCGGATGTTGATTAGGAGCGACATGAATCGCGGTATGAAGACGTAAGGGTTGCCTGGAGGCTGCCCGGAGGCTGCCAAAAGAAAAACTCCTGACCTGTCGATGCAGGTCAGGAGCTTGAAATCGCCGAATATCAGCTATTCCCACTCTTTCACGCTCGTTTATTGTTGTGCCATTCCAGTCAACTCCAGTTGGGTCGTCGGCTTTAGGTGTCTTGCCACCGAATCTCGCCGTGTGTCTTCGCGTAGGAGTTTGGGATAAAACGTGGAGCAACGCAGAAAACTTCTCGGCATCGAAGGCCCGCAGTTTCATTTTGTCCCAAGGACAAAACAGGTCGGATTGCAAGTTGCAGACATCTTGGCTGAGGACGTGAATTAGCTATTTCAGCCCCTCTTCACCTATTTCGAGGAAGAAATCATAGCTAGCGACTTTATCCCTGCGCGTTTCAGCAGGTCAGAAGCCGTATGCTGTGACCATGACTGGAAGAATCGTTGCTGGGGGCTTGGTGTTGAATCAAGGTGCGCCTTATTTCAGATATTCCTCAAAGAATTCCTTCAGCTTTTCAAACGGAATGACGTCCATCTGATCGTAGAGGTCGGTGTGGCTGGCACCGGGGATAATGAGCAGCTCCTTATTGTCTCCGGTCAGCTTGCTGTACGCGGTTTCGCTGAAATAACGGGAGTGAGCCTTCTCGCCGTGCACTAGCAACACGGCAGAGCGAATCTCACCGGCGTACTGCAAAATCGGCATATTCAGGAACGACAGCGAGGACGTCACATTCCAACCACCGTTGGAGTTCAGGCTGCGGGGATGGTAACCACGCGGAGTCTTGTAGTAGGCGAAATAGTCCTTCACGAACTGCGGCGCGTCCTCCGGCAGCGGATCGACTACGCCGCCCGCAAGCGAGTAGCTGCCGTTTTTATAGTCTTCGGTGCGCTGCGCGTTCAGTGCTCTTCGCTTCTCAAAGCGTGCCTGCTCGGAATCCTCGACGTCAAAATAGCCGTTTGCGGTCACGCGAGTCATATCGTACATGGTCATAGCCGCGGTAGCTTTGATACGGGTGTCGATGGCCGCCGCATTGACTGCCATGCCGCCCCAACCGCAGATACCGATGATGCCGATACGCTCCGGGTCAACACTTTCCTGCACAGAGAGGAAATCCACCGCTGCGCAGAAGTCCTCGGTGTTGATGTCCGGCGATGCTACATAGCGGGGCGTGCCGCCGCTCTCGCCGGTATAGGACGGGTCAAAGGCAATTGCGAAAAAGCCCAGCTCCGCCATTTTCTGCGCGTACAGACCGGATGACTGCTCCTTCACCGCGCCAAACGGGCCGCTAATGGCGATGGCGGGCAGTTTGTCTTCCGCATTCTTCGGCACGTAGGCATCGGCCGCCAGCGTGATGCCGTATCGATTGTGGAAGGTCACCTTGCTGTGCTCGACCTTGCCGCTTTTGGGGAACACCTTGTCCCACTCTTGCGTCAGATTCAACTGCTCCATGCTTAAGCCTTCTTGTCAGACGCTTTAAGGTATTGCTCGTCGTCCACGGGCTCCAACCACTCGTTGGAGGCCTCCTCGCCCGGGACCTCCACCGCGAGATGAGAAAACCAGCTATCGGGCGCCGCGCCGTGCCAATGTTTCACACCCGGGGCGATGTTAACCACGTCGCCAGGGCACAGCTCCTGTGCCGGTTTACCCCATTCCTGGTAAAACCCTCGACCAGCCACGCAGACGAGAATCTGTCCGCCACCGCTTTTGGCGTGATGGACGTGCCAGTTGTTGCGGCAGCCGGGCTCGAACGTCACGTTGTAGACGCCGACCTGCTCGGTGGAAAGGGGCGCGAGGTAGCTTTGCCCGATAAAGTACTTCGCAAATGCGTCGTTGGGGGCACCGATGGGAAAGGCCATCTCGTTTTGATGCTTGGTTCTTGCGTCGGCGGCGTCGTCATCCGCCCAGACCTCCTTCGCCATACGAAAGGCCGCCCACGCCTTGGGCCATCCCGCGTAAAACGCCGCATGCGTAAGGATTTCCGCTATCTCCGTCCTGGTCACGCCATTGTTCTTTGCGGACATCAGATGGTATTGGAACGAAGAGTCCGTCAGCCCCTGTGCCATCAAGGCAACCACCGTCACTACGCTGCGGTCTCGAAGGGAAAGCCCGTCTTCTCGGCTCCACACCTCGCCGAACAGCACATCGTCATTGAGCTGTGCAAATTTGGGGGCAAAGTCCCCCAGGGCATCTCTGCCCGCCGTCTGCTTAATCGTCATGTTTGATTCCTCCTGTCGATGGTTTTGAGTGCAAAACTGCTTCCGTGCAGCTAAGCCGCGTCTAGACTCTCATGCCCATTCGCCGCGCCTGCTCCAGAGCAGGATGCCCGGCGATATCGCCCACGCCGTTTACGCCGCCGGCGAAAACCGTACCAACAAGCGTGCAACGGGAGAAACAGTCAACCCATCCCTGCACTGCCTTTTTCGCGCCGTCGAAGGTTGAGCGCCCGTCCTCCGCCGCCGTTGCCAATAGATACGCCTCGCTGAATGCATAATCGGAGCCAAATAGCGGGTTGGCGCGGTCGAGCATGGTCTTGAGCTGGCCACAGACGCTGTAGTAGTAGACGGGCGTTGCGAACACCAGAACATCGGCGTCGTGCATCTTGGCGGCAATTTCCACGGCATCGTCTTGGATAACGCAGTGACCCAGCTTTAGGCAGGCAAGGCAGCCCCTGCAGAAGCCGAGCTGCTTCTCGCGCAGGTGCACGGTCTCCACGCTGTGGCCCGCTTCTTGCGCACCTTTGGCGAAAGCATCCGCCAACGTCTCGGAATTGCCGTTCTTTCGTGGACTGGAAGAAACTATCAAAACCTCTTTGCTCATTACGAAACATCCCTTGCGTTCTCTGTTTTATTGACGAGAATGAAGGTAATACCTAAACCTGACTTTAGGTCAAGGAATGAATTTGAGATTTATTCGGAGGAGCCATGTACACAATCGGACAGGTGTCGGAGATGTTCGGCTTGCCTGCTTCAACGCTGCGATATTACGACAAGCAGGGATTGTTCCCGGGGCTGGAGCGGGCGTCCGGCATTCGCCGGTTCGGCGATGCGGAGCTCGAGGCGCTTCGGGTCATCGAATGCCTGAAGAAGGCGGGGATGGAGATCAAGGACATCCGGCTGTTCATGGAATGGTGCGCGGAGGGTCCCTCAACATACCCCAAACGCAAGGCCATGTTCGAGGAGCAAAGGGCCCACATGGAGTCGGAGATCGCAAACATGAACCGTGCGCTGGATATGTTGAAGTACAAATGTTGGTTCTACGGGCAGCTGAATCAAGGCGAAGACGAGGCCGAGCTGAGGGCCATGATTCCCGACGGTTTGCCGGCAGAGATTAAAGAGGCCTACGAGAACGCCCACGCCCGATAGTGCCGCCCGATGCTCGGAGGGCTTCGACGAGGAGTCGTTTTCGGGTAGGAATGCAAGGAAAAGGCCTCCGAACCAGAGGGTTCGGAGGCCTTTATTCCCGTTATTTCGCTGGTGTCTTTGCTTTGCGGCGATGTCAAAACAGCATCAGACGATACTCGGCAGTACTAAAACGCGAGTTCAGAACACAGTTCCCGCTATTCCCACTCAATCGTCGCGGGCGGCTTGGACGTGATGTCGTAGCACACACGGTTGGCGCCGGGGACCTCGGCAACGATGCGGCCGGAAATGCGGGCCAGCACGTCGTAGGGCAGCTTGGCCCAGTCGGCGGTCATGGCATCGCTGGACTCGACGGCGCGCAGGATGATCGGGCGCTGATAGGTGCGCTCGTCGCCCATAACGCCAACGGACTTAATGTCGGGCAGGACCGCGAAATACTGCCAGCAGCTGTGCTCGGAGTTGCGCTCGCCGGTCTGCTCAAACAGACGCTGGTTGTAGACATCGAGCTCCTCGCGCACGATAGCGTCGGCGTTCTTGAGGATCTCGAGCTTCTCCTTGTCGACCGCACCGATGATGCGGATGGCCAGACCCGGGCCCGGGAAAGGCTGGCGGAACACGATGCGACCCGGCAGGCCCAGTGCCAGACCAAGCGCGCGGACCTCGTCCTTAAAGAAGTGATCAAGCGGCTCAATGAGGTCGAAGTGCACGCCCTCGGGGAACGGGATCAGGTTGTGGTGGCTCTTGATGGTGGCCGTCTTGCCGCCCGTCTTGCGAGCGCCAGACTCGATGATGTCGGGGTAGATGGTGCCCTGAGCCAGGTACTTGACCGGCTTGCCATCGGTCTCGAGCTGCTGAGCAACCGCGAAGAACTCTTTCCAGAACTGCGTGCCGATGATGCGGCGCTTCTCCTCGGGCTCGGTCACGCCGGCCAGAAGCTCGGCATAACGGTCCTCGGCGTGGACGTGGATAAAGTCGACATCGAACTGCTTGGTGAAGACCTCCTCCACCTGCTCGGGCTCGCCCTTACGCAGCAGGCCGTGGTTGATGAACACACAGGTCATCTGCTTGCCTACGGCGCGAGCGCCCAGAGCGGCCACGACAGAGGAGTCGACGCCGCCGGACAGGGCCAGGATCACGCGGTCGTCGCCGACCTTCTCGCGGAAGTCTGCCGTCATGGTCTCGACCAGGTTGTCCATGCTCCAGTTGGGCTCCAGGCCGCAGATCTCAAACAGGAAGTTGCTCAGCAGCTGCTGACCGTACTCGGAGTGCTTGACCTCGGGGTGGAACTGCGTGGTGAAAATCTTGCGCTCGACGCACTCCATGGCGGCAACCGGGCACACGTCGGTGCTGGCGGTAACGGTAAAGCCCTCGGGCACCTCGGAAACGGCGTCGCGATGGCTCATCCACACGGTCTGCTCCATAGGCGTGGAGTTAAAGAGCTTGGCGCCGGCCGTGCGCGTGATGGTGGCGCGGCCGTACTCGCCCACCTCGGAATGGCCGACCTTGCCGCCGAGCGTCACGGCCGTGATCTGATGGCCGTAGCAAAAGCCAAGGACGGGAAGGCCCAGGTCGAAGATGGCGGGATCGATGGACGGAGCGTCCTCGGCGTACACGGAGGCCGGGCCGCCAGAAAGGATGAGCGCGGAGGCGTTCATCTCGCGAATCTCATCGGCCGAGATGTCGCAGGGAACGATCTCGGAATACACGTTGAGGTCGCGGACGCGACGGGCAATGAGCTGACCGTACTGCGCACCAAAGTCGAGTACGAGGACCTTTGCGGAAGCCTTTTGATCCATGGTTTCCCCCTCTTGTTGGCGGGGAGCCGGTGCCCACCCGCGTGAATGAACGAAAATAACTTTCATAGTGTACACGTTATATGGGGTTTCTCGTCCCTCGCAGCCATCAGCGCACGGCAAACGCACGACCGGGGCCCTATTTGACGGCGATTGAAGTGTTACCAAACGTTACAGATGATGTAATACGTTTGAACATTGGACGCCCTGTGCCACAATACTGCCGAACGACTCCGCCTTTGCGGCGGCAAATACGATAGGAATACCAGCATGAAGCGCATCCTTCTCATCGCCACGGGCGGCACCATCGCATCGACCGAGGACGGCAACGGCCTCTCCCCCGCCCTGACCGGTGAGGAGCTCGCCCAGAGCGTCCCCGAGATCTCGGGCCTCTGCGAGCTCGACGTGGTGCAGCCCATGAACATCGACAGCACCAATATGCGCCCCAGTGACTGGATGCGTATCCGCGACGTCATCGTCGAAGGCTATGCCGACCACGACGGCTTTGTGATCCTGCACGGCACGGACACCATGAGCTACACAGCGGCGGCGCTTTCCTATCTGATTCAGGACAGCCCCAAGCCCATCGTACTCACCGGCTCGCAAAAGCCCATGGGCAATCCCTTTACCGATGCCAAGCTCAACCTGTACCAGAGCCTGCTCTATGCGCTCGACGAGCATTCGCACGACGTCTCGATCGTGTTTGGCGGCGTCGCCATTGCCGGCACGCGCGCCCGCAAACAGCGCACTATGAGCTTTAACGCGTTCATTAGCGTCAACTATCCGCCCATCGCCTATATCCGCAACGACCGCATCGTGCGCAACGGGCTTCACGGCACGCATCAGGGCGAAAACCCGGTGCGCTTCTACGACAGCATCGACCCGCGCGTATTTGTACTCAAGCTTACGCCCGGCGTAAACCCGGGCATCCTCGACGCCCTTGCCGATAGCTACGACGCCGTGATTCTGGAGACCTTTGGCATTGGCGGTATCCCCGAGTTTGGTGAATCGGGCGAATCGTTCCAAGAGGCAATTTTCCGCTGGGTCGATTCGGGCCGCACCGTCGTTATGACCACACAGGTCCCCGAAGAGGGCCTTGACCTGGGTGTTTATGAGGTCGGCCGTGCTTACGCCGACCATCCGGGTATTTTGCGCGGCGATGATATGACCACCGAGACACTCGTGGCCAAAACCATGTGGGCACTCGGCCAGTCACGCGATGCCGCCGAGATCCAGCGCCTGTTCTACAGCCAAGTCAACCACGACCGCATCCCGATGGCGTAATTCAGTTGTCGACGGGTATCCCCTATTCGATCCCCTCGAGAAGCTCTGACACCGTCATGCCGAGTGCGGGCGCGATCTTAAATAGAACCTTGAGCGTGAAATTTGCCGTCCCATCTTCGATTCGGTCGAGGTAGGGTCGGCTGATTCCTGTCGCCACACAAAAATCAACCTTGGAGATACCAAGGTCCCTGCGTGTCTCTTCGACCCGCCTGCCAAGAATCTGTTTCGCACGTTCGTCCATGCAGCCGAGTTTGAAATGGAGCTGAACAAAAACGTAAACTATAGTTTACGTTTTGCCGAATACACAGGAGTTTTCTATGTCGGGTTCTTCGGTCCGCATGTACCGAGCCACGCTTCGCACAAACAGCGCACCGCCCAAGCTCGTCGTCGTTGAAGCCGAATGCCTTTCGCCCGATGAGCGCACAGCATTTGCATTACTATCAAGTCGCGTCGCCGCCGTTCTGGTCCCTTGCCCGGCGCAAGGCGAACTTGCCATCCAATGCCAAGCGCACAGCTGCTCGCTCAATCAGGCTGCCGTAATCGCAACCAGCCAACGCGGCCTGCCGCTCCTTTTAGAAGCCGGTATCGCGCTCGCCCTTCGCGGCGCCGGATACGAAAACGAGGCCGCCGCCGACATGGTCTTTAAACCACGATCGAGCGGCGGCCTCGCAGCAGCCATTGAATATGCGTGCAGGCTCGTTGCCTAAAAGGACAGGCTAGAAACCAAAGCCAAAGCCTGTTCCGGTAATAGCCGAGTACATAAAGTAGACGTTGATTACGTTGAGGAACACACCCGTGATGCAGCCGTTTCGCAGGTAGCGCTCGCACACGATGCGCGCCATGGCGGCGGAGTCATCATTGTTTTTAGCCTGACGTCCTGCCGTAAAGTACGTCGCCACGCTCAGCAGCAGGTTGAGCACCGGCAGTGCCAGCAGCTCGTAGCTCTTGCCCCAGCGCGTCACCTCACCGGCCGCGTTAAACTTCGTTGCCACCTCGGGACCAATGTTGGGGATAACACACGCTGCAACCACCAGCGGAATCACCGCAAGTACGAGCAACGCAATACCCATGTAGCCAGCTTTTTTGCCATATTTAAACATATGCGTCGTCCTTACACGTTAAAGCGGAAGTGCACGACGTCGCCATCGGCCATGACATACTCTTTGCCCTCGATACGCAGCTTGCCGGCGGCCTTGGCGCCCTGCTCGCCACCGAGCTCGATGTAATCGTCGTAGCCAATGACCTCGGCCTTAATAAAGCCGCGCTCAAAGTCGGTGTGGATGACGCCGGCGGCCTGCGGAGCGGTTGCGCCCTGACGAACCGTCCAGGCCTTGACCTCCATCTCACCAGCCGTAAAGAACGACTGCAGGCCAAGCAGCTTGTAGGCGGCCTGCGCGAGCACGTCCAGGCCGGGCTGCTCCAGGCCCAGGCTCTCCAGGTAGTCGGCAGCGTCCTCGGGATCGAGCTCGGAAAGCTCGGCCTCAATCTTGGCGCAGATCGGCAGCGGCTTGACGCCATCGATGGGCGCCAGGTCCTCGTTGAGCATATCCTCGTCCACGTTGGCCACATACAGGATGGGCTTCATGGTGAGCAGGAACAGGCCCTTGGCGGCGGCGCGCTCCTCGTCAGTCATCTCCATGGATGCGGCGCGCTTGCCCTCGTTGAGCCAGGCAAGCAGACGCTTGGCGACCTCAAACTTGGGCATGAGCTCCTTGTCGCGCTTGGCCTCCTTCTCGAGCTTGGGCAGCTGCTTCTCGAGCGTGCCCATGTCGGCCAGGATGAGCTCGGTCATGATGGTGTCGGCATCGCCGGCGGGATCGACGAACTCGCCGGTGCGGCCCACCTCACGCATGACGTTGGGGTCCTTAAAGTAGCGCACGACCTCGCAGATGGCGTCGGTCTCGCGGATGTTTGCCAAGAACTGGTTGCCCAGACCCTCGCCCTCGTTAGCGCCCTTCACCAGACCTGCGATGTCGACGAACTCGACCGTAGCCGGCACAATGCGACCCGGGTTGACGATGTCGGCGAGCTTTTGCAGGCGGCTATCGGGCACATCGACGATACCCACGTTGGGGTCGATCGTGGCGAACGGGTAGTTGGCGGCAAGGCCGGTCTTTTTGGTAAGCGCGGTGAACAGCGTCGACTTGCCCACGTTGGGCAGGCCCACGATACCGATGGAAAGGGACACGACAGCTCCTTTTGATACAGGTACTTCAAACTGCATAAGTATAGCGCCGCCGCAGCATCCAGGCGAACCCGGACGCCACGGCGGCGCAAATGAAGCAGAGATAGGGGTCGCTGACTAGTCTGCGAGCTTTTCCACCTGATCGAGCATCTTATCGAGCTTGGCCTTTGCCTCGGCCTTGACCTTCTCGGCCTCCTCGTGAGCCTTCGCCTTCTGGGCGGCCTTTTCCTCGGCCTCGGGATCGACGACGACCAGATTGGACGCATCGTGTTCGACCAGCTTGAGCGCATGTTCGGGACAAACCTTGACGCAGGCTCCGCAACCCAAACAATACGTGGACTCCAGTGCAAAGCGACCGCTTCCCACCAAATCGCAGGCGGACGTGGGACACGCGTTAACGCACTCGCCGCACGACGTGCACTTGTCAAAATCGCACTCCGGCGTGCTCACCTGCATGTTCTGGGCAAGCTCGGGGTGGTTTTGCAGCGTCGAGAGCACCAGCTGGCGCCCATGGGTGAGCGAACGGCGACGCTTGGTCGTCGTGGTGCCGCACATGGTGTTGAGCGTGCGCTCCAGCTGGGTGATCTGATGGCGATGGGCTTTGAGCTTCTGCGTCACCGAAGCCAGTGCCGCCGTCGCCGGATTGAGTTTGGTCACGGTCAGGCCCGTGGTACGGGCGATCTTTTCCATGCATTCCTTGCGCTCGTACTCGCGGCGCTTATGGCATTTGAGGCTCTTGGGGTCGACCTCCAGGCCCATACCCGTGCCGGCCCACTCCTCGGCCTTCGCAATCGCCTCGCCCAGCATGTCCTCGCCACCGGTGTTGCGGCATTTATCGCACACGCCCAGCGGCAGATACACACTCACGTTGGGATAGTCGGCCAGCACCGAGAACCAGGTCTCGGCTGTAATATCGCCCACGCAGGCAACGACGACCTCGTTCTCGCGCGGCATGCGCTTAAGGGCGCGCGTGCAGGTAACGTAGGCGGTCTCGTGACTTGTAGCCGCCGAGACAATGTCGTCATACAGGTTTTTGGGCGCCAGGCGCGGCGAGATGATCGCCTCAGTCGGACAGGCAGCGGCGCACAGGCCACACTTGCGACAGGAATCGAGGATCTCGATGGCATCTTCCTCGACCTCGATGGCGTTGACCGGGCACACGTCCATGCACGCGGTGCAGCCACTCTTTTCGTTTTTGCAGGTCAAGCACGGAATGGTGTTGCCGCGCGGACGCTCCTTGTAGTCAGCAGGATTCCACTGCGGCGCCGACGGATCGAGCGCATCGGTCACACCGCCAAGCGGGTTTTTAAGAAAGTCGAAACCCTTGCTGATCTCGATAATGTCATCAAACAGATCGTGTTCCTGCGCCATGCGCGGCCCCTCCCTGAGCAGTGCAAACAAGCAAGAGATAATGATACGCTATCGGCCCACGCCTCGGGCAAATTACACGCGGAGCATCTTTGCGGCAAATAGCCCATGGCCTATCGCCGCCTCGATTGCACAAGGCCAATCAAGCGCCAAACTATGCCTCGCACATGAGCTGCACGAGCTTTTGCCTGGTCACCTTTGTCTGTTCGTTGGCCATGTTGCGCTCGTTCTTAAAAGTTGCGTCAGCAACGCTCAGCAAATCGGCATCGGTAATCTCATCAAGCCCCAGCTCCTCAAGCGTCGTCGGCAGACCGACGCGCTGGCAAAACTCGAGCACCTGATCAAGCTCGGGTGCACGCTCCAGGCGCAGCTGCACCACCAGACCAAATGCCACGGCCTCACCATGCATGGCCTTGCACTCGGGCAGAATCGTCAGCCCGTTGGCGATGGCATGCGCCAACGCCAAGCCGCCACTCTCAAAGCCGACACCCGAGAGCAAAATATTGCACTCGATCAGGCGTTCAACCGCTGGCGACGTACGCCCCTTTTTGAGATCGCGCTTGGCAGCGACACCGCACTCCATAAGTGTGTCGTAGCAGGCACGAGCCGTAACCAAGGCCAAGTGTCCCGGCGCGCCACCGTGCTCGTTAGCGCCGTGCGCCGCGGCACACGAACGCGCCTCGAAGTACGTTGCCAGTGCGTCGCCCATACCAGCGACCGTCATCCGCAGTGGTGCTGCCGCAACCACGTTGGTATCAACCACGACCAGATCGGGATTTTTGTCGAGTATCAAGTAGCGGTCGAACGACCCATCCTCGTGATACAGCACCGAAATCGCACTGCACGGGCCGTCCATCGAAGCCGCCGTGGGGCATACACACAACGGCAACTCGGCATAAAACGCTACCGCCTTGGCGATATCGAGCATCTTGCCGCCGCCAATACCCACCACCATGTCGCAATACTCGGCCCGGGCTTCCTTGGCCATTCCGACAACGGCCTCTTCCGTACACGGACCGTTATAAATCTTAAAGAACGGCTCGCTTAGATCTTCGTCCAGAAATCCATCGACGATCTGCCTGCACAGCCGATCCTCGGTGCCCTGGTCAAACAGAACATAGGCAGCACAGCCCAACCATGACAAATACCTGCCCTGACGCGAGAGCTCGCCTGGTCCCTGAACATATCGTCCGGGACCGCCATATACCATGGGAAGCGCCATACGAGAATCCGCCCTTCATCAAACAACAATTGGTGCAAAGTAACCTGACCCCTTTGCACCATAGCAAAAAGGGGCAAAGCCATCTGTCGGCTTTGCCCCTTCCTTACCTTAGTTTACTCATCCATAAGGTAGTAGTGACCCAGTGCGTCGGCACCCAGGATGGCGTTGGCGACCATCTCAGGCGTCACCTCAAACGGCATGTTGCACATGGTGTCATCGGGCGCGCACGCAGCCTCGGCAACAATCATGGCCTTCTCGCGCGTAAGCTCAGCAACGCCAAGTTCCTTCATCGTGACCGGCAGGCCCAACTCAATGCAGAAGCCCAAGACTTCCTCGAGTTTCTCAGTCGGGGCATCCTCGAGTACCAGCTGGACGATGGTGCCAAAGGCGACCTTCTCGCCGTGATACATGCCGTGGCACTCGGGCAGCATCGTCAGGCCATTGTGGATGGCATGAGCAGCAGCAAGGCCCGAGCTCTCAAAGCCAATGCCCGAAAGCAGCGTATTGGCCTCGATGATATGCTCGACGGCAGGCGTGAGCGCACCCTTCTCCAGCGCGACCTTGGCCTTGACGCCATCGGCCATAAGCGTCTCGTAGCAGAGCTTGGCAAGCGCCAGACCGGCCATGCCGCCTTTGCCACCAGCGCAGGTGCCACCGTCGGCATCGTGCGTCGCCTGGGCCTCAAAGTAGGTTGCGAGCGCATCGCCCATACCTGCCACCGTCAGGCGTACCGGGCTCGCCGCGATAACCGTCGTATCCATAAGAACGATATTGGGGTTCGCCTTAAGGAACAGGTACTTATCGAACTGGCCGTCATCGGTATAGAGCACGGAGAGCGCCGAGCACGGGGCATCGGTCGAAGCGATGGTGGGGCAAATGATGACCGGGGACTCCAGGTAGTAGGCGACGGCCTTGGCGGTGTCGAGGATCTTGCCGCCACCGACGCCGACGATGATGTCGCAGCCGTTGTCGCGCGCGAGCGCAACCAGGCGATCGACCTCGCTCTTGGAGCACTCGCCGTTAAAGTCCTCAAACAGCAGCTCGGCCTTAGCCTCGGCAAAACCGCCCTCGATCTTGGCACCGACGCGCTTCTTGCCCGAAGGCGTCACGATGACGAGGGCCTTAGCGCCGAGCGGCTCGACATAGGAGCCGAGCTTGGCGAGCTCGTCCGGACCCTGGATGTACTTGCTGGGGCTATTGAAAATTGCAGCCATAACTATCCCATTCTCTAAAAGAAAAAAGAAAGGGGCTCCGTACAGATACGTGCGGAGCCCCTCGTTACGATAACAAGAGTCGATTAGAAATCGATGTCGGTGTCGTAGTAGCAGGCCTTGAGGATCTTCTCGAAGTCGGCAGCCTTGGTCTCACGCGGGTTCTCGGGCGTGCAGGCGTCGGTCTCGGCGTTCGCAGCGATCTCGGGCAGCTTGGCGAGGAACTCCTCCTCGGAAACCATCTGCGGGTTCTCGGCGTCGACCTTCACGCCACCATTCGCGTAATCCTTGATGGACTGCGGAATGTTGAGCTGGTCGTTGAGATCGCGAATCTTCTGGACGAGCGCAGCGATGAGCTCCTCGTTGGTCTCGCCGGGAAGGTGCAGGATCTCCTTGGCCACGTAAGCGTAACGCTCAGCAGCACGCGGGTCCTTGGAGTTCCACTGGATAACCTTGCCCAGGTACATGGCGTTAGCGGCACCGTGGATGATGTGGCCGTTCTCGAAGGCAGCACCGGTCTTGTGAGCCATGGAGTGAACGATGCCGAGCAGGCCCGAGGAGAAGGCGATACCGGCGATGCACTGAGCCTCGTGCATGTGCTGACGGGCCTCATGGTCGCCAGCATAGGACTTGGGCAGCCACTCGACGATCTCGCGGATGCCGTGCAGGGCGTTGGCGTCGGTGAACATAGAGGCGCAGGTGGAAACGTAGGCCTCCATGCAGTGGGTCAGAGCATCCATGCCGGTGTGGGCGCACAGCTTGGCGGGCATGGTGTAGGTGAGCTCGGGGTCGACGATGGCGACATCAGGGGTGATGTTGAAGTCGGCCAGCGGGTACTTGATGCCCTTGGCGTAGTCGGTAATGACGGAGAACGCGGTGACCTCGGTAGCGGTGCCGGAGGTAGAGGAGATGGCGCAGAAATGAGCCTTCTGACGCAGCTCGGGGAAGCTGAACGGCTGGATGATGTTATCGAAGGACTCCTCGGGATACTCGTAGAAGACCCACATGGCCTTAGCGGCATCGATGGGCGAGCCGCCACCGATGGCGATAATCCAGTCGGGCTCGAACTCGCGCATGGCCTCGGCGCCCTTCATGACCGTCTCGATGGACGGGTCGGACTCGACGCCCTCGAACAGCTTGACCTCGAAACCGCCTTCCTTAAGGTCGTTCTCGACGTCCTGCAGGAACCCGCCGCGGCGCATAGAGCTGCCGCCAGAAACGATGATGGCCTTCTTGCCCTTGAGGTTCTTCACCTCGTGGCGAGCGCCCTCACCAAAGTACAGATCGCGAGGATTGGTAAAACGTCCCATACTGTGCCTCCTAAACAAGCCCCTCTTAGACTTGCGTATATAACGGAGCACCCAATTGGCTCCGTTAGGACCGGTTTGCGCGTTGCCGGCGATGACAATGCGCGATGTCTAAACGTCTCAACGCTCAGACAAACACTATTTTACCGTTCTGGTTGGTCAGTTATTCATCCAAAGTTACCAATGATGAAACGTTTTTTCTATCCCTGAAGACCCTTGTGCAGCATCCATACCCCCAAGCTGGGCAAACGTTTTATCAAGGTTGACTACATATCCCGGGCAGGACGGTGCCCCTCCAAAATATGCACCGTTCGCCGCCGAAAATCGACCGTTTGCGGCACCGTGATACCACTCGGTCGTCCAAGGTGCCGACATTTGTGCGACATCCGTCTTCGTGGTGCAAAGGTGCAAGTCCAAGTGCGGCACCCCCGGTGTGCCACATGCGGGTAAACTAGAACCTTATATAGAGACATTTGAACCCTAACCGCAGCAAAGGAGGCCCCATGGCATTCGATCCCATTCAAGAGGATTGCCATCGCCTCGTTCTTGAGGCCTTGCGCCGCGACAATATCCCGCTCACCGACGGCACCGCCGTAGAACGTCTGATGGAACAATTCACCCGCAACCCCGCGCCGCTCATCGTGCACGACCGTGACCGCGCCGGGCATCTCATTGCCAAGGTGGTCGAGGCTGTCGACTACCGCATTCCCTTTATCCCTGACGATACCCAGGCAGAGCAAGAAGAGGGCGCTGCCGAGAACATGCTTCGCGAGGCAGCCGCGCTCGACCCCACCAACTGGGACGCCCAGCGCATGCTGACCGCCCTCACCGCCAACTCCAACGAGGAGTACGTACAGTACTTGGTATCTAAGCGCGATGAAGTCGAGCACGACCTGGCACTCAAAATCGCCTCGGCGCAGGACCCCTACGAGCGCGAGGCCGCTGGCGACCTTATGCGCCGCCCCTACCTGCGCTGGCTTGCCGCCCTTGCGTCGCGCGCCCTCATTAGCGGCCGCTATCGCATGTCGCTCGAAGCCGCAAATCGCAGCTTGGACTTTGCGCCCAACGACCCCGCTGGTGTCCGCCACACCGCGATGCTCGCCATGGCAAAACTCGAATACCCCGCCGAGGAGCTCAAAAGATTTCGCTCCGCCCACTCCGTACCCTATCTCGCGAATACCCCGCTGCGCCGCCGCCCCAAAGATGCGGAGCGCGACTTGGACCCGTGGACGCTCATCGCACTGATGAGCGCAGCCTGGCGCGAGCTGGACTACGAGGGCGCCGAGCACTACCTGCGTATCCTTGCGCGCTCGTGTCCGCACGCGGCCGAGGCGCTCTACTTCCAAACCGAGTTTCCCGATGGCGTCTATGCCCGCGTCAACGTGGGCGTGGGCTCCACCGACGAGCTTGTCCTTGCGCTGTCCGAGGCGACGCCGGTACTGCAGGAGGGCCTGGGCGCTCCCGACAACGCCAGCTTTGCCGCCTGGGTCGCCACCAACGACATCGTGCGTTCCCAGATCGACGAGCGCATCCTGCGCGCAGCCGAGCAGGGGCTTCCATTTAAGGGAGGGGACCTCTAATGGATCCGAGCGTCTTCATCCCCGCCTACTTGGAGCGCACCTATCTGGCGTCGCACCCCGAGCTCACCGATGCAGCACGCGAGCTTGTCCATAACGACATGAGCGCGAATCCCCAAAAGTATGCGCAGTCCGAGCATGCCCAGGCGCTGCTGTCCTATGCCGGTGTTCATCGCCACCTGCTCGACGAGCTCCATCGCATCGAGGACATGGGCAGCGACGAGGAGTTCGAGCAGACGCGCAATCGCCTGTTCGACGAAATGCGCGATGAGCTGCTCAAGATTGTCCGCGTCGATGCACTGGCCGTCGACGCGCAGCTGCTCGCCATCATCCTGGCCGACACGCCCGTTGACGCTTGCCTGGGCGACCTGATGAAGCTCGAGGCGAGCACGGCCGACTACCTGCAACAGAGCGTGCCCGGGTTTGATATGGAGGCCCCGCACTATTGGACCAATAATGTTTTGGCTGACGGTGTCACCGCAGCAGACCTTACCGTGAGCGAGCCGGCGCTTATCGGGTGGCTCCACACGCTCGAGGCCATCTCGCAGCTGTGCATGGCGAGCGCTCGTTACCGCGCCGCCGCCAACTATTCTCGCCGTGTCCTTAAGGCGGAGGGCTATCCCACCCGGGCCGCCGGCACCGTGCTGCTTGCCCTCGCCCGCTTGGAAGACCAGGACGGCTTTTTTGCCCTAGCGCATCAGCTCGAGGAACAGATGGGGGCAGACGCACTCGAAAACTCTCCTTGGTACCTGCTCGCCCGCACGATTCTGCTGTTCAAAACAAACAAGATGCGCCCGGCCACACGCGCGCTGCGCGAGTTTGCCAACCGCTGCGAGGGCGGCGCGTTCTTTTTGCTGAACCCCATGTATCAGACACCGTACCTTCCCTGCCGGCCCGAGCCGCACGACCCCTGGGACCTTTCGCATCAGGCAGTTTGGGAAGCCGACGGCATCATCTCGGATACTCCCGACTTTGCCCCCTGGGCCAGCGCTTGCGAAGAGGTATCGCAGCTTGCCCAGGAATTTGCGCGCCGTTACGGCTTTTAACGGCGCAAACGTCACGACCATGTCATTCACGTTAGGAACGGCTTCATGAACTTCCGCTCATCTCTCGCCTGCACCTCGAGCGATATCGCCCGCTGGGGACTGCGCTCCGTCCTTAAGCGCCAGGGCGGCGTACTCCCCGGCCGCATCGCCATGAAGATCGACCCCGAGTTGCTGAGCGACCTCGCGGACCTTGTCGACCGCAGCGTGGTAATCACCGGCACCAACGGCAAGACCACCACCTCCAACCTCATCGCCGATGCCGTTGCCGCCAGCGGCGCCACCGTGGTATGCAACCGTGCCGGAAACAACATGGAGCCGGGCGTGGTGGGCGCGTTGCTCGAGGCGCGCGGCGATCTTAAGCGTGCCGGCAGCGGCAAGCGCGTAGGCGTTTTTGAATGCGATGAGCTCTACACGGTGCGCGTCCTGCCCAAGCTCAAGCCGACCTACTTTGTGCTGCTCAACCTGTTCCGCGACCAGCTAGACCGCTACGGTGAGATCGACCATACCCAAGACGTCATCGCCCATGCGTTGGAGCTCTCTCCGGCAACAACGCTCATCTACAACGCAGACGATCCGCTCTGCGCCTCGATCGCCGCACGCGTCCCCAATATGAGCATCGCCTTTGGCATCGACGGCGCCACGGGCACCGAGTCCGATCGCATTAGCGACTCGCGTTTTTGCTCGCAATGCAACGCGCCGCTGGAGTACGACTATGTGCAGTACGGCCAGCTCGGCGCCTATCATTGTCCTTCGTGCGGTTGGAGTCGTCCCGCGCTGGTCCGTCGCGTGACAGGCGTTGAGCTCACCTGCAGCGGCTACGACTTTGACCTGAACTTTGGACCCGAGGCCAAAGCGCCCACCACGCACATCGCCACGCGCTACAACGGCCTGTACATGGTCTACAACGTTGCCGCCGCCTTCTTTGCGGCGCGCGAGTTGGGCGTGAACACGGCGCTTCTACAGCCCACGCTCGATGCCTACGTCCCCGCCGGCGGACGCATGGGCCGCTGGGAAATCGCTGGCCGTACCGTCGAGGCAAATCTGGCCAAAAATCCCGTGGGATTCGATCGCCAGATTCAGTCCATTAAAACGGCAGGCGGCAGGCTCTGCGCCTTCTTCCTGAACGACAACGACGCCGACGGCCACGATGTCTCGTGGATCTACGACGTCGATTTCGAGCGCATCGCCAATACCCCAGGGCTTGTCGCCTTTGTCGGGGGTACGCGCGCGCACGATATGCAGGTACGCCTGAAGTACGCCGGCATCGACGCCGCCATCATCTCGAATATCGAGCAGGCGATCGGCGCCGTTGCGGATGAAGCCGCCGGCGACACTTTCTATGCCGTCGCCAACTACACGGCCTTTCCGCCGCTGGTCAAGGAGCTCGACGGGCTGAAGGGTGCCACCGCCGACGCTGTTGCCGGGCGCGCCGTAGCCCGTGCCGACGGCAGCGCTCTTCCTGTCGGCATCGCGCCGGTCAAGCTTTCGCGCCCGCTGTGCATCGTCTATCTGTACCCCGATGCCCTTAACCTCTACGGTGACGGCGGCAATGTTATCGCTCTCGAACGCCGCTGCGCCTGGCGTGGCATTCCCGTGCGCGTGGACGAGGTCCGTATGGGCGAAACGCTTGATTTGGCCGATGCCGATATCGTCATGATGGGTGGCGGCTCCGACCGCGACCAGCTAGCCGTGGCACACGAGCTGCTCACCCAAAAAGATAAGGTCGCGGCCTATGTTGAGGATGGCGGCTCGCTGCTTGCCATCTGCGGCAGCTATCAGCTGCTCGGCCGTTCGTACTATATGGGCGACGATCGCATTGAGGGCCTGGGCGTCATTGCCGCCGAGACCGTGCGCGGCTCCGACCGCCTAATCGGCAACGTCGCCGTCACGACCGACCTGGCACCCGAGCCCTTTGTGGGATTCGAGAACCACGGCGGCCGCACTCTGCTCGATACAGACGCCACGCCGCTCGGAACGTCCGTCGTCGCGGGCACCGGCAACAACGGCGACGATGGTTTTGAGGGCCTCATCTACAAGGGCGTCATCGGCACGTATCTACACGGACCGGCACTGCCCAAGAACCCCGAGCTTGCCGACTGGCTCATTACCCACGCCCTCGAGCGCCGCGGCGATGCGCAGGCCACAGCCCTGCTGCCGCTCAAGCCCCTCGACGACACCTACGAGCACGCCGCCCACGACGCCGCCATGAAGCTCCTCCCCTAACGCCCCAACCACCACAAAGGGGACAGGCACCTTTGTGGTGGTTTCGACCCGCCACGGTAGTTTGTCTCGATCTGTAACAGGTAGACCGTTAAAAGTCGTCGTACTGTTACAGATTGAGATGTTCGTCCCGACGTCCGTCGTTTGTCTCGATCTGTAACAGGTAGAGCCGATTTATCCGCTTAGATGTTACAGATTGAGATATTTGAAAATCGGGATAGAAGCCCGCTCCTGTGTGGTGGTTTTCCAGTTTGCCAACGATATACGCGCCGGCAAAAAAGTCTGCTATACTCTTTCCCGCTGTCCCCATCGTCTAGCGGCCAAGGACGCCACCCTTTCAAGGTGGATATCGCGGGTTCGAATCCCGCTGGGGGCACCATTTAAATCGAGAAGCCCGTTACCCTCCGCGGTGGCGGGCTTTTTGCTACCCATACGTCGGGATTCGAACCCGACAGGTGCGGATTCCGGCATCTGCCGATGGACCGTGTGCAAAAAATGGCAAATATGAGTACTGTTACCGATTTAGTAACAGCGAATTCGGCCTTTTTGATGGTGAATCAGATGTCAAATCAACAACCTGGTGCCCAAATTGAGCCAAACCTCAGCTATATACCTGGACATATGTGGTCTAACTCGGCAAAAACTGCCATTTCGAGATGGCAGTAGTTTAGTGACAGTACTCATATTTGACGTTATTTGCCCACGACCCCTTATTGCGTTGGCAAATCAGTTGCAAAACGGACTCCAAATCGTCCTTCGCGAACAAAAAGCCGGGGCCCGCGCGATGCGGACCCCGGCTCAATACCGTGACGATATGTCAGTTACGTTCTACACATAGAACAGGATGTCGTCGTAAGTCGGGACCGGCCAGTAGTCGGCTGCCACGATCTCCTCCATGGCATCCACGGCGGCGCGCAGCGTATCCATAGCGGGAACAACCTCGTGCGCGTACACGTTGGCCTGCTCCTGGCCATCGAGGGTCTCGGCCTTCTGGTGCACGGCGTCGAGAGCCTTGATGGAATCGTTGATGGCGGTGATGCCGTTGCAGAGCTTGTTGAGCGTGTTCTGCTCGCACTGCATGGCAGCGTCGGCACCGGCGGCGCGGATTGTCTCCAGGCCCTTAGCGACCTTGGTGGCATAGGCGGTAATGACCGGGCGATAGGTACGACGCGCCTCGCGAACCATCGTGGTAGCCTCGATGTTCATGAGCTTGTTGTACTTCTCGAGCTTGCAGTCATAGCGGCACTGGGCCTCGGCGCGGGTCAGGACACCCGTCTCCTCAAAGAGCGCAATGGCCTTATCGGAAACAAAGGCGGGAAGAGCGTCGGCCGTGGTCTTGTTGTTGGCAAGGCCGCGCTTCTCGGCCTCGATGGGCCACTCGTCGGAGTAACCGTCGCCGGAGAACAGGATGCGCTGGTGATCGGTCAGCACCTTCTTGCAGTACTCGAGCGCGGCGTCCTGGAACTTATCCTCGGGCGTACCCTCGAGTGCGTCGGCGAAAGACTTGAGCGACTTGGCCACGGCAGCATCGAGCACCAGGTTGGAGTCGGAGACGTTCTGCTCGGAGCCGCAGGCACGGAACTCGAACTTGTTGCCGGTGAAAGCGAACGGGGAGGTGCGGTTGCGGTCGGTGTTGTCCTGCATCAGCTTGGGCAGGGTGTCGGCGCCCAGGTCGAGCACGCCGCGCGTGGCGTGGACGGAAGCCTTGCCGTCGATGATCTTCTCGACGACCTCGGTAAGCTGGTCGCCCAGGAAGATGGACATAATCGCCGGAGGAGCCTCGTTGGCGCCCAGACGGTGGTCATTGCCGGCCGAAGCGACGGAAGCGCGCAGGAGCTCCTGATAGTTGTCGACGGCCTCGATCACCGCGGTGAGGAAGACGATGAACTGCAGGTTGTCGAGCGGGGTGTCGCCCGGATCGAGCAGGTTCTCGGACTCGGTGCCGAGCGACCAGTTGTTGTGCTTGCCCGAACCGTTGATGCCCTCGAACGGCTTCTCATGCAGCAGGCAGACCAGATCGTGGCGGGAGGCGATGAGCTTCATCTTCTCCATCATGACCAGGTTCTGGTCGATGGCCTCGTTGACCTCGCCATAGACGGGGGCGAGCTCATGCTGGCAGGGGGCAACCTCGTTGTGCTTGGTCTTGGCGGGAATGCCGAGCGCCCACAGCTCGTTGTCCAGGTCCTTCATATAGGACGAGACGGTGGGGCGGATTGCGCCAAAGTAGTGCTCCTCGAGCTCCTGGCCCTTGCAGGGAGCGGCGCCAAAGAGCGTGCGGCCGGTGATGACCAGGTCCTTGCGCTTGCGGTAGGCATCCTTCTTGATCAGGAAGTACTCCTGCTCGTCACCCACGGAAGGAACGACCTTCTTGGGGGTCTTGCCAAAGAGTGCCAGCACACGCTTGGACTCACGCGAGAGCGCGGTCATGGAGCGCAGCAGCGGGGTCTTCTTGTCCAGGGCCTCGCCCGTGTAGGAGCAGAACGCCGTGGGGATGCACAGGACGTCGTCCTTGATAAAAGCAGGGCTGGTGGGATCCCAGGCGGTGTAGCCGCGGGCCTCGAAGGTGGCGCGCAGGCCGCCGTTGGGGAAGCTGGAGGCATCCGGCTCGCCCTGGATGAGGTTCTTACCCGTGAACTTGGTAATGGCGGTGCCGTCGTGGTTGGGCTCGAGGAAGCTGTCGTGCTTCTCGGAAGTGATGCCCGAAAGCGGCTGGAACCAGTGCGCGTAGTGCGTAGCGCCCTTGGAGATGGCCCACACCTTCATGGCGTGGGCAACGGCGTTGGCCACATCCAGATCGAGCGGCTCACCATCCTCGAGGGTTGCAGCAAGGCGCTTCCAAATGTCCTTGGGGAGGTAGTCCTTCATGACTTCCTCAGAGAACACCATGGTCCCGAAGCGGTCAGTAAGTTCGGCCATACGGAACTCCCTTCGTATCGGCACCGCGCGAGAAGCGGTGTTGATTACTAACGAACGAGTCATAGCTTAGGCTCGCCGTGTTTCCGCGACATTACCGTTATGTTGCTGTCGCGAAACCAATCAATGAGGTTACCGCATCATGACAGCATTGCCACCCTTAACAGCCAATGAACTGTATAAATTGCAGACCTCCCCGCACGGTGTAAGAGTAGTCAATTAGGGACGGGGCTATTTTAGCTGCCTCGGCTGCCAGCGCTAGCGTTTTGCCTGACTGACGGTCGAGGTAGCTAAAATGGCCCCGCCGGGAACACTCCCGACGGGGCCATGATCAACAGCACCCTATGCGAACCTGTTTGCCGCTACAGGCAGACGCCGTCTTTCCAGATACCGATCTCGCGACAGCCGCGGCGCCGCAATAGCATGGGCCACCAAATTAATCCAGGTCGGCTCCGTTAGTCTCGATCACGTGCTTGGCCCAGTAGTAGCTGTCCTTGAGGACGCGCTTGCCGGTACCGTGGCCGTAGTCATCGCGATCGACGTAGATAAAGCCGTAGCGCTTGGACATCTCGGAGCTCGAGCAGCTCACAATATCGATGGGGCCCCAAGCGTAGTAGCCGCGCACGTCGACGCCGTCCGCGATGGCCTCGCGCACCTGCTCAAGGTGCGCACGGTAGAAGTCGACACGATACGGATCGTGAACGGTCCCGTCCTCCTCGAGCGTGTCGTAGCAGCCCACGCCGTTCTCGGTAATGTAGATGGGCTTGCGGTAGCGATCCCAGTACGCGTTGAGCGTAAAGCGCAGGCCGAGGGGGTCGATGCACCAGCCCCACGGATTCGCCGGCAGCTCCTTGTTGCGTTTGGCGTCGTAACCGTCCTCAAACGATTCCTTGCTCACCACGCGCACGTAGTAGTAGGAGAACGTGCAGAAATCGGCCGTGTTGCGCAGGTCCTCGATATCCTGGTCGGAGATCTGGACCTTGATGCCGTTGTCCTCCCAAAAGCGGTATGCGGATCCGGGAACCTCGCCGCGCAGCAGCACATCCGAGAAGAAGAACTGCATCTGGTTGAAGCGCAGCGTCGCGAGCGCGTCCTCGGGTTTGCACGAAGCTGCATACGAGGGACCACCGCAGAGCATCATGCCGATCTGCATCTCAGGATGGTGCTCATGGGCATAGCGCGTCGCGCGACCGCATGCAACCATCTCGTTCATGACCGCCTGGTACTTTGCAGAAGGCAGATCGTCGACCTTGTCCTCGGCAACGCCCAGATGGTTAAAGGACTCATGCTCGATCAGGTTGATCTGGTTGACCAGAATCCAGTACTTGACCTTGCCGGCATATCGGTCAAACACGACCTTGCAGTAGCGCTCAAAGCAATCGATCGTCTCGCGCGAGTACCAGCCCGTATAGGAGAGGGTAAGGTTGATGGGCATCTCGTAATGCGAGAGCGTGACCATCGGCTCCATGCCGAGCTCGATCATCTTGTCAAAGAGCCGGTCGTAGAACGCAAGGCCTTCCTCGTTGGGCTCCGCGTCGTCGCCGTTGGGGAAGATGCGCGACCACGCAATCGAGGTCCTAAAGGTGTTGAGCCCCATATCGGCAAGCAGCTCAAGGTCCTCAGGGTAGGTATGGTAAAAATCGATACCCTCGCGCTTGGGGAAGATGCGGTCCTCGCTCTCGAGTGCTTCCTTGATAAACGTCGTGGTGATCTCGCGGTTGTGCTTCTCACCGATGGGGATATCGTCGCGAAACTCGTTGATATCCGCCACGCTCGGAGCCTTGCCGTCGACGTCCCATGCGCCCTCGCACTGGTTGGCGGCAACGGCGCCGCCCCACAAAAAGCCCTCGGGAAACGTGCGGGGAACCTTATGCATGGCTCTCCCCTCCCTCAAGCGCGCTCAGGCGGGCATCGAGGCTCTTGCAGATCTTGAGGATCTGCTTGGTGATCACGATTTCGGAGTTGACCGTCATCAGGTGATCTTGGGCGTGGGTGAACAGCAGCGAGTACTCCTGCTCCCCGCCGGCGGCCTCCTCCTGGATCGCATCGGTCTGCGTTTTGTGGGCGGCGGTGATCTTCTCGTGCGCGAGCTTCATCTTGTCCTCGGCAGCAGCAAAGTCCCACTGGGCCATAGCCTCGAGCGCGTCTTTGTTTGCAAGGCGGGCGTCGCCGGCGTTGAGCACGATGGACATTGCCGCCTGGATCTTATCGTCAGTCATGATGCAACATTCCTTACTTGAGCAGGGCAGACAGGGCGTCGCGCCACGCCTGCCCAGAAAACAATACGTACCGTCCGCTTATGCCTCGGCGGAATCGAGGGCGCCCTTGTCGCCGGCCTCTGCGGCCTCCTCGGCAAGAACCTGCTTCTCGTACACCTTGAAGAACGGGTACCACACGAGCGTCGTCACCACAAAGATCAGCACGCACAGAAGCACGGCCTGGATGGAGCCCTCGGTGGCAAGCCAGGTGCTGATGGGAAGCGGGCAATACCACAGCTGGAACAAAATCTTGGGCACGGGGGCAAACAGCACGATCTTGGTGAAGAAGAACGAGATCAGGCTCGCAAGCACCGTGTTGATGCACATGGGGAGCATGAGGATCGGGTTCCAGACGATCGCGCCAAAGACCGTGGGCTCGTTGATGTTGAACAATGCCGGGACCACGACGGCTTTACCGAGCGCCTTGAGACGCTTGGAGCGCGAGAGGAAGAGCATCAGCGAAAGACCGAGCGTGCACCCCACGCCGCCGATCGTCAGATACGAGTAGTTGAACGAGCTCGTGAAGACGTTGGCGGCACCCGCAGTCATGTTGGCCTCGATGCCCGCAAGCCTGAGCGGCGTGGTGATAGGTGTGAGGATCCAAGCGGAGATGCCCATGGCGTAGAAGATCGTTCCGATCAGGTTGAACAGCGCAAAGCCCCACCAGGTCTCGACGAAGTTCTGCAGTGGCATGAAGATCATCAGAACCGTGTTGTACAGGTCAAACCCGAGGTTGAGCACGACGATCCAACCGAGCAGCACGATGGTGCCCAAGGGCAGCATCTGGTCAAACCAGGCGCGGATGAAATCGGGAAGCGAGGACTCCTCGCTAAAGAACGAGAACTTGCCAAACGCCCTGAGAATCAGGCCCGTGATAATGCCGCAGACGATGGCGGCAAACATTCCGCCCGCGCCGAAGGCGCTATGGGCAAAGCCGATTGCCTCATCGGCCTGCAGGCGCGGCGTGATGCAGATGCAAAAGAGGATGACGCCGCTGATACCGGCGATGATGCGCGATTTGCGCAGGCGGCTCTTCTCCATAAAGTTAAAGGGGATGAGAAACGCCATCATGAGTGAGATCAGACCCATGGTCCAGTTGGTGAGCTGGCCAAACTGCGGCCACCATTCCCATCCAAAGGCAGACCCTGGAATGCTCAGCAGCGAGAAGATCGAGCCCAGAAAGATCAGGGGCATGGTCTGGTTGATAGAGTCCTTGAGCGTGATCACCCAAACATTGTGGTTGATCTTGTTCATCATGGGGGTGAAGCTGGATTCCATCCAGTCGAGCAGCTTTTTCATCCGATCCCCCTAGCCGATATTGCTGAGCAGGTCGTCGAGCGCGGCGGCACCGTCGAGCTTTGAGTAGTACTCCGCCTTCATAAGGATCACCTTCACATCGGCGCCCTGCGTGTACTCATCGATGTCGTCGAGGATGTAGGCGAGGTGCGGACCGACCATAAGGGCATCGATCTCGTCGATATAGTTCTCGATCTCGCTTTCGCTACGGGCGGTCACCGCGATATCGAGGCCGCGCTCCTTGATCACCTTGCGCATATTGGCAGCCATAAAACCAGAGCTTGCGCCCGAGCCGCATACGAGCAGAACGTTGAGCTTAGACATGGTCGTATCCTTTCTTGCCACGCTTGTCCGCGTGATTTCTGTTTTGTGTCGCTGCAAGGGCCCTTGCCTTTTGACGCTTCAACCCTACCCCGTTGCACGCAAGGACGCATCTTGCGTTTTGCACACCCGTTGTGAAACGCGCGTATCGGTCCCGATTCACCCCCTGCATGCAAGTCCTCACTTGCCCGCCTTTGCAATTTGGCGGAATATGAGGCGCAGGGAATCAAGGTAGAAGGAGCTATCGTGAGGGCGGTACATCGTCAGCTTATCCGCAGTCTTGTCAGCAACTCGCCGCAGACGGCCGCGACGCTTGCCGAGACGCTCGATGTGAGCGTGCGAAGCATCAGGACCTATGTCCGCGAGATCAACACCTCATGGCCCGGAATCCTCACCTCAACGCCTGTCGGCTACACAATCGACCGCAACCTTGCGGCAGACGTCCTCAAGACGGACGACGGAGAGCGCTTCGGCTCCTCAAAGGAACGCAGCGACTACATCGTCAACCATCTGATCGTGCAGCCCGATGGAGACCCCATCGACCTGTGGGACCTATGTGACGAGATGTCGGTAAGCATGTCGACACTCAAAACGGACCTCGCGCGCGTCAAGCGCACCCTCGCGCGCAACGACCTTGAGCTTGTTACCCACCGAGACCGCATCTCCCTCAACGGAACGGAGCGCAACAAGCGCAAGCTCCTCTCGGGCATGCTTCGGCAAGAGACAAACAACGGCTTCATGGGTACCGGCGCGCTCTCACGGGCCTTTCCCGATATCGACATCAAGTCCGTTCAACAGCTGGTGAGCGACACGCTCTATCGCCACCATCGCTTTATCAACGACTATGCGCTCTCGGACCTGCTGCTGCACCTCGCAATCTCAATCGATCGCATCCGCAGGTCCGAAAGTCTCGATGCCGGCGATACCGCGGACCTACCGGAGGAGGACCGCACCATCGCCTGCGAGCTCGCGGACGCCCTGGGGGCTTCCCTCTCGATTGAGTTTCCCGCAGAAGAGCTTCGCGAGCTCACCCTGCTCATCATGGCGCGTTCGACCGATATCGACTACCGTTCGGCAACCGAAAGCAACCTTGCGGAGCTTATCGGCACGGACTGCATGGCGCTCGTCGAGAAGCTCACCGCGCAATTCAATGAGCTCTATGGTATCGACCTTTCTGATCGGGGCTTTCTCGTGCGCTTTGGCCTGCATGTGCGAGGTCTCCTTGTCCGGGCGCGCACCCAAAAGCCCTCGCGCAACCCGCTTACCGAAAGCGTCAAAACCGGTTGCCCCCTTATCTACGACGCCGCCGTCGCACTCGCATCGACCATCACCAACGATCTTGGCGTCACGATCAACGACGACGAGATCGCGTATATCGCCTTGCACCTTGGCAGCGCCGTCGGCACCCAGCGCGAAGCTGACGCCAAGGCTAAGGCAACCATTTTCTGCCCCTCCTATTACGATATGGGGCCACGCCTTGTCGAACAGCTCGCTGGGCGTTTTGGCGAGCAGCTCATGATCACGCGCATCGCGACAGACGAGGCGGAGCTCACGGACTGCCCCGACGACCTCGTCATCTGCATCTCGCCCATCCAGAGCGTGCTCCAAGTCCCAACGCTCCAGATCGCCCCCGTGCCCTCAAGCACCGACATCGCAAACCTCAGAAGCAAGATCGAGGGCATCTTGGACGCACGTAAGCGCTCCGCGTTCAAAGACCTGCTGCACGAGCTTATCGATCCTGTGCTCTTTGAGGTTCGGGACGATCTTTCCGACCGCGCCGCCTGCATCGAACACATGGGGCGCGGCCTGGTCGACAGCGGTTTTGCAGATAGGTCCTATATCGACAAGGTGTTTGAACGCGAGGAAATGTCCTCGACTGCCATGGGGGCATTTGCCATGCCCCATACCGTGGGACTCGTCGGCAAGCATTCCCGCATTTCCGTGCTCATCTCCAAAAAGCCCATCCAATGGCAGGATACGCAGGTCAACCTCGTTCTCATGCTGTGCTTTAGCCCGGCGGAGCGCTCGTCGTTCAACACGGTATTCGACCGCGTGGCGGGCTCTCTCATCGAACCCGCCAACATACGCCGACTTTTGGAATGCACGTCATACGAAGCCTTCGTCGACGCGCTCGCTAGCCTGGCCAATTAGGCTTACAGCAGCCTTGCCGCTCGGCGGATACCTGCTGCGTATCGACGGCGCGGTTCTTGAGCGTACGCTTGATCATGGCGCACTTCGCATCCTCGGAGCACGCAACCGCGTAGCCCGAGCCGGCTCAGGGAAACGGAACCGCTCTAACCGCACCAGACAGCGCTCGCAATACCAACCAAAAGCCCCGTCCAAAAAGACTGCCCCAGGTACCTGGTTGATGGGAAAAGCCCCGTCCCAAATGAGCTGCGTTGTTATAGGGAATGCCAATAGCAAGGCATCTTCGATTGGTATTCCCAAATAGCGAGTAAAACTCCATCGTGGCGCAGCGGTGCTGTAGAATCCTTACAACACATCGAACTAAAGTATCTAAAGGAGCACGATATGCGCGTCGACGAGGTTTTTAAGCAGGCAGCATCCCAGGGCACTGCACCCGTTTCGTTTGAGATGTTCCCGCCCAAGGGTGAGCTTACCCTCGACACGGCTCGCAAGGTAGCAGGCAACCTGTGCAAGCTTTCGCCGAGTTTTGTCTCGGTCACTTGTTCCGCTGGCGGCTCGGGCAACGGTGCCACCACCGCCCCCATCGCGCATATGATTTCGAGTGAATTCGACACGCCCTCGGTGGCGCACCTCACCTGTGTGGGCCGTACCCACGCCGATATCGCCGCCAAGATCGATGAGTACCGCACCGCCGGCGTGGAAAACATCCTGGCCCTGCGTGGCGATCTCCCTGCCGGCGCGACCGAGAACGACAAGCCCGCCTCCGACTACGCCTACGCCCGCGACCTCATCCCCGAGCTCGTCGACGCCGGCTTTTGCGTGGGCGCCGCAGCCTATCCCGAGGGCCACATTGCCTGCGAGGATCTCAACCTCTCGGTCGAGCACCTCAAGCAAAAGCAAGACGCCGGCGCGAGTTTCCTTGTGACACAGCTCTTCTTTGATAATGAATGCTTCTATCGCTTCCGCGAGCTTGCCGACAAGGCCGGTATCACCGTGCCTATCACCGCGGGCATCATGCCGTTTATGGGCAAGTCGCAGATCAGCCGCATGGTCTTTATGTGCGGCGCGTCGCTGCCCTCCCCTGTCATCAAGATTCTCGCCAAGTACGAGAACGACCCCGAGAGTCTGCAGGCGGCCGGTGTAGATTATGCTGCTCGTCAGCTTTGCGACCTTAAGGAGCACGGTGCCGACGGTCTGCACCTGTACACTATGAACCGTCCTGCAATCGCCGCGACCATTATGGAGCGCCTGGGGTAATGGAAAAACCGCACGTCGATACAACCGTTGTAGAAGTGCCGGCCGACCTTGCGTCGCCGGCGCTTTACCGTATCGACGCTGCCCACCACCCTCGTGTCGACCGTGCCGAGATGCTGCGGTATCTGGGCTACGGCGGCCAGAAGATTGAGCCCGAGCTGTCACGACGAATTGAGCTTGTCGTTGAGCGTCTGGAGCTGGACATTGAGCCCCGTGGCGTGCGCCGCGTATTTGCCATCGATACCACGGGCGTCGATGAACAGGGCGAGCCCTGCATTCGCTTGGTTGGCACCAACGTTGAGTTGCAAGGTCGCGATATCTATCGCCATCTCAAAGACGCCCGCTTTGCCGCGCTCATGGCCTGCACCCTCGGCATGGACGCCGAGCGTCGTCTGCGCACCACGGGAGCCCAGCAGCCTCTGGAAGGCGCCGTGCTCGACGCCGCATGCTCTGCCTATGTAGAAGCCGCCGTCGAGCAGATGGACCAGCAGGTCAAGGCTGCGGCCGCTGCACACGGGCTCGCCGGTAACTGGCGCTTTAGTCCCGGCTATGGCGACTGCCCGCTCTCGGCCCAGCGCTCAATCGTGGATGCACTCAACGCCACGCGCCTCATTGGACTTACCGTCACCCCCACCAGCCTGCTCATGCCCACCAAGAGCGTGACCGCGGTGATCGGTCTGTTTGACGGCGAGGTCCACGACGCCCAGAGCCGCCCCACCTGCAATATCTGCCGCATGCGTGAGCACTGCCGCTTCCGCGCCGCCCACACCACCTGCTATTCGCATTCTGAATAAAATGTCAATTGATGGCACGGTATCGAGGGAATCTCATCCGTAAGTAAGCGGATGTCCTCACAAACAAGTACCATAAGATGCCAAATAACAACTATCTGAAAGCCAGTACATGCACAACATTCTGCAGTTCTCGCCACAACTAACCGCGCTTGAGTTTTTTTCAGGCATTGGCTTGGCTCGTGCCGGCATGGCAAAAGCCGGAATCAAAACAATCTGGGCAAATGACATAGACCGTACTAAATGCGCCATGTACAGCCAGTGCTGGGGCGATGAGCATCTAGTCGAGCAGGATGTCCACACACTCGACCCCGACCTAATACCCCAAGCCGACATCGCATGGGCGTCAAGCCCTTGCACAAACTTATCTCTCGCGGGAAACAGGGAGGGACTTATCTCTGGCAAAGAGTCCAGTGCGTTCTTTGGCTTTATTAAGGCCATCGAAGGAATGAGCGATCGTGCCCCGCGGGCACTTGTTCTCGAAAACGTCATCGGCCTTGCCACGTCTAATAACAGTGATGACTTTAGACTCGTTTGCCAGGAATTTAATCGTTTAGGCTATTCATGCGACGCTTATTTTATCGATGCACGGCACTGGCTTCCCCAGTCACGCCCCCGCATGTTTGTCGTCGGATTAAAAGACCCTCTTCCCAACAGCCGACTCGATTCCTCGCTTCGACCTGAAAAGGTCTCCTGGATTCACTCCGACCCTTCACTCATTACGCACGTCTCTCACCTAAACGAGCCGAGCCCACTTCGCATGACGGGCCTTGCAACGGTTGTTGAAGATATTCCCGAGGGCGACAAGCGTTGGTGGAACAAAAACCAAGTACAAGCATTTATCGACTCGCTTGCACCGCATCAAGCAGAGCGCCTTCAGCGCTTCTTAAATGCCAAAGAAAAAACTGTTCGCACTGCTTACCGTCGCACGCGATCAGGCGTTGTGCGCTGGGAAATCCGTGAAGAAGAAATTGCCGGATGTCTAAGAACGGCTCGCGGCGGCTCATCAAGACAGGCAGTCGTTATATGCGAAAACGGAAAGATAAAAGTTCGCTGGATGACTGGAACCGAATATGCCCGTCTCCAAGGTGCTGACTCATGTCAGTTTAGCGGCTTCTCGGATGCTCAGATTCGCTACGCATTCGGCGATGCAGTTGCCGTGCCAGTTGTCACTTGGCTTATAAAAAATGCAGTCAAACCCGCGCTTATGTCTTCAAGGAACGGAGTGAACAATAATGGAAATGACCAATTGCTCCTTGAACGAGCCCGATAAAGATATCTTGGATGCCATTGAACTCTGGTACGAATCCAAACGCAGCAAGCGAGGCAATGTCAACCGTAACGTCATGGCGGTTGGCATAGGCATAAGCGAGCTGTTGCAAAACCGTTTTCCGCTCACCGACGATTATGTGCAATCGGACAAGGGGAGCCAAGTACGAGGCCTAAGTGGAGCATGCATCAAAACAGTTTTAGCCAGACATGGGGAAACGCGTGCCTTCGCATCAGAGGGCGGCAGAACCTCACGCGGCACACTCCCGATGGCGCTTGAGCTTGCCACAATTATCAACTCTGCCCTACCCAGTGACACTTGCGAAGACGCTCGTCTTGAAGCTGCGAATGCAATCGCCAATTTCTTCGTCGAGCGAATCCAGGTCGATTTCTTTAACCGGCAGAGAATCAAAGTCGAAATCGATCTTCAAAAACCAATTTCTGTCATTGTCGATGATATCCTAGCCGAAGCAAGCCTACGGTCCGATAAGCCAACGGGTACCGTCGCACAGCACCTGGTAGGCGCAAAACTAGAGATGTTATTTCCAACCATAGAAATCGGAAAGGACAACTCAAACGCTGCCGACCAGCAAACAGACCGTTCTGGCGATTTCCAAATCAATGATGCTGCATTTCACGTGACTGTATCGCCAATGGCCAAATTGACCGATCGATGCCGAGATAACATTCGAAATGGCATTCGGCCCATCGTCGTTGTCCCCCACGATAAAGTTTCCTTCGCTTACGGACTGTTCGAAAGTGAGGGACTCGGCAATCGCGTACAGGTTATCGCGCTCGAATCGTTTATCGGCATCAATATTGAAGAATTATCGTTCTACAAGCGAGACCTAATTCGATTAAATGTCGCACGGCTTCTTGCCCACTACAACAAGCGAATCAAAGATATCGAGCCCGACAAATCCCTTCAAATAGAAATTCCTCAGTGGGCTCTAGACGAAATGGACGCACATGGCGAATAGCTCAAACATACTTATCACTCATGATCTGGACGGTGCCGCGCTGGCGGCGCCTGTTGATGCTGCGCGCCGCAACGGGGCTGCATACAAGACGCGCACGATCGACGACCTTCGCGTTAAGGACGATCGCCTGCGCGCCGCCATCGAGGGCACGGGACACCTGCTGTTCGACGGCGGCATGGGCACCATGCTGCAGGCGGCCGGCATGAAGGCCG